>NCBV01000048.1 GCA_002279355.1 Acidiphilium sp. 37-60-79
AGGGGCGGCGGGGGCGGTGTGGAGAGAAAGAGTGGTCATGGCGTGGCTCCTGGGTGCGGGTTGGGGTGGTGATCGTTGATCTGAGTGATACAGGAGCAGCTGGAGCAAAGATGTGATAATTATCACATTAAAATGGTTCGCGGCGTTTTGGCATGAGGCGATACGGCCACTGGGTTGGTCGGGCGGATGAAAATCGGGAACGAATGGGTCGATAAGGCGAAGGGTGGCAGTTTCGGATGGCGCGGCGTGGTTGGAATATTGCGCCCCCTCCCCCACCCGGTTATGAAGCTGGGCACCTCCAACAATTTCTGACCAAACAGCCGGTGAGTCGATTCACGGCGTGGCGTGGCTTCCAGAGAATTTGCCTAGGGATACCGAGATTTATTCGCCCGTATTACTGCGTCGTTTACTGTTGATTGTGTTGGCCGCCTGTTCGACTGAGGGCAAGGCTGTTTGCTCAGGACTTTCTGATCACCAACATAAGAACATCAGCCTATTCCGCGTCGATCCGACCAACAAACCTGACTGCCCGATTGCCCATCATTGTGTGGACGCCCGCGTGCCTTGGTTCAGATGGGCGACGGGCTGATGTCCGTGCGACGCGACCAAATTTGGGTCAATCTTGTTGATGAGCAGCAAGACCAATAGGACCACGATCAACGCGGCGATTAACCGGCTGAACAACCTGACGGCAAGCACGATCAGTGATATCGCGACAACGATCAGCAGGATTGTTTGGACGTTTGCCGGAATGCCTATCGAGGTCATCATGCCAGCCAAGAGCGCATCGATATAGGCGATGAAACTCATCACGAGCCCGATGATCGCCCAGATGAAGGAAACAATGATGTTGACCGCTCCGCTCATCGTTCACTCCATTTGTTGCCCTTTGGATATGGGGACGGCAACAGGCAATTAAAATACTCGTCTTGAATACTCTTTTACTGCGGATCGCACGGATGCTGTGTTGCCCGCGATCCATCAACGCTTCGGCGCAACGGGACAATTTCTGCCTGTAACGATCAGCCTTTATGAGTTGAGTCGGGATCAGTGAGCGATAGCTTCGACTTGCCTCATCGGTCAGACGGTTCCCTGCGACAGTGCAACAAGTGTTGCAGGCGCGGTCTCCCAGGCATCGCAAGCTGACCCCTATCCCTGGCCGCAAGTGCTTCGCTTAGATCAATATTGGTTTAGGTTGAATCGAAAGATTCGACGTAAACCAATATTGATCGGCAAACGAATCATTGAATTTTCTAGTGTCAAGGTTTATCGCGAATTGCGCCATCTCCAATCGCGGATCTCTGGAAGGTCTTGTCCATACTGGTCAATGTAACTCTTGTGTTCGATGACCTTGTCCGCCATTGCCTGCTTGAGATAGGTGCTACCAAGATTAGGAACGTTATCGACGACATCAGATACCAGATGGAACCGGTCTAAATTATTCTGCACGCGCATGTCGAATGCGGTGGTGATGGTTCCTTCCTCTTTATAGCCTCTGACATGTAAATTTCGGTTCACTCGGCGGTACGTCAAACCGTGAATCAATGAGGGATATCCGTGAAACCCAAAGATAATCGGCTTATCCTTGGTAAACAGCGAGTTATAATCGGTATCGCTTAGGCCGTGCGGATGCTCATTGGAAGGTTGCAATCGCATCAAATCGACGATGTTGATCACTCTTATTTTCAGGTCGGGCAAACATTGCCGAAGTATCGATACGGCGGCAAGAATTTCCAGCGTCGGGGTATCGCCGCAGCACGCCATTACAACGTCAGGATCAGCATCCTGGTCATTGCTGGCCCATTGCCAAATACCCAGGCCTTCGGTGCAATGCACAACGGCTTCGTCAATGGTTAGCCATTGTGGCATTGCATGTTTGCCGGCGACGACCACGTTAACGTAATGGCGGCTACGCAGGCAATGATCAAAGACCGACAATAGACAATTGGCATCGGGCGGTAGGTAAACCCGAACGATATCGGCCTTCTTGTTGATCACATGGTCGAGGAATCCTGGGTCCTGGTGGGTGAAACCATTGTGATCTTGCTGCCAGACATGTGATGCGAGCAAGTAATTCAGAGATGCAATTTTGCGTCGCCAGGGCAGCTCTAACGTCACTTTGAGCCATTTGGCATGTTGGCTTACCATTGAGTCGATGATCCGAACGAAAGCCTCATAGCTATTGAACAGGCCGTGCCGACCTGTGAGTAAATATCCTTCTAGCCATCCCTCGCATTGATGTTCACTGAGCATTGAATCCAACACGCGCCCTTGCGGCGCCAAAAACTCGTCATTCTTGACCTCTCGCGCTTCCCATTGCCTGTTGGTGACCTCGAAGATTGCACCCAAAATATTCGAGAGCGTCTCATCGGGCCCAAAAATCCGAAAATTCTTTGTGGGCTCATTCAACTTTACCGTATCTCGAAGAAATTTTCCCAATATCAATGTGTCTTGGGCGGCAACCGCACCCGGCGCCGGAACGCCCACTGCATGGAGACGAAAATCGGGCATGCGTAAATCATGAAGTAAAATGCCGCCATTGGCATGCGGATTGGCGCCCATGCGTCGGTCACCTTTTGGGGCGAGCTCGGCGAGTTCCGGCATGAGGCGCCCGGTTTCGTCGAAGAGTTCCTCGGCTCGGTAACTTTTCATCCAACGCTCAAGTTGCTCGATATGGTCGGGATGCTCGCTATCAACGATTATCGGCACTTGGTGTGCGCGGAAGGTGCCTTCGATTTGCAACCCATCAACAATTTTTGGTCCCGTCCAGCCCTTGGGCGACTTCAGGATAATCATTGGCCAATTTGGCCGCGCGGCGTTATTATCGCGCCGGGCGGTCGATTGGATGTTCCTTATGTCCTCGATAACGCGGTCCAATGTCTGGGCCATGAGTTCATGCATTTTCATCGGGTCGTCGCCTTCCACGAAATAAGGCGTCCAACCCGAACCCGTGAAGAATTGCGTTAGTTCATCAGGCTCAATACGCGACAGGATTGTTGGATTGCTAATCTTATAGCCGTTCAGATGAAGGATGGGCAGCACGGCGCCATCGGTAACCGGATTTAAAAATTTATTGGAATGCCATGAGGTGGCCAAAGGGCCGGTTTCTGCTTCGCCGTCGCCGACAACGCATGCGACGATAAGGTCCGGATTGTCGAACGCGGCGCCGAAGGCGTGGCTGAGCGAGTAGCCCAATTCGCCACCCTCATGAATTGATCCAGGGGTGGACGGTGCGACGTGGCTCGAGATCCCGCCCGGAAATGAGAATTGCTTGAACAGCTTTTTTAGCCCCCCTGCATCCTGAGTGATGTTTGGATATATCTCGCTCCACGTTCCTTCGAGATAAACATTGCCCACCAATGCCGGACCGCCATGACCCGGGCCAGCGACATAAATCATGTCCAAATCATATTTTTTTATGACACGGTTAAGATGCACATAGATAAAATTTTGGCCAGGGGTTGTTCCCCAGTGTCCGACGACCAACGGCTTTACATGCGCAAGCGTTAGTCTCTCGCGCAAAAGCGGATTATCATAGAGGTAGATCTGTCCGACCGACAAGTAATTTGCCGCTCGCCAATAGGCATGCATTTTGATCAGTTCATCGGCACTGGTTGCTCCTGCCCCAGCGGTTGCTTCCATGGAGCCGGCCCCGCCCTTCGTCTCTAACGTTGCGATCGGTGCGTTCATTATTTCGTGCCTTCGCGAATTGGGGTCTTCGTGCATTGGGGCGAAACGTGGCGTGCCAATAGGGTGCTCGTCACTACAGCTTTACCGTGGGCACCAATATTCGATTGAACGAGATTTCAAACCAATACGGCCGGATCGCTTACTAAATTTGGGCGTCAACTGCGGAATAGCGGCCTTCGCACGGGCGGGGCCAGTCGCGGAAGCGACCGCGACTCAGCCATCTCATTTTCCAGTTCATGATCATCAATGCGATCAGACTTTGGGAGCCGCCAATCTGATTGCAGCGTTTCCTGCTGGCTATCGCAATCCAGCTTCGTCTTGTCGTCAATCATGGTTAATCTCCTTGTGTGCCAATCCCGCTTTCGCAAAATGGCGGCGCCGAGGGGCAAATTTTGCGGGAGTGCGATGTTGGAAAAATGGGCGCTTTGCCTTTGCGCCTTTCGAGTCATATCGCACAGTGGAATAGGTCGGTAGACTCGGAAACTACGCAGAGCGCTCGCAGGAATGGAAGCTCGACTTGACAAGTCGCGCCACGGAAAGCTGAAGCGCCTGACAAAGCCCGTTCCCTGCTCGAGAGCGCTGAAATTTGAGCTAAGGTGCCAGGCGTTCGATGGTGCGGCGAGCAGGCGTTGGCTAGCCAAGTATGACGTGTACGCAATGCGTCTTCCCGTCATCCAACAATGGGATCATAGAATGCTGATCAGCGTCGAGGACCTGATCATCCAGCGTGATCGCGATGACCCCTTGGCAGACTCCGTTGGGGTTTTCGACAATGATTTCATAACGTGACGAACGAAATCGGTAGGAGATTTCGAAACCGGGCCAGTTGCGTGGAACGCAAGGGTCCAGCACCAGATTGGTCCCTTGCACCCGGAACCCTAACGACCATTCCAACGCTACGCGATACAGCCAGCCCGCCGAGCCGGTATACCAAGTCCATCCGCCGCGTCCGACATGGGGTGCCTCAGAATAGATATCCGCACATGCGACATAAGGCTCAACTTTATAACGATGAACGCCCGTGGGGCTGTCCGCGTGACGAATTGGATTCAGCATCGACAGCAGCTCCCCCGCTTTATCACCTTCCCCCTGCATCAGATGCGCGAGCGCCGCCCAGACGGCTCCATGGGTATATTGCCCGCCATTTTCACGGACGCCCGGTGGATATCCTTTGATATATCCGGGATCGTGTGTTGGATTGTTGAAAGGCGGGGTAAATAACAGCGATAATTTGTCGTCCCGACGCACGAGATATTTGTCAAGGGCCGCCATGGCCCGATTTGTGCGTATCGGGTCTCCGGCGCGCGAAATGACGGCCCAGGATTGGGCGATTGAGTCGATGCGGCACTCATTGTTCCCCACTGAGCCAAGAGGGGTTCCGTCATCGAAATAGGCACGGCGATACCAGTCGCCATCCCACGCCTCACGCTCGAGCGATTCCTTTAGCATTGCGGCATGGAGCCGCCAGCGCTCAGCCCGTTGTGACTTGTCATTCTGTTCGGATAATTCGGAGAAGGCATTTAAGGTTGCGTAGAGGAACCAACCGAGCCAGACACTTTCACCTTTTCCGGCTTCGCCGATCCGATCCATACCGTCGTTCCAATCCCCGGCACCCATCAGAGGGAGGCCATGCACGCCGATCGCAAGACTTTGGTCGAGCGCCAGTGCACAATGTTCGAACAGGCTGGCGCATCTCGCTGAGATTACCGGCGTGAAAAAAGCATCCCGTTGGCCATCTTTCAATACGGGTCCCTCCAGAAACGGGATGATCTCGTCAAGTAGTGCAGCATCGCCGGTGACCTTGACGTAGTGTGCGACAACATAGGCGAGCCAGGCACGATCATCGGACACGCGGGTGCGTATGCCGTTGCCGGTTTCGGCTAACCACCAATGCTGCACGTCGCCTTCTACAAATTGTCGCCCCGCCGCCCTCAGCAAATGGTCACGCGCGATGTCGGGCCGCGATACGCACAGAGCCATCACGTCTTGCAACTGATCTCGGAAGCCAAAGGCGCCGCTTGACTGATAGAAGGCCGTGCGTGCCCAAATGCGGCAAGCCAGGGTTTGGTAGGGAAGCCAGCGGTTGATCAGAATATCCAAAGCGCGGTCTGGCGTTTTGACCTGGACGGCACCGAGGATCTCGTCCCATTGCTGGGTGACCGACGCGAACACGGCATCGAGATCGGCGAGGCGGTATTTCTCGATCAGAGATTGCGCTTCTGTGCCGCTGGCTGCTTCACCGAGGAAAAAGATCAGCTCGGTCTCCTCGTTGGGAGCCAGCCGGATTTTCGTCTGTAATGCAGCGCAGGGATCAAGGCCTGCGCCAGAGCGATTGGATAGGGTTGTTCCAGCCGTTAGTGACGCCGGGCGGTCCATGGCGCCGTCCCGTCCCAGAAACTCCGTCCGGTCACACGTCCATGATGTTTGTCGCCCGTTCAAATCGGCGAATGCTACACGCTCACCAAACTGATTATTCCATGGATTTCGTGCGAAGATTGCTCCAGTTTCCGCGTTGATTTCGGTGAGGATTAAGGGAGCAGCGACCGCGCGGTTGGTGCCGAGAACCCATTCCACGTAGGCCGTGACCGCGACAGAGCGCTGCCGCCCCGAAAGATTGGAGATTTTCATCCGTGAGATTTTGATCGAATCGTTGGTCGACACGAATTGCAGAAGCTCAAGCCATATCCCATGCGAAATATGCTCAAATCTGCTGTAACCTTGCCCGTGCCTAATCGAGTAGGAGGCGGTTTTCACTCGTATGGGCAGCGCCGTCGGCCCCCAGATCTCGCCAGTATCCTCATCGCGCACATAAATCGCCTCGCCCGACCTGTCGCACACAGGATCGTTTGACCAGGGTGTGAGCTGATTTTGCTGGCTGTTCAATGACCAGGTAAAGCCGCTACCATCGGTGGAAACCTGAAAACCAAATGTCGGGTTGGAGATAACATTGAGCCAAGGGGCGGGCGTTTGCTCATTTGCTTGCAGGACTGTCAAATATTCACGACCATTATCAGCAAAACCACCGATCCCGTTAAAAAACTCTGTCGTTGGGCGAGGTGCGGTCGCTAAGGGTATCGAAATCGGCGGCGCGTGCCGAACCAGAGGCGTGCTGACCGGTTTGAGGTCGCGGATAGGCTTAACTTGATCCGCCAAGGAGCCGCGCCTACCGTCAAGCACCGCACGTGCGCAAGAGTACAGCAAGTTCTCGATTTCAGGTGATACAAGATCAGAGCGCAATGTGAACACAACACCGCGAGAATCATCAGCCGCAACGCGCGGCAAAGACTGGTTCATTCGCAACAATCCTTCAAGCGCCTCTTGCAAGTCTTGCACGTAGGATGCCGCCCGGGCGTTGAGGATCACGATATCGACAGCGAGATGTTTCAATCGCCAATATTCATGGGCACGTAATAGCTGCCGGACGAGTTCGAGCTGGCCATCCTCGTCAATCCGCAGGAGCACTATTGGCAGGTCGCCCGATATTCCCTGTGCCCAAAGCGCCGATGCTTTGCCTGCGCCACGTGCGATGACATCGGTTGATGGTCGCAAGGCAGGATTGGAATAAAGGATATGATTGGCAAGGCGCTGAAACAGATGCGCTTCGTCGGTGTCGATACCGAGATGGCGCAGCTGCATTTGTGCTTGCGTCCAGGACCGCCGCTGCGCGCGCTCGAACGCCATCGGGTCCTGATGTTTATCGGCCAGGGCGATGACGTCTTCCCGCGAGTCGGCCACGACGGTCCAAAAGGCGATGCATGACGTGGCGCCACGGGGAATTCGCACGCGGCGACGCAGGCTGAACACAGGATCAAGCACCGCACCGACGGTATTCGAAAGCGGCCAACCCTCGATAATGGCCGCAGGAGAGCGAATCGTTTGGCCCCGGCCGATAAAACGTGCGCGCGCGGTCTCAAATTGAACGTCACCGGAGCTTTCGCCCTCGACGACTGCGAGATGAGCCGCCCAAACGAGTGGATCGGCCGCGGAACGGCGCCTGCGTGTGGCCAGGATCGTTCCCAGTTCGGGCAAAAACTCCGTCTCGACAAAGAGCGCCCCAAATGCCGGATGGGCGACGTCGTCAGACTGGCGCGCTAACGCGAGTTCAAAATAGGAGGTGACGTCAATGTCGCGCGTTCGGGTGCCATTATTGGTTATTGACACGCGCCGGACTTCAGCATCGTCCTCCGGCGATACGATCACTTCGAGTGTTGTCGTCAGCGCACCATCGCGCCGGATGATTTCCGCGCATTCTTCCGAGAACGTGACATCGTAGCTGTCGGGTTCAACCCCGCTAGGTTGGTAGCCGGCTGACCAAGTTGCGCCGTCCTGCACATCGCGCAGAAACAAATATGCCCCCCAAGCGTCGCCGGTAACATCCTCGCGCCAACGGGTGATTGCGATATCGCGCCACCGGCTAAATCCGGACCCTGCTGCAGTGAACATCACTGAATATCGGCCGTTCGACAAAAGATGGGAGCGTGGGATAACCGAATGCGCTGACGTATAATGGCGTTGTGTGGCAGTTCGAAGATCCGTAGTTTGCAGCACGGCTGTTGGCGGTTGCGGCGGCGCTATGGCAACTGCAACTTGTCGGGGCATACGCTCCTGCAACAAGAGCTCTGCGGCGCGGATGATTGGTTCGGCGTGAAAGCGCGCACGCATTCGGCCATCCTGCAGCGCGTTCGCGATGCCGATCATCGTCATTGCCTGATGATGGGCCATATAAGCGTGGATAATTTCAACTTTCGACCCTTCTGGGCGTCGGATGGGCGTGTAGTCCAATGCCTCATACCAGCCGTAGCCACCGCGCGCACCAACACTCTCGAGCCGCCGGAAATTAGCCGCTGCAGCGGCCGGATCAACCATCGATGCCAATCCCGTCGCATAGGGGGCAATGACAATGCTTTCGCCCAATTGGCGCTTATAACCCAAATCGGGCACGCCAAAACTAGAATACTGATAAGTCTGTTCGGCGTCCCTAACGTTGTATTCGGATTCTGACATTCCCCAAGGCACCCCGAGCTCATTCCCGTATTGCTCTTGCCGCCAGACGACCAACCGGTTGGTCCGCTCTAGCAGGCTTCCCGCGGGTGCGCGCATGACCAGCGAAGGCATCAAATATTCGAACATTGATCCGGACCATGATATCAGTCCGGAGCCACCATCAATCGGTGTCATTGTGCGGCCTAGACGAAACCAATGTTTGGCCGGGAGATCCCCTTTGGCGATAGCGATGAAACTTGCAAGCCGCGCCTCAGAAGCGAGCAAATCATAGACGTTGATATCAAGACTGTTATCGTCGGGACGAAAACCGATGGCAAGCAGTTGGCGCTCGGCATCGAAGAGGAAACCAAATTCCATGCTATAAAACATGGCTTTGGCGGCAATGGCGATGGCGGCAAACCGATCTACGGTTGATTTCGCGGTTGCCGCCGAGGCCTGCAACGCTGCGAGCAAAGGGGCGTAAAAATCTTGTCCAATATTGCTCTGCTGACGATTAAGTGCTTCCATCATCGCGTTGCAGTGATCTGGGAGTCCACCCAGAGTGGGCCAAGTGTCGAATAGTTCCGATTGATTTTCACTGATGATGTTTTCGGCTGCGAGCGCGTCGGCCCATGGCATTAACACGTCGAAATCATGTCGGTGAGAGAGGATCGAGCCCTGTAATGCCTCAGTCCAGATTACGAGTTCCTCTCCAGATTTGTCGGTGCGCCCTAGCGACCACGCTTTTGCGCTTGCTGCCAGCGCATCAATGAGGCGCATCATCTCTCGCAGGCGTTGGGCGAATGCTTTAGGTGTTGAGGGTTGGTCGTAAAGGATCAGAGCAAATTGATCGATTGAGCTGATTAACTCAAGATATATCGCATTTGGTGCGCGTTGCTCCGCCGGGACTAGCTGCACCGTCTCGCGCACCAGCGCTACGGAATCCTCAATCCCCGTTAGCCAATTCGGGTTGCCAACCTGGGCCATGGTAATTTCATTGCAGGCATTACCCAGTGCGATGAGGTGGCCTGCAAGATTGCCACTATCAACCGAGGAGACGTATTTTGGCTCCAACGCTCGCAAGTTTCCGGTGTCGTACCAATTATAAAAATGGCCCCTGAAACGCTCGAGCTTCGCCATCGACGCGAACGCTCCCTCCAATCGGTCCAAGGTGTCGAACGTCCCGGTCCAGCCAAAATCACGCGCTGCGATCACCGCGAGAAGGTACAATCCCAGATTAGTTGGCGATGAACGCTGCGCGATTATCGGCCTGGGATCCTCCTGAAAATTATCGGGCGGAAGCATATTATCTTCGCCGGTGACAAATTTTTCAAAAAAGCGCCATGTCCGCCGTGCTACAAGTCGAAGTGCTAGCGCGTCGCTTGGGCTGACAAATAAATGACCGGCGGCGGGTGGCGGAAGACTCGCCCACCACGCGACAAACGGCGATAGAATCCATAGGATTAAAAATGGCACCTCAATCGGCCAGTTTTGCCTCTGAAAGAGGAAAACCGTGACGGCGAAGAGCCCGGCGGAGGCAACGCTCGCGATGATCTGCAGGACAAGACCGCGCCGATCGAATTTGGCGACACTTTCGCTCTGAGCACTCGTGACCCATTCAAGCAAATTACGACGGCGAACGAACAACCGGAACAATGTGCGCGCGATAGCATCGACCATGAGCCATGCTTGGTGGGCGAGAAATGTGATGAGAAACCCACTCTGCAAAAGGCCGAGGGCAAAATCGTCGCGTAGGCTACGCAGATGATTGCGGAACGCAACGCCCGTCCGACGTGGAACAATGCCCGCAATCGTGGGCAACAGCGGAGGCAATATGACCGTCAGCACGATATAGCTCGTCCAAATTGCTGCAACCCGCGTCGGTTGCAACCAACCGAATAACAGACCCAATAGGGCGGTGGGGGCAGATAGTGAGCGACGCAAATTATCGAACAACTTCCACCGCCCCATCAATGGTAGCGCCGATAACGGAACGCCATCGTCAGCCTTGCTCCGAGATCCGATAATCCATGGCAATAATTGCCAGTCACCTCTGACCCAGCGATGCTGCCGTGCGGCCGACACCGCATAACGCGAAGGAAATTCTTCCACCACCTCAATGTCGGATACAAGTCCCGCGCGCGCGAAAATGCCCTCCAGCAAATCATGACTGAGAACGGAATTTTCGGCAATTTTTCCGTCGAGTGCTGCCGCGAAGCTATCGACCTCGTAGATGCCCTTGCCGCAGTAAGACCCTTCTTCAAACAGATCCTGGTAGACATCGGAAACCGCAAACGCGTATGGATCAAGCCCATTCGGACCCGAAAATGCGCGCTGAAATAATGATCCTTCAGTGCCGATCGGCAACGATGGTGTTACGCGCGGTTGAAGGATGGCATGGCCTTGGGTGATAGTGCTGGTGCGAGGGTCGAACATTGGACGGTTCAGGGGATGGGCCATCTTACCGACGAGTCTTTTTGCGGAACCAATCGGCAACCTCGTGTCAGTGTCAAGCGTGATGACATAGCGAATTCCTTGGGGCAAAACAGGCGGCTTACCGTCGATCGCAACAAATGACGTGTCGGTTGCGCCGCGTAGCAGGCGGTTCAGTTCATGCAGCTTGCCGCGTTTGCGCTCCCAACCCATCCATGCTGCCTCGCCTGCGTTCCATGTGCGTTGACGATGAAGGAGCCAGAACCTTGGGCTCGATTTGGCCGGCCCGTACTGCTCGTTCAATTGCGTTATACCCCGCGCCGCCTGCAAAAGAAGCGCATCGTCTTCTTCACAATGTTCAGCTTTTGCGTCGCGGTAATCCGACAGCAAACCAAAGACGAAATTCTCATCGGGGTTGGAGAGATAATGAACCTCCAAGCGCTCAATAAGACTTTGGATAGACGCTGAGTTGGTGAACATGGTCGGCATAACGATAATCGTCCGGAAATCTGTTGGAATGCCCTCACGCAATTCCAATCCAGGTAGAGGCAGACCGCCAACCTGTCTGGTGATCACGCGATTGACGATTGCTATGGATATGTCCGAGGCGGGAATGAGACCAGTTATCCCCAGGGCAAGCAGCGCGAGGACCCCGATGCCTTGATGCCCAATCATCGCCATTACAAGTGCGAGAATAATTGCCGTCAGGATTGCAATCATCCCGACATAGCTCATCACGCCAAACTTGGAGTGAAGCCGGAAGATCTGCGTTCGAAACGGAGTTGGACAACCCAAATCCCGCTCGAACGAGGGACGGCCTTTATCGATCAGATAATAGCCTGGATCAGTTTCCCGCATCGGTAGGGGTCGCTGGCCGGTTGCATTTTCCCGCGCCCGGACCGCAGCAGCGATAGCATGTTCCGCGATCCTCGCCTCTTCATGGCCAGATCCCCGCGAAAGTTCTTCAATCGCACGACGGTACAGGTCCCGTGTTTGAAAATCCATCGCCCCAAAACGACTGCCCGCACGAAGCACTGCATCTACCGAACTAACGCTTTCGAAAAACTCCGCCCAATTGATCGTTGATACCAGCCGCATGGCCGTGATCACGTTGCGGACTGATACATCGGTAGCACTCTGGTTCTGGAATTCGTCGCGAACGACTTGGTCAGTCGTCGTCCCTTCGGCATCCAACTTGTCGCTTAGCCAGCGCAAAGCAGGCGTGGTATCGGGATCATGGTCCCGCAGGCGCTGGGCAAGTTCCACTGCAAATGCCGTTGACCACGGCGCTTGCGCGAGCCTTTGCAAGGTAATCGAGGTTGGTACTGGGTCCGATTGCGCACTGCCAATGATGCCATCGGCAATTTCATCCGCCCGTTGACTAGCAGCGAGTTGCACCACGATCGCGTCGGACAAACGCCTTAGCCCGCATTATGCGTGAAGGTCGGCGAGCATAGCGTAAGCCGTTGATTCGGTGTAAGAAGTTGTTGTTGAGACAAAACTTCACCACGACGGAACAC
>NCBV01000013.1 GCA_002279355.1 Acidiphilium sp. 37-60-79
ACTCAATCACCACCGCAACCTGCTGATGGCTCGGCACACAGCCAATATACCGGAATTTCTTGCCGCTTGATCCAATAAATTCCATAAACGCCTTATATTCATGCAAACGCCAACCCGGATAATTCAAAAACTCATCGAAAACAATCACTGTCCCCGGCACAATCCGCTCGCGCAAAAACCCGAAAATCGTCGCCGTCGATGAATATAAATCGCAATCAACATGCAAAAACCCAACAGGCCCTGCATGATCCGCCAAAAATCGCGGCAAACTATCCCCAAATAACCCAATCACCAGCGCCGCATTTTCCCGCGTCGCTGGCGGCGCTTGCGCAAAAGCGCCGACCTCAAAACCAGGGCGCCACGTCTCGGGTAACCCACCAAAACTGTCAAAGCCAAACACCGGCCCCGGATGCGTCTCCGCAATAATCCGCAACGTCCGGCCACTGGCGACGCCAAATTCTAAAAATAGCCCCTCCGGTCGCGCCATCGGCACCGCCGCCCGTAGCAGCGCCTCATCCGACTCATAACGCACCGCCATGCCAAACTGTTCCGTCGCAAACTGCGCCGAATCCACACTGGCGGCGAATGCTGCTAACTGGTCATAATCGAACGTGTCACGCGAGGTTTTAAGCAACGAGGCCGCCAACCGCGGCTCAAGTTGGTCGAGCAAAACCTTCAAACCAGCTTGGTCAAACATACCCGCCACTCCTAATGATACGTCGGAGCAATATCACGTCCGCCTAAGCCCGCAAACACCAATTCCCCTTTTTTCAGCTTGCGCAGCCCGCCGCCCCTATGCCATATTAACGCATGGAGAGAGAAAATAACGCACCCGCGCAGGCCCTGTCCGACCGCCTCTCCGCGATTCTGCTGATGCTCCGCCAAATCCTCGGCGCCCAAGCCCGCACACTGCGCCTCAATCCCAGCCTGCAATGGGCCGTCTGGAACCGCCTCCTCTTTCTCGCCCGCCGTTTTGGCGCCCTCGCCGCCAATCCCCCCAAACCCCGCCCCATCCGCACCTGCAAACCAAAACCAACACCGGAAACGCCAGCACCAAAAAGCGAATTGTCGCACCGTAAAGGTTGGTTGATGCTTTTGCTCCCCGGCTACCAAGCCGCCGGCGCACGCTCCCAACTTATCCACCTCCTCGATGACCCCGATCTCGTCTCGCTGCTCGCCGAAAACCCCAGCCTCGGCCGCGTCCTGCGCCCCCTCTGCCACATGCTCCGCATTTCGCTTCCGCTCCACCTGCAACGGGAGAGAAAACCCCGCAAACCCCGCTTGCATTGTGCCAAGCCGGCCCAAAAACCGCCCCAAAAACCGCCCCAAAAACCCCCGCTCACACTCCTGGAACACCTGCTCCAAAAATATCCGCCCCCGGTGCGCCCCATGCTCCCCGGCCACCGCTACACACCAACACTTAATTTTTCCAAATCCTAACCAAATCCAGCACCCGATCACGCCCTTATCATTACGACATCAAAACAAATAAGCCGGCCCTCCTCAAACTAATCCCGCACCCCCATACCAACGCCCGCCCCAATCCGCTAAACCCTAATTTTGCGCCTCATTCCAGCCGGATTTTTCTCCATGACCCAAATGTCCAAAATCCTGATCGTCGGTGCCGGTTTCGCGGGCGCCGTCCATGCACGTATCCTCGCCGAGCAGGGTCTCCATATCGATGTGATCGATCGGCGCCCCCATATCGCCGGCAACGCCTATGACGAAACCGACGCGAACGGCATCCGCATCCACCGCTACGGGCCGCACCTCTTCCACACCAAAAATCTGGCAATCATCGAGTGGCTCACCCAATTCGCCGAGTTCGTGCCCTACCAGCACAAAGTCCGTGCGAAACTCCCCTCCGGCGCCCATGTGCCCCTGCCGATCAACCTCGATACCGTCAACGCAATCTTTAACACCAACCTGAAAACCGCTAACGAAGTCGCCGAACACCTCGCCCGCATCGCCATCCCGCACCCCAACCCAACCAACGCCGCCGACTATCTCTACGCCAACATCGGTCGCGACCTGACCGACCTGTTCTTTCGCCCCTATACAAAAAAAATGTGGCAATTCGACCTCGAAGACATGGCCGCCGCCGTAGTCAAACGCATCCCCCTCCGCACCGACCGCACCGACACCTATTTTGCGGACGACGAACACCAAATGCTCCCCCGCAACGGCTACACCGCCCTGTTCGAACGCATCTTCGACCATCCCAACATCAACGTCACCACCAACATCAAATTCGATCCAGCCATGCTGGCCGACTATGATTTCTGCTTCAACGCCATGCCCATCGATGAGTTTTTCGGCAGTTGCTTCGGCGAGCTACCCTACCGCTCCATCCGCTTTCACACCCGCACCACCACCAACCCCACCACACCCGATTGGAGCGTCACCAACTTCACCGATGCCGACCCGCTCACCCGCGAAACCACCTGGCACGCACTCCCAAACCACCTCGTCACCGAAACCGGCCGCCGCACCATCACCGCCGAAGAACCCTGCGACTATCGCGATAACGCCATGGAGCGCTACTACCCCGTCAAAACCGCCGATGATCGCTACCAGCCGCTCTATCAACAATACCGAACCCTCGCCGAACGCGATTGCCCAGCCATGCGCTTCATCGGTCGCTGCGGCACCTATCAATATCTGGACATGGATCAGGTCATCAACCAATCCCTGATCAGCGCCCGCAAATACCTCGCTACCCGTCGCTAAGCCCCACCGCCCACAATGCAAACGCATAAGTCAGCGCCACCTGCTTTAACGCATCAAACCGCCCGGCAGACCCGCCATGCCCGGCACTCATCTCCATATGCAGCAAAATTGGCTGCGTCCCCGTGCTCGCCGCCCGCAACTTCGCAACGAACTTCGCCGGCTCCCAATACGTCACCCGCGGATCCGAAAGCCCACCCGTCGCTAACACCGCCGGATAGGGCAGGGGCCTGATATTGTCATACGGCGAATAAGCCGCAATCGCGTCATACGCCGCCTCATCGCGCAACGGATTGCCCCATTCCGGCCATTCCGGCGGCGTCAACGGCAAACTATCGTCGGACATCGTATTGAGCACATCGACAAACGGCACCGCGGCAATAATCCCGGCCCATAAATCCGGCCGCATCGTCAACACCGCCCCCATCAACAACCCGCCCGCCGAACCGCCCATCCCCACAATCCGCTGCGCCCGCGCCATCCCGCGCCCGATCAAATCCTCCGCCACATCAATAAAATCAGTGAAACTAACCGCCTTGGTCTGCCCCCGCGCCGCCAAAAACCAGTTCCAGCCCCGCTCAGTCCCCCCGCGAATATGCGCAATCACATAAACAAAACCCCGATCCACCAAACTCAGCACATTCGCCCGAAATCCCGGATCGGTCGGAATCCCATAAGCCCCATACCCGTACAACAAAATCGGCGCCGCCCCATCCGGGCTAACATCCCGCCGATGCAACAACGTCACCGGCACCCGCGCCCCATCCCGCGCAACACTCTCCAACCGCACCGTCACATAATCCGCCGGATCATGCCCAGAGGGAATTTTCTGCGCCTTCACCAACACCCGCGCACCGCTCGCCATGTCATAATCAAACCACTGCGTCGGCGTGGTCAGCGAGGAATACCGAAACCGGAGCGTCTGCGTGGCAAACTCAAACCCGTCTTCGATCCGCACCACGTAAGCGGGTTCATCAAACCCAACCCGCCGCACCGTCCCATCGCGTTGCAAAAGCAAAATTTCAGTATTGGCATTCACCCGCACCAACACCGCGACATAATCAGCAAACGCCACCATATCGACAATGAAACGCCCCGCCTCATGCGCCAAAACATCCCGCCAATGCGCCCGGCCCGGCTGCGCATACCCCGCCTCCATCAACCGAAAATCATCCGCCCCGTCATTGGTGCGAATAATCAGCCTACCCCCCCAATCCGCGACCTCATACCGAACCCCCTCCCGCCGCGCCTCAATCAACAAAGGCGCCGCATCAGGGCTCTCACCAGGAATAAACCAAGCCTCGCTGGTTTCCTGATTGCCACATTGAATAAAAATCGCCCGCCCCGAGCTCGCCGCATTCACCCCAATGAAAAATCCAGGGTCCCACTCTTGATAAACCAAATGATCAAAATCCCGCCCAACCACCCGGCGCATCACCCGCGTCGGTCGGCCATGATCATCCCGATAAATCCAGAAAATATGCTGCGAACACGGCGACCAGCAAAAATCCCCGGTGCAAGCCTCAATCGCCGGCCCAATCATCGCCCCGCTGGCAATCTCCATCACCCAAACCCGGTACACCTCCGAGCCCTGCACATCCTCCGCAAACGCAAACAACCGATGATCCGGACTATGCACCGCCGCGATGATCTTAAAATAATCCTGCCCCACCGCCCGCAAATTCGCATCGAGCAAAATCTGTTCCGCTCCCCCCGCACGCGGCGTGCGCGCATAAATCGGATGTTCCGCTCCGGGCGCATACCGATAATAGTACGACCACGCCCCGTCCGGCATCGGCGGCGAACGATCATCCGGATCAATCCGCGCTTCCATCTCAGCGCGCAGCGTCGCCTGCAATGTTGCGGTCCCGCCGAGCACAGTCTCAGTATAGGCGTTCTCGGCATTGAGATAATCACGAATATCCGCCCGCAACACCGAAGGATCGCGCAATACCTTCTGCCAGTCCGGGTCTTTCATCCAAGCATAATCATCAACCCGCACCCGGCCGAGCTGCGTCAGCTCAACGCGTTCGCGCTTCGCCTGCGGTGCAGTTATCATACCGCCGTCCCCCCCACCGTCAGCCCGGAAATTTTTATCGTCGGCTGCCCCACCCCGACCGGCACGCCCTGGCCATTCTTCCCGCACGTGCCAATGCCCGGATCGAGTTCCAAATCCGCGCCGATCATCTCAACCTTGGTCAGCGCATCCGGCCCGTTGCCAATCAGCGTCGCCCCTTTCAGCGGCGCGCCCACCTTACCATCCTCAATCAAATAAGCCTCGGATGCCGAAAACACGAACTTACCGGAGGTAATATCCACCTGCCCCCCGCCAAAATTCGCCGCATAAATCCCGCGCTTGATCGAACCGATCATATCCTCCCGGCTGGCCTCGCCCGCGAGCATGATCGTATTGGTCATCCGTGGCATCGGCATATGCGCATAAGATTGCCGCCGCCCATTTCCGGTCGCCCGCATATTCATCAGCCGCGCATTCTGCCGGTCCTGAATATAGCCTGTGAGAATCCCATCCTCGATCAGCACAGTCCGATGGGTGGGCGTGCCTTCATCATCAACCGTCAATGATCCGCGCCGATTGGCGATCGTGCCATCATCAATCACCGTCACGCCCTTGCTGCCGACCCGCGCGCCCATCAACCCGGCAAAGGCCGACGTCTTTTTCCGGTTAAAATCCCCCTCCAACCCATGGCCAATCGCCTCATGAAGCAAAATCCCCGGCCAACCCGCCCCGAGCACCACCGGCATTTCCCCCGCCGGCGCGGGAATGCTTTCAAGGTTCAGCGCCGCCTTGCGAATCGCCTCATCCACCGCCGCCCGCCAAAAGCTCGGCGCCGTCACGCTCGCATAGGTCTCGCGCCCACCCGCGCCATGCCCGCCGCTCTCGCGCCGCCCAGCCTGTTCCATCACCACCGAAACACTCAGCACCACCAACGGCCGCACATCGGCAACCCGCGAGCCATCCGCACGCAAAATCTCCACCACCTGCCACTCACCCGACAAACTCGCCGTCACCTGCACAACCCGCCGGTCCTGCGCGCGCGCATACGCATCGATTTGCGCGAGCACGTCAGCCCGGGCGCCGAAATCCATCGCGGCAAACGGGTTTTGCGCGGTGTAAAGCGGCACCCCGCTCCCACGCGGCCCAACCGCGATGCTCCCCGTCTCATCCGCCCGCGCATCGCGCAACGTAGCGACCGCCCGCGTCAATGCGGGCACCGAAATCTCGCCAGCATGGGCATAAATCGCGCTCTCGCCCGTCACCGCCCGCAATCCAAACCCCGAACGGCTATCAAAACTCGCCGTGCGAATCCGGCCATCATCAAAACTGACCACTTCGGATTCGCTATATTCGAGGAACAATTCCCCATCATCAGCCGTCTCCAGCACCGGCGCGATCAAGCGCGTCGCCGCGTCTGGATCGAGGCCCGCAGGGCCGTGAAACAAGCTATCGGAAATCGCCAGTTGGTCAGACATTATTCAGCAGCCTTCATGGTCAGTTTTGTTGAAACCGGTCGTGGCACAGCCCCGCGCAACGCGTGGCGGCAGGCGATGCAAGCGGCGAGCAACAGCACCGCCGTCAATTCATGAATATAGCCCAAATCGCGCAGTCCCGAAACGACCGTGCTCATCCCCAGAATATATTGCAGCGTCACCAGCCCCGCGAGCAGCAAAAACAAATCGCGCGCCCGCGCCCCAAGCGGTGCCCGCAGCCCGATGGCCGCCGCACACACCACCACCAGCGCGGTCACGCTCGCCAGCACCCGATGCTCGAATTGCACGGTGCGTGGATTGGCCAGCAAATTCAGCCAAACCGGGTGGAGGCTCCAACCGTGCCGTGGAAAAAAATGCCCGTTCATCAGCGGAAAACTATGATCAACCTGTAACCCGCCGGACCCCGCGACCAACGCGCCCAACCCAATCGTTGCAATCAGCAACCCAACCGACAGGCTGAGCAGCGTGCGCAACCCGGCATATCCCTCAATCGGCACGGGTTCGGGATGCCGGAGCGACAAAGCGGTCCAGAGCATCGCCGTGAAAATCAGCATCGCCAGCACCAAATGCGGCCCCAAATAGAGCGGGGAAGGGTGCAACAGCCCCAACATGCCCTGATAGGTCATCATCCAGCCCATCGTCGCCTCAATCGCGCCCGCGGCGAACAAAGCGAGCAACCACCAGCCGAGTTTTGCGCCGATCCAGCCCTGGCGCCAGAAAAAAGCCAACGGCAGCGCAAACACCAGCGCCATCAGCCGCCCCCAATCGCGATCTAAAATATCCGGCCATGCCAGAGATTGGAATTGCGCCAAGGTCATGCGCGGATGCAGCGTGTGAAACTGCTCAGTGTGTTGATAAAGCGCAAATAATTGCACCCAAGCCGCATGGCTTTGCGGCGGCAAAATGCCAAACAGCGGCTGCCATCGTTGCAAAATAAACCCCGCCCCGATGGTGCGCACATCGCCGCCGCCAATCACCATGCCAAAAATCATCGCACAGATCATCAGCAACCAAGTGCCAACCCAATATTGGCGGCGGCGCGTGCTCATGCGCGACGGCGGCCGCACAGTTCGAAATAGGCCCACACCGCAGCGGCGAGCAGCAGCACGGCGTTCAGCTGATGGACTATGCCGATATCCAGGATTTTCGAGACCAGCGTGGTCACCCCCAGAATATATTGCACAATCAACAGCGCCCCCATCACCAGAAATGCGTCACGCGCTCGTGACGGCAAATCGGCGCGGATGGCCACCACCACCGCCGCCAGCACGAACAAGGCGGCGATGGTGCCGATCAACCGGTGGTCCCATTGGGTGGTCACTTTGCTCACGAAAAAATTGCTCCAAAACGGGTGCAAATGGCCGTAATCGGGCGGAATCCAGCGCCCCTGCATCAGCGGGAACGTATTATCCACCGTGTAGGCATGGGTGCCGGAGAGAAAGGTGCCCGCGACAATCGCCACACAAATCATCACGATTGAGATCATGGCGAACCAGCGGGCAGTGCGATAGCGCGCGGCCAAAGCCGGGACGAGACGCTCGGAATCTGGCTTCAGCACCACCAATCCGGTGGTAAATACCGCAATCGCCAACGCGGTCGCGAAGCAATAATGGATCGCCAGCCGAAACACCGAAACCTCGGTCAGTCCAGGCTGAAACCCGGAGCGGACCATCCACCACCCGATAAAGCCCTGCACCCCGCCCAGCACGAACAAGGTCACCAGCCAAGGCCGCAACCGCCGCTCAAGCCGCCCAGTCCACCAAAACCATACCAGCGGCACGCCGAAATCCAGCCCCAGCAACCGGCCCCATAGGCGATGGATCCATTCGGGCCAAAAAATCGCCTTGAACCCGTTCAAATCCATGTGTTGATTGAGCAGCTTATATTGTGGGATCGTTTTATACAGCGCGAACATCCGCTCCCACGCCGCATGGCTGAGCGGCGGAATCACGCCTGATACTGGCTGCCACGCCATGATCGATAGCCCGGCATTGTCGTTCTGCACATAAGCGCCGATGCCGAACATCTCGACAATCAGCGCAAAACTGACGAACAGCCAGGTCGCGACCAATTTACGATTGGCGGGGGATGCGGCAATTTCTGCCCTCCTCACCTCGCGACGAGATTGCGCAACAGCTTGCGACGCCATGAAACACCTCAAATTCGGAATATGTCGATCAACGATGTGCACCCGATTATGGATTTGTAAAGCCATCGCGGCGCGCGCGGCCCTCTTGACCGGCGCGCGCGCACGAGGCATTTAACAGAGGAGAAGTAGCATGAACGCTGCATCACCTCGTCTGGACCGTCCTGGCTCCAAGGCTTTTTCTCCGTTTTCACGCCGATCCGGTGATCGATCATCACCAATCCTGTCTCTGCAATGATCGCTCGCCATGCCCGCATTGCGACCTTTTTCCTGTCTGGAATCCCGATGAATCTCGCTGAATTGAAAATAAAATCCCCCACTGACCTGCTCTCGCTCGCCGAGGAATTGCAGGTCGAGAACGCCTCATCGCTGCGCAAGCAGGATATGATGTTCGCGATTCTCAAAGCCTATGCCGATAATGATCAAGCCATTCATGGCGATGGCACGCTCGAAATCCTCCCTGACGGATTCGGCTTTTTGCGCAGCCCGCAAAGCAATTACCTGCCCGGCCCCGATGATATTTATGTCTCGCCCGCCCAAGTGCGCCGCTATGGCCTGCGCACCGGCGATACCGTGGCCGGCGAAATTCGCGCCCCGAAAGAAGGCGAGCGTTATTTCTCGCTCCTCAAGCTGGAAACCATCAATTTCGAAGAGCCGGACGCCGTTCGTCACCGGATCAATTTCGACAATCTCACCCCGCTCTACCCGACCGAGCGGCTGCAAATGGAAATCGAATCCGCCGCCTTGCCAGCCAAGGGCGTGCAGAAGGACAATACCGCACGGGTGATCGATCTGATCGCGCCCATCGGCAAAGGCCAGCGCGCTTTGATCGTCGCACCGCCGCGCACCGGCAAAACCGTCATGCTGCAAAGCATCGCCACCTCCATTTCCACCAACCACCCCGACGCCTTCCTGATCGTGCTGCTGATCGATGAACGGCCCGAGGAAGTGACCGACATGGCCCGCACGGTCAAAGGCGAGGTCGTCGCCTCCACCTTCGACGAACCAGCCACACGCCATGTGCAAGTCACTGAAATGGTGCTCGAAAAAGCCAAACGCCTAGTCGAGCACAAACGCGACGTGGTCATCCTGCTCGACAGCATCACCCGTCTCGCCCGTGCCTATAACACCGTGGTGCCCTCGTCCGGCAAAGTGCTGACCGGCGGCGTCGATGCTAATGCCCTGCAAAAACCCAAACGCTTCTTCGGCGCCGCCCGCAATATCGAAGAAGGCGGCAGCCTGACGATCATCGCCACCGCGTTGATCGATACCGGCTCGCGCATGGACGAAGTGATTTTCGAAGAGTTCAAAGGCACCGGCAATTCCGAAGTGATCCTGGACCGGAAACTCTCCGACAAGCGCACCTTCCCCTCGATCGACATCACCAAATCAGGGACCCGCAAAGAAGAATTGCTGGTCGAGAAAGCCACACTCTCGAAAATGTGGGTGCTGCGCCGTATCCTCAACCCGATGGGCCCGACCGAGGCGATGGAATTCCTGCTCGACAAGCTCAAATACAGCAAAACCAATAATGACTTTTTTGACGCGATGAATACCTGATTTTTCGCAAATCCTCCCTATCTCCCCATTTCCAAACCCGTAAGGACGACCATGCCCGACAGCCACAGCCCGACCGATTATAAAGTGCGCGACATCACCCAGGCAGAATGGGGTCGCAAAGAAATTAGCATGGCTGAGACCGAAATGCCCGGCCTGATGGCGCTGCGCGAAGAGTTCGCCAAAAGCCAGCCGCTGAAAGGTGCCCGCATCGCAGGCTGTTTGCACATGACCATCCAAACCGCCGTGCTGATCGAAACCCTGATCGACCTCGGCGCCACCGTGCGTTGGTCGTCGTGCAATATTTTCTCCACCCAAGATCACGCCGCTGCCGGTGTCGCGGCCGCAGGCGTCCCGGTGTTCGCCTGGAAAGGCCTCACCGAAGACGAATTCATGTGGTGCATCGAACAAACCGTGCGCGGGCCGGATGGCTGGACGCCGAACATGATCCTCGATGATGGCGGCGATCTGACCAAGCTGATGCATGATAAATATCCCGTAATGATGAAGGATATTCGCGGTATCTCCGAAGAAACCACCACCGGCGTGCATCGCCTGCGCGATATGGTCAAAGACGGCTCGCTGCTCTGCCCGGCGATCAATGTTAATGACAGCGTGACCAAATCAAAATTCGATAATCTGTATGGTTGCCGCGAATCCTTGGTGGACGGCATTCGCCGTGGCACCGATGTGATGATGGCCGGCAAAATCGCCGTGGTCGCAGGCTTTGGCGATGTCGGTAAAGGCTCCGCCGCCAGCCTGCGCAACGCCGGTTGCCGGGTGTTGGTCACCGAAATCGACCCGATCTGCGCGCTGCAAGCCGCCATGGAAGGCTTTGAGGTCGTCACCATGGATGACGCAGCACCGCGCGGCGATATTTTCGTCACCGCCACCGGCAATATCGATGTGATCACCGCCGATCATATGCGCGCCATGAAACACCGCGCCATCGTGTGCAATATCGGCCATTTCGATAGCGAAATCCAAATCGAGGCCCTGCGCAACTATCGCTGGGACAATGTCAAACCCCAGGTCGATGAAGTCGAATTCCCCGATGGCAAACGCCTGATCGTGCTGTCCGAAGGCCGCTTGGTTAATCTCGGCAACGCCACCGGCCACCCCAGCTTCGTCATGTCAGCGAGCTTCACCAACCAAGTGCTTGCCCAAATCGAACTGTGGAACGCGCCCCAAGGCAAATATAAGAATCAGCTCTACGTGCTGCCCAAACATCTCGATGAAAAAGTCGCCGCCCTGCACCTCGCCAAAGTTGGTGCCAAACTCACCGCCCTGACCCCAAAACAAGCGGATTATATCGGCGTCGCACCCTCCGGTCCCTATAAGCACGACGAATATCGTTACTAACAATTGATGCACACCAGCGGCTCCATCATCGCCCTTCTCGGCCTCGCCTGCCTGTTCGGCGGCATGGTCTTTTTCGGCACGATCATGACGCCGCTGGTGTTCACCAAATTACCACCCGAAACCGCCGGCCTGTTCATTCGCGCCACCTTCCCACGCTACTATCTCTACGTCACCATCACCGCCGCCATCGCCGCCCTCGGCCTGCTGCTGCGCGGTAACCCACCCCTTGCCCTCATCCTCGCCCTCGTCCTCGTGCTCACCCTCTGGCTCTGGCAAGAATGGCTGCCCCACCTCAACACCCTGCGCGACACCGGCCAGCTCGCCGCCTTCGCCCGCGGCCACCGCCTGTCCGTCTGGCTCAACGGCGCCCAATTGCTCGCCGTGCTCGCGGTGCTGATCGCCGTGGCCCGTGGCTGGGGACGAGGGTAGATAAGGGGAAGGCCAGGGCTCTGCCCTGGACCCGCTAGATCAATATTGGTTTAGGTCGAATCGAAAGATTCAACCTAAACCAATGAAATTGATCGGCAAACAAATGTTAGAGCGTGATTGATGATAAGCAATAACGCTCTAAGGGCTGAGCCCTGGCCTTACTCTTTCCCCGCCACCCCCTGCGCCAAGGCCCAAGCGCCCGCTTCGGCGACGATCGGGTCGGCGTCGTTGGCGAGCTGTTGGGCGGCGGGTTGCAGGGTGGCTGTGCGGGCGTTGCCGATGGCGATGGCGATATTGCGGGCGAGGCGGTTGCGGCCGATGCGTTTGATCGGTGAGCCTGCGAACAGGGTGCGGAAGGCTGCATCATCGAGGGTGGCGAGTTCGGCGAGGTTGGGAGCGATCAGATCGGCGCGGGCGGCGAGTTTTTGGGTTTGGGCGGTGGCGGCGAATTTATTCCAGGGGCAGATGGCGAGGCAGTCATCGCAACCATAGATCCGGTTACCGATGGCATTGCGGAATTGGTGAGGGATTGGGCCGGGATGTTCGATGGTGAGGTAGGCGATGCAGCGTGTGGCATCGAGTGTGTAGGGGGTGGGGAAGGCGTCGGTGGGGCAGGCGGTTTGGCAGGCGGTGCAGGAGCCGCAGCGATCAGGGTGCGGCGGATCGGGCGGGAGAGCAAGGGTGGTCATAATTTCGCCAAGCAACAGCCAGGAGCCATGGGTGCGCGAGACGAGGTTGGTATGCTTGCCTTGCCAACCGAGGCCGGCTTGTTGGGCGAGGGGTTTTTCCATCACCGGCGCGGTATCAACGAAAACTTTAACCGCCCCGCCAGCGCGGGCGATCAGGGCTTGGGCGAGATGTTTGAGTTTGCCCTTGATGATGTCGTGATAATCACGATTACGGGCATAGACTGAGATATTGCCGCGGTCGGGCTGGCCCAGCGTGGCGAGCGGGTTTTCGGCGGGGGCGTAGGACAGGCCGAGCGAGATCAGACTAACGGCATCGGGCCAGAGGGTTTGGGGGTTGGCGCGTTGATCGGCGCGGCTGGCCATCCAACCCATCGCCCCGTGATGATTTTGGGCGAGAAAATGGTTGAGCCGGTCGCGTTCGGTGGGGCTGAGCGTGGCTTGGGTAAAGCCGATCGCATCGAAGCCGAGGGCGTAAGCGCGCTCGGTGAGAAACGCCTTGAGCTGATCCTCAGCCACGGCCGCGATAGGGTGCGGCCCCTTGATCGGGCAGAAAGATGCCTTCGGGCGGTGCGCCGGTTTGCCAGAAAATATCAATGGGCATGCCACCGCGCGGATACCAATAGGCGCCGATGCGCAGCCAGCGCGGGTTGATGGCGGAGATGATGCGCTGGGCGATCATCATGGTGCAGGCTTCGTGAAATGCACCATGATTGCGAAAGGCGGTGAGAAAAAGCTTGAGCGATTTGCTTTCCACGATCCAATCGGCGGGGATGTAATCGAGCACGATATGGGCAAAATCGGGCTGGCCGGTAATCGGGCAGAGCGAGGTGAATTCCGGAGCGGTGAAGCGGATCACATAATTCTGCCCGGCGGCGGGGGCGCTGACGCGTTCGAGGATCGCGGCCTCGGGGTTGGCCGGAATGGTGGAATGTTGGCCGAGCGCTTGCAGATTGGCGTAGCGATCATCGGGTACCGGCTTATCGGTCATCGGTCTGGGTCCATCCGGCGCGGGTTGCGCTCATATAGTGGGCAAAATGCTGACCGGCGATGGCGTCGCGCGCCCCCTGCATCAGCGATTGATAATAGCGCAGATTATGGGCGGTGAGCAGCACCGGGCCCAGAATTTCGGCGCAGCGGAACAAGTGATGCAGATAGGCGCGGCTATGGCGGGTGCAAGCGAGGCAGGTGCAACCGGGATCGAGCGGGCGATCATCATCGGCGAAGCGAGCGTTGCGCAAATTAAACACGCCGCGTGCGGTATAAGCGCGGGCCGTGCGCCCGGCGCGGGTGGGCATCACGCAATCAAACATATCCACGCCCCGGGCGATGGCGCCGAGCAGATCATCGGGCGTGCCGACGCCCATCAAATAACGGGGTTTTTGCACCGGCAGCAGCTTGGTGGTGTGATCGAGTGTCGCGAACATCGCCTCCTGCCCTTCGCCGACCGCGAGGCCGCCAATGGCGTAGCCGTCGAAATCGAGCGGCAGCAGGCTTTCGGCGGATTCACGGCGCAAATCCTCAAAGACGCTGCCTTGCACAATGCCGAACTGGCCATAGCCGGGACGGCGGATGAAGGCCGCGCGCGAGCGAGCGGCCCAGCGCATGGACAGGCGCATCGAGGCGGCGGCTTGCGCATGGGTCGCGGGGAATGGGGTGCATTCATCGAACGCCATGGTGATGGTGGCATCAAGATCATGCTGGATCGCGGTGGAGGATTCCGGGGTGAGGTGATGGGCGGAGCCATCGATATGCGAGCGAAAAGTAACGCCCGCTTCATCGAGTTTGCGCAAGCCCGCGAGCGACATCACTTGGAAGCCGCCGGAATCGGTTAGAATAATGCCAGGCCAATCCATCATTTTATGCAAGCCGCCTAGCCGAGCGACGCGCGCGGCGCCGGGGCGGAGCATCAGATGATAGGTATTGCCAAGCACGATTTCGGTGCCGGTGGCGCGCACCGCATCAGCGGTCAGGGATTTGACCGTGCCAGCGGTGCCCACCGCCATGAAGGCTGGCGTGTGCGCGGTGCCATGCGCGGTATGGAGTTGCCCGCGCCTTGCCGCGCCGTCAGTCGCCAGCAGCGAAAAGCCGAAATCGCTCATCCGCGCTCTAACAAGCAGGCATCGCCATAGGAGTAAAACCGGTAGCCGTTGGCGATGGCGTGTTCATAGGCGCTGCGGATCCGATCAAGCCCGGCGAATCCCGCGACCAGCATGAGCAGCGTCGAGCGCGGCAGATGAAAATTGGTCAGTAGCATATCGGCCGCTTGCATGGTCACGCCTGGATGCAAAAAAATATCGGTCTCGCCAGCAAATGCGGTGATCTGGCGCTCCGGCGTGACGGCTGATTCGAGCAGCCGGAGCGAGGTGGTCCCCACCGCGATGATCCGCCCGCCCGCAGCGCGAGCCTGGTTGATCCGTGCGGCGGCGGCTGCGCTGATCTCGCCATATTCGGCGTGGATTTTATGGCCATCAATGGACTCGCCGCGCACCGGCAGAAAGGTTCCCGCGCCGACATGCAGGGTCACACGCGCGGTGCTGATCGATTTCGCGGCGAGCGCATCGAGCAGGGCAGGGGTAAAATGCAACCCCGCCGTCGGTGCCGCGACCGCTCCGGCACGGTCAGCGAAAATCGTTTGGTAATCGCTCGCATCTTGGGCGGTCGGCCCGGTTGGCCGGGCGATATAAGGCGGCAGCGCCAGCGCGCCGGCCGCGGCGAGGGCGGCGTCGAAATCAGCGCCGCTGCGGTTAAAGCGCAGCGCCGCACTGCCATCGTCATCCCGCACGATGATCGTGGCGGTGAAATCAGGCGCACCGGTGATGGTGAGTTGCTCGCCCACGCGCGCGCGCCGTGCATTGCGCAGCAGCACCCGCCACGTGCCATCCGGCATCGGCCGATCGAGGGTGATGCCGATGGTGGCATTGCCACGGGTCGCGGTGAGCTGGGCGGGGATGACTTTGGTATCGTTGACCACAAGGCAATCACCGGCGCGCAACAGGTCCGGCAGGTCGCGAATTCTTCCATCGGTCAAGCCGGTCGGCCCCACCTGGAGCAACCGTGCGGCATCACGCGGGCGAGCGGGCTCGGTCGCGATGGCCTCTGGCGGCAGCGCGTAATCGAAATCCGACAGCAGCAACGGCGATTCAATCCTCAAGGTACGTGGAAATTTCGACCAGATTACCGTCCGGATCGCGGCAATAGACCGAGCGCATCGCCCCCAACGCGCCCATCTTCACCGCCGGCCCTTCGACCACTGCGACATTCTGGCTGCGCAAATGGGTTACCACATCCTCCGAGCCGAGAGCGGTGATAAAGCAAATATCCAAAGCGCTCGGCTGCGGTTTCGCCGCATGCGGAGCCAATTCCGAACCGGCTTGATGCAGATTGAGCTTTTGCGCGCCAAAGCGCAGCGCGATGCGCCGATCCGCGCCAAATTCCTCGCGCTCCATGCCCAGCACGCGCTCATACCAATCCGCCGTCGCATCGATATTGGCGCAGGTGATCACCACATGATCGATCCGGTCGATGGTGAATTTCATGACTTCACCCTAAATCCGCAAAGAAATCATTGCCCTTATCATCCACCACAATAAACGCCGGAAAATCCTCAACGGTGATTTTCCAAACCGCTTCCATGCCCAGCTCCGGATATTCCAACACTTCGACATGGCGGATATTCTGCTCGGCCAGCACCGCAGCCGGACCACCGATCGAACCGAGATAGAACCCGCCATAGGTTTTGCAGGCATCGCGCACTTGCTTGGAGCGATTGCCCTTGGCGAGCATGATCATCGAACCGCCGGCCGCCTGAAACGCGGCCACATAGCTATCCATCCGCCCCGCCGTGGTCGGCCCGAAGCTGCCCGTCGCCATGCCGGGCGGGGTTTTCGCAGGCCCCGCATAATAAACCGGGTGGTTCTTGATGTAATCGGGCAAACCCTCGCCGCGATCGAGCCGCTCTTGCAGCTTGGCATGGGCAATATCGCGCGCAACAATAATCGTGCCGGTCAGCGCCACCCTTGTTTTGATCGGATGCTGGCTGAGTGTCGCCAAAATCGCAGGCATCGGCTGGTTGAGATCGATGCGCACAACATCGCCGCCCAAATGCGCATCGGTAATTTCGGGGAGATACTGCGCAGGATCGCGCTCAAGCCGCTCCAAAAACACCCCATCGGCGGTGATTTTCGCCTTAATCTGCCGATCCGCCGAGCAGGACACGCCAATCCCAATCGGCAAGGACGCGCCATGGCGCGGCAGGCGGATCACCCGCACATCATGGCAGAAATATTTGCCGCCAAACTGCGCGCCAATGCCCAAAGTGCGGGTCATCGCCAAAATCTCTTGCTCAAGCGCTAAATCACGGAACCCGTGCCCGTCACGCGAACCTGTGGTGGGCAGCGTATCCAAATAGCGCGTGGAAGCGAGCTTGACGGTTTTCATCGTCGCCTCAGCCGAGGTGCCGCCGATCACAATCGCCAAATGATAAGGCGGGCAGGCGGAGGTGCCGAGGGTTTTCACCTTGGCTTCGATGAAGGCGAGCAGCTTGGCCGGGTTCAGCACCGCGCGGGTCTCTTGATAGAGAAACGATTTATTGGCCGAACCGCCGCCTTTGGCCACGAACATCAGCTCGAACTCTTCCGCGTGTGCCTCGCCGGGTGCGGCATAAATATCAAACTGCACCGGCAGATTGGTGCCGGTATTGACCTCCTCATAGAGGCTCAACGGCGCCATTTGCGAATAGCGCAAATTGGTCTCGGTATAGGTGCGCATCACGCCATGCGAGAGCGCTTGCTCCTCATTGCCCTCCACCCAAACGCGCTGGCCTTTTTTGCCAAATACGATGGCGGTGCCGGTATCCTGGCACATCGGCAAAATCCCGCCCGCAGCGATATTGGCATTTTTCAAAAACGCCATCGCGACATAACGATCATTTTCCGACGCCTCGGGATCATCCAAAATCGCCCGCAATTGCTGCAAATGGCCGGGGCGCAACAAATGCGACACATCGTGGAACGCCTCGAAAGCGAGGGCGGACAGCGTCTCCGGCGCGATTTTGATAATGCGCTTCCCCTCGACATTGAGGGTCGATACGCCGCCCAGATCGAGCTTGCGCCACGGCGTCTGATCCGGGCCGAGCGGCAACAGCGGCTGGTAGGGTGTGTCCTTGATGGATTGGGGCATCGCATTCATCGCATCGCTCCTCAAATCAGGCTGCAAGATCAGGATTTCGGCGGGGTCCGGCGCCGGAACGCATCAAGGCTAACCACCGGCGCAGACCCCGGTTCCGCCGCATCGCCCCGATCTGTGTCAGGCTCAGGCGTGGGTTCGGGGTCCGGTGTCGCGATAATGGGCGGCGTGACGCTAAATTGCAGCCCGAACTGCACTTCCGGGTCGGCAAAGCCGGTCACCGCATCCACCGGAATGTCCAGCGTGGAGGGAATCCCGCCAAAGGACAGCGTCACCGAAAACCGCTTTGCCACGAAATCAACCAGCAAATCCCGATATTGGTGCTGCAGCACAATGGTCATTTCCGCCGGATAGCGCTCGCGCAGCCGGTCTGGCACCGACACGCCCGGATAGTCCGTGCGAAACGTCACGTAGAAATGATGATTACCCGGCAGGCCATGCTGTGCCGCATGATCCAGCGCGGTCAGCACCACAGCGCGCAACGCCTCGCTCGCCCAGCTATCATAGGGCAGCAGGCTTTCCGTCGGCATGTCATCATCTTCCATCTGCTGCCCATAGCCTGAGTGCCGCGTCCGGCCAAGTGTGACAATGCAGAGCAGCCTCACGATCCCGCGTCGCGCGCTTACCCAAATTCAGCCCTCAGGCCGCGCCTGCCGCTCATAATGTTTGTAATATTTCTCAGTGACCAGATCGGTCTGCACCACCACGGCAATATCGGTGGTGTTGAACTGCGCATCGATCACCGCGCCATCGCCAACAAACCCGCCAAGGCGCAAATAGCCCTTAATCAACGGGGGCAATTCGCCGAGCACCCGCTTGGTATTGATCGCGTCCTTGCCCAACCGCCGCATATCGACATAGCGTGCGGGCAAAGCCCGCGGCCTGATGTCCGGCGGTGCGAGGTGATTTTCATATAAATAGGTCAAATCCCCCGCCAACGCGTCCAAATCGGTGCCGGGCAGGCTGGCACAGCCAAACATCAGATCGATCTGATGCTGGAACACATAGGCCGCAATGCCGCGCCATAATAATTGCATCACCGCGCGCGAGCGATAGGCCGCGTCCACGCAGGAGCGGCCCAATTCGAGCTTGCGCCCGGCAAACCGCTCGAGCGCTGACAAATCATACTCATCCGCCGAGTAAAACTGCCCGAGCCGCGCCGCCGCCTCCTGGCGGATCAGCCGATAGGTGCCGACCACGCCGCCCGCCGGCAAATCATGGTCGATCACCATTAAGTGATCCGCAATCGCATCGAACCGATCAGAATCGCGGCCCGATTTTAAGGTCGTTTGATCCGGCGTGGCGCCCATTTCGTTATAAAAAATCCGGTAGCGCAGCGTCTGCACCGCATCGATATCGGCGGCGGATTGGGCCAGCCGCACCCCTAAATTGCCTGAGCGCAACTCCTCGAAGCCAACCGGGGCCCCAACCGGCTCGATCACCGGCGCGGCGACCTCATGCATGACGGGGCCGACCGCCGGACTTGGACGCTGGGGACTTGGACGCTGGGGACTTGGACGCTGGGGGCTTGGATGCTGTGGGCTCAGATTTGATCCGGCGACCGAATAGCTCGATTTTCAGCGAAATCAGCTCATAGCCATGCCGCGCGGCGAGGCGACGCATCAAGGCCTCGGTCTCCGGCTCATCAAATTCGATGACCATACCGGTCTCTCGGTCAACCAAGTGAAAATGGTCTCGATCCCCTGAAGGTTCATAGCGCGCACGCCGACTGCCCAGATTGCGCCGCTCCAAAATGCCAGACTGCTCGAACAGCCGCACCGTGCGATACACCGTTGCCAGTGAAATGCGCGGATCGATCTGATGCACCAAACGGTGCAGCTCATCAACATCCGGATGGTCGGTCACATCAGACAATACCTGCGCAATGACCCGCCGAGGGTGGGTCATTTTCAGCCCATTGGCTACGCATTGGCGCTCGATGCGGCTCTCCATCACCGGGCTTGTGAACCATCTCGGGCATGCGGTCCATACCCAACCATTGCGGACCGGGTTGGTTACGCATGTGCTTTTAGGCCAATCACCTTTACCCAAAGGCTGGTCAAGCGCAAAAAAATACGCGATTAATAAAGCTGGATTAGCTTTTTGAGCGGATTCATCTCAAATTAGTTGGAGTGCGTCATGGCGGCACGGATCGACACCAAGACGAAACTGCTCGATAGCGCGGAGGAACTCTTTATCGCGCATGGCATTGCCGCCGTAAGCTTTCGCGAAATCAACCGCGCTGCCGGGCAGCGCAACGCGTCCGCGCTGCATTATCATTTTTCCACCCGCGCGCGGTTGCTCGAAGCGCTGATCGATCGTCGCATGCCCGCGATTGATGCCAGGCGAGTCGAGCTGATGGAGATGTGTGAAGCCGCACCACCGGGCGAGCAGATGCGCCGCCTCGCCGAGGCAATTGTCATGCCGCTCGCCGATACGGTGCGGACGCGTGAGGACCGGTTGAACTGGGTGCAACTCCATGCCCGTATCTATCAATATGACGATTTCGATTTCGGTCGCTATTTCGCCAATCAAGGCTACACGATGGGCCTGCTGATGGTCCGGCGGGTCTATAGCGACTTACAGTCAGAGTTGCCGCAAATCGTGCGCGACCAGCGGGTTATGTTTGGCGTGCGGATCGCGGTCCATGCGCTGTCAGACTGGCAGCGCGGAGTGATCCCCAAGCAAAGCCTGATTCCGGACGGCGATTTCGCCAGTTTCCTGAGCAATTTGCTCGATATGATCGAAGCCGGCCTTGCGGCCCCCTGCTCACCGTCCACCAGAGAACACTTCGCTGCCCAAGGCTTCCGGCACATGAGCGATCTATTTTGAGCATGAGCCCCCCCGCCGAACCCGTCCAAATTGGGCCGCAGCGCGGCGCTTGGTTTGCCGCGACAATTCTCTCCCTCGGCTACCTGCTTGCCTTCGCCGATCGCACGGTGATTTCGCTCCTGGTGGTGCCGATTGAGCATGATTTGCAGTTGAGCGATGTGCAAATGGGCTTGCTGCAAGGCACCGCCTTTGCCCTATTTTATGCCGGGTTCGGCTTGCCGATTGCCTGGGCGATTGACCGGCTGCGGCGCAACTCGATTGTCGCGGGCGGCATTCTGGTCTGGAGCGTGATGACCGGCCTGTGCGGGCTTGCCACCGGCTTCGCGCCATTTTTGACCGCCCGAATCGGCGTTGGTGCGGGCGAAGCGACGATCTTGCCGGGTGCCACATCGATGATCGCGGATTATTTCCCGCCAGCCCAGCGCGGCCGGGTGCTCGGTGTGTTTGCCTCCGGCATTTATCTCGGCAGCGCCGCCGCTTTGATCGTCGGCGGTATTTTGCTCCACTATTTTTCTGCCCATCATCTGCGCCTGCCGCTGATCGGCGCGGTCGCCGCATGGCAAAGCGTGTTCTTGGCGATTGCCGCCCCGGGGATTCTCCTCGCGATCGTGGCCCTTTGGATGCGCGAACCGGTGCGCCTCACCCCACATCGGCCTGGTTTCGGCTTTTTGACCGGCTTCACCGAGGCGGGCGGCGCACTGGTCACTCATATGATCGGCTTCACCGCCATCGCCTTTGCCAGCTACGCCGCCACCGCTTGGCTGCCGACCATTTTCATCCGCGAGCATGGTTGGACGGCTGCGCAAATCGGCTTGCGGTTCGGGTTGGTGGTGCTGGTGATCGGCCCAATCGGCTCGATCTTTGGCGGCTGGCTGGCAGACCGGCTCGAACGCGCGGGCCGCAGCGACGGCAAATTTCTGGTCGGCATCATCGCCGGGGTCGGCGTGATTCCCTCCGCCATGCTCGTCGGATTTGCGCCCGGCGCCGGACTCGCTTTCGTAGGTGTGCTGCCGGTGATTTTTTTCACGAGCTTCGTCTGGGGCGTCGCCCCCGGCGCGTTGCAGGAAATTATTCATGGCGCGGTGCTGGGCCGGGTCACCGCAATCTATACCGCCATCCTCAATTTGGTCGCGCTCGGGCTGGGGCCGCTCAGCGTCGCGGTGCTGGCCTCAATGCTGGGCGCAAATTTGGGGGTCGCGATGGCCATCATCGCACCGCTCGCCGGGCTGGTCGCCGCGATTGCCTTCGCGCTAGGGCGCGGCCCCTACCGAGCGCGCCGGGCCGCGTTAAGTCAGATCATCAAACACTAACCAGGGAGCAACATCATGGACCGGAAACCAGCAACGCCAGCGACCGTGGCGGCGCATGAGGCGCTGCGTGCGCAATTACCGCCCGAGGATGACCGTGATTTTATCGATGCCCAGCGCGGCCTGATTGCGCCGCTCGACCCTGCGCCGATTGCGACTGCGGCGGGCGGCGCACGCCCCGCCTGGGATTTCGCCCGGCTCACCGCAGGGCAGGGGCTTGATGCGCCATGCCCGCCCACGGTCAATCCGAGCCTCTGGCGCCAAGCCCGCCTCAACGCCATTGGCGGCTTGTTCGAGGTTTGCCCCGGCATTCATCAGGTGCGCGGGCTCGATTTATCCAACATCACCTTCATCGAAGGCCAAGCCGGGCGCATCGTGGTCGATACCCTGATTTCCCGCGAATGCGCCGCCGCCGCCATCGCGCTGATCAACCAGCATCGCGGCGTCCGGCCGATCTCAGCACTCATCTACACCCATAGCCATGCCGATCATTTCGGCGGCTCCGAAGCAGTGCTTGATCACGCCATCGCCGATTTGCCGATCATCGCCCCGGCCAACTTCCTGCATTATGCGGTGTCGGAAAATATCCTCGCAGGCAACGCCATGCGCCGCCGCGCGGCCTATATGTATGGCGCGCTCTTGCCAGCCGATGCGCAAGGCGGTGTCGATGCGGGCCTCGGCAAAGCCACCTCCGCCGGGCGCGTCGGCTTGTTAGCGCCGAACCGGATCATCGCCGACGATGGCGAAACCGCGACCATCGATGGCGTCGACTTCGTATTCCAGCTCGCACCGGAAACCGAAGCACCGGCCGAAATGATGTTTTTCCTGCCGCAATTCCGAGCCCTCGCGATTGCCGATAATGCCTGCGCCGGCCTGCATAATCTCTACACGCTGCGCGGTGCGGAAGTGCGCGATGCGCGGGCCTGGAGTGCGGCACTCGATCAGGCAATGCGCCGTTTCGGCGCCCATACCGATGTGGTGTTTGGCGGCCATCACTGGCCTCGCTTTGGCACTCAGGCGGTGCGCCATTATCTCGCGGGCCAGCGCGATATTTATCAATATATCCACGATCAAACGCTGCGCCTCGCCAATCAAGGGTTCACCGCCCTGGAGATCGCCGAAACACTGCGCCTGCCGCAATCTCTCGCGCGCGAATGGAGCCTGCGCGATTATTACGGCACAATCGCGCATAACGCGAAGGCAGTGTATCAGCGTTATCTCGGCTGGTTCGATGCCCATCCCGCGCATCTCCACCCCTTGCCCCCGGTTGCGGCGGGCCAGCGTTATGTCGAATTCATGGGCGGCGCTGACGCGCTGATGGCTAAATCAGCCGCCGCCTATGAAGCTGGCGAGTATCGCTTCGTCGCCGAAGTGCTCACCCATCTGGTGTTCGCCGATCCCACCCACCAAGCGGCCCGCGCTTTGCAAGCGGATGCGCTCGAACAGCTCGGCTATCAGGCGGAATCCGCCCCCTGGCGCAATTTTTACTTGACCGGTGCTCAGGAATTGCGCGCTGCGCAAAAACCCACCATGGCCCGCATGGCTGCCCCGTCATCAATGGCGGCGATGCTCCCGGTCGCCCAGATTTTCGATTCTCTCGCTGTTTCGCTCAATGGCCTGCGCGCCGATGGTATAACACTCGATCTGCTCTGGCATTTTACCGATGTCGGCGAACATCACGCCATGCAGCTCGCCAACAGCGTGCTGCACCACCAAAAGCTCGACACCCCCGCCGACGCAACCACCCACCCTCGCGGTGCCACAGCGGATCATCCGATAGCGCACCTTACCCTGACCCGCGCTACCCTATTGTCGCTGTTCGCAGGCCAAGCCGATCTGCCCGCCCTGGTTCAATCCGGCGCTCTCCAAATCGGCGGCGATCTGGCCGCCTTGCGGCAGTTTTTCAGCCTGTTCGATCGGGCCGATGCGCAATTCGCCATCGTGCTGCCCTGAACCGACCCGCGATGCGGCGATCAGCCGTTGGGGATCACCGCGGCCCGGTGTAAAATCGCCGCCGTATCAAGCCCGCCCGCCGCGCCGTAAGCAAGGCCCGGCATCGCAATCCGCGCGGCACAGAACCCATCGGCAATCGCCGCTGGCGCATGCGCACGAAGCACAACCATGCTCAGCGCCAGCGCAATCTGCTCCACCACCCGCCGCGCTTGCGCCTCGATGCTGGCGGGTGCAACCAGCGCCCCCTCAATCTCGCCCAACATGCGGTCCAATGCCGGGTCAATCCCCCATGCCCCAGCCAGTTCCGCCCGCAACGCCGCCGCCGATTCCGGCTGGCGGGTCAACGCCCTGATCACATCCAGGCACATCACATTGCCCGAGCCTTCCCACAACCCGTTCAGCGGCGCTTCGCGATAAAGCCGGGCAATCGGATTCTCCTCAACAAACCCATTGCCGCCATGGCATTCCACCGCCTCGGCCACCAACCCTGGTGCGCGTTTGCCAATGAAATATTTGGCCACCGGCACAATCACCCGTGCGAGCGCCTCACCTCGATCGATTGCCGCCGCCGCCCGCAGCGAAAGCCAAAGCGCCGCCTCGCTATCGAGCGCCATATCCGCCAGCACCGAGCGCATCATCGGCTGGTCGATCAATTTACGTTGAAACGCCGTGCGGCGGCTCGCGTGATACAGCGCGAGGCTGGTGGCGTGGCGCATCAGCGCCGCAGCGCCAATGGCACATTCCAGCCGGGTCAAATGCGCCATCTCGATGATCGTGGCGATCCCGCGCCCCTCAGCGCCGACCATCACCGCCTCTAAATCACGAAACTCAACCTCCGAGGAGGCGTTCGAGCGATTCCCCAGCTTGTCCTTGAGCCGCTGGATCTGCACGCCATTGCGCGCCCCATCATCGCGCCAGCCTTGCGCCAAAAAGCAGGAAATGCCGCTTTCGGTGCGCGCCAAGGTCAGAAATAAATCGGCAATCGGCACCGAGAAAAACCATTTATGACCCGTCAGCGCATAGCGCCCGCCACCCAAAGCCCGCGCATCGGTCTGGGTTTGCCGCAAATCGCTGCCGCCTTGCTTTTCGGTCATCGCCATCGCCACCACCAGACCCTCTTTCTCCCGTGGCGGCAGCGGGCGTGGATCATAGGCGCTGGACCATATTTGCGCGCCGAACTGCGCCCGCAAATCCGGCGCATGCGCCAAAGCGCCTTGGGCGGCAAAGGTCATCGCACTCGGGCACATCACTCCCGGCTCGCCCTGACCCCATAAATAGGCCAGCCCCGCCCGCGCCACCTGTGCGGCAGGCTGCTCGATGGTCCAGGCGAGCGAATGGGTCTCGCTCGCCCGTGCCCGCGCCATCAAGGCGTGCCAGGATGGGTGAAACACCACATTGTCGATCCGGTTGCCGAACCGGTCATGGCTGCGCAATTCCGGCCCGTAGCGGTTCGCCTCATAGGCCTGTTGGCGCATCATCGCACTGCCAATCAGCGCGCCGCACGCATCGAGCTTTGGTGTTGCCCACCCCGCGCCAAACGCTGCTATCGCCTCGCCCAACGCCGGATCCCGCCGATACGCGTTATAATCCGGCGGTTCGCCCACCTGATTAAACACCTCATGCGTCGCTACTGCTTCGCCGCCCGCGTGATCCATGGTTTGCTCCTCCGCCCGATCAAAACATTATCCCCCGGCGGGTCTTTGCCAAGTGTAAAAATCCGCGTAATAAAATTATCCGCCCCATATGGCCCGCACGGCCGCCTTCAGGAAGAACAATGCGACCCGCCAGGATGATTGCGCCGGTTCAATGGATGATTGCGCCGCTATTGGCTTTGACGCTGATGGCCGCAGCGCCGCTGCCGCGCGTGCCGGTCAGCATGGTCACGCCGATGCGCTACCGTGCCGCGATCCAGCTTTCCGGTCAGGTGATCGCGGCGCAAAACACCATTTTGGCGGCCAGCCGGGCCGGCATCGTCAGTGCGATTCTGTTTCACTCCGGCGACCGCGTCACCCAGGGCCAAATTTTGCTTCGGATGAACGCCGCGACCGCCCAAGCCCGCTTGGCTTTGGACCACGCCAAATCCGCCGCCGCGGCCCAAGTGCTGGCCCGCGATGCCAAATTGCTGGCTATTTCCGGGGTGAGCGCCGCGCAAATCGATGCGGATCGCTCAATCGCCGCCCAAGCCCAAGCGCAATTGGCGCTTGATCAAGCCCAGGCCGCGAAACTGGTAATCACCGCACCCTTCAGCGGCGTGCTCGGCATAAGGCGCGTCTCGGTCGGGGATTATCTCGCCCCCGGCGCGCCCATCGTTACCCTCACCCAAACCAGCCCCTTGCTGGTGCGCTTTGCGGTGCCGCAGACCGAACTGGCGGGCATCGCGCCGGGCGATCATTTCGCGCTCTCGCTCCCCAATCGCGCCCGCCCTGACGCGCCGGTGCCGATGGTGCGCGGCGTGATCACCGCCCTCAGCCCAGCCCTCAATATCACCACCCGTGCCCGCAGCGTCGAAGGACGCATCATCAACCCCAACGCCGCCACTTTGCCCGGTGCCTTCGGCATCGTTCATCTCAAGGTCGGCGCGCCGGTCGCCGCTTTGGCGATCCCTGCCACTGCGCTGAATAACAGCCCGATCGGCACCTTTGTTTATGCGCTGCACACCGCCAAAGGCAGCACCAGCGTGCATGCGGTCTATGTCCATGTGCTGGCCACCAGCGGCGCCACCGCGATCATCAGTGCCAATCCGTCTCTCCACCGCATCGTCGCCCTAGGCGGCTTCAAGCTGCGCGATGGCGAAATGATCGACCCGGCTGCCGCCGCCGCTTGATGGATAATCTACCCACCCGCGCCATCGCGCCGCGCCCGGACCTTTGGGCGCGCCTGCTGCGCCACCCGATTCTGGTGCTGCTCGGCGTCGCCGCGTTGATTTTGTTCGGCATGGTGTCGCTCGCCACCTTACCGATCCGCCCAAGCCCGCCGATTCCCGCGAACCGGATTAAAATCACCACCCATTATCCGGGCGCCGCGGCCTCGGTGGTCAATCGCTTCGTCACCGTGCCCACCGAAGCGAGCGTCGCGGCGGTCGGCGGCATCGCCTATGTCACCGGCTCCAGCCGCCAAGGTGTGTCGCATATTCGCGCCTTCCTCGCCCCCGGCGCCAACCCCAACACCACCTATGCCGAAGTGCTCTCGGCGGTGAATGCCGCGCGTAACGACATCCCCGCCGCCGCCCGCCTGCCCAATGTCGCGCTGATCGGCCGCTCCAACGGCAATCAGGAACTCAACGTCAATGCCCGCATTGCCCCCGGCATTTCGCGCACCGAAGTGATCCGATTTTTGCAAACCGACGTGATCCCCCGGCTGGAAACCGTGCCCAATATCGGCCCGGTGCATCTGTTTGCGCCCAGCCCCGCCATTCGCGTGGCGATGAACCCGGCGCGGCTGGTCGCCCTCGGGGTGACGGCGCAGGATATCGCCCGCGCCTTGCGCAGCCGTGCGGCGCTCGCGGCCGGCGGTAGCCTGCGCAATCGCGCCGCCATCATCACCATCCAAGGCAGCCCGGATCTCGGCACGCTCGCCCGCTTTCGCGCCATCCCGATCACCACGCGCGCGGGCGTCACCATCCCGCTCTCCGCCCTCGCCACCGTCTCGCTGGGCCCGCCCACCCATAGTTTCAAAAACTGGTGGCGCGGCAAACCCTCGGTCTTCCTCGCGGCCGGTGTCGCGCCGGGCGGCAATGTGCTGCAAGTCTCGCGGGATTTTCGCCGCGTGCTGGCCAATATCCGCAGCACCTTGCCGCCCGGCCTGCAACTCAACGTCACCTATGACCAATCGGTTAGCATCACCCGCAGCCTGCGCGATCTGGCCGCCACCTTACTGATCACCATCATCCTGGTCGGCGTGATCGTGCGCCTCTCGCTCGGCACGCTGCGCGCCGCCGCTGCCCCCTTTCTGGCCATCATCCTCTCGCTGCTCGGCGCCGCCATCGTCATGCATCTCTTGGGCGAAAGCCTCAATTTATTCACCATCATCGCCCTGGTGCTCGCCGTCGGTTTGGTGGTCGATGACGCGATCGTGGTGGTCGAGGATATTTTCCGCCGCATCGCCGAGGGCGAAGCCCCGCTCGATGCCGCCGCCGCCAGCGTTACACTCCTCGCCCCGGTGCTCGCGGCGATTTCCTCCACTTTGGTGGTCGCGTTCTTGCCGTTGGTGTTTTTGCAAGGCCTAACCGCAGCCTTGTTCCGGCCCTTTGCCCTGGTGCTGATCACTGCCTTTCTGTTCTCGCTCCTGATCGCCCTCACCGCCGTGCCGCTGATCGCGCTCTGGGCAGGCGCGCGTGAACATCATTCATCCCGCCCCTCGATCATCGATCGGCTGCGCGCAACCTATCTACGCCTGCTCGCTCGCAGTCTGCCGCACCCCGGCTGGGTGGTCGGTATTGCCATCGCGCTCGCGGTGCTGAGCGCGGGCCTCTATAGCGCCGCACCGCGCAACCTCACCCCGGCCGCCGATGGTCTTTCGGTCAATATTTTCGCCGAAGGCCCGTATGGCGCCTCGATCACCTATCTGACCCAGCAATTTCACGCCATCCAAAGCGTGCTCAATCGGCTTGAACCCGGCCACCCTGATTGGATGGTCGCGGATGAAAATTATCACGGCCTGTTCGGCGGCTATAGCTTCCAAAATCCGAGCGAGGCCCGCCATGCCGCCAAAATTCTCGGCACCGCCCTCGCCAAACTGCCCGGCGTGCAAGCCTATGTCACTGAAAATAACGGTCTGCCCGGCCTGAACGGCCTGCCGATCGATGTGCTGGTGTCCGGCCAAACCCATTACGGCAATTTGCTCAACCTCGCCCAATCGATCATCAATGCCGGATATGCCAGCGGCAAATTCGATTTTCTGCAAGTCTCGCCGGGATCGGTGCAGCCCGAATATATCATCACCACCCGCACCCGCCTCGCTGCTAATCTCGGCGTCAGTCAAGCCGCGATCGGTGCGGCGATCAGTGATTCGCTCTCCGGCGCCTCGCTCGCGCATGTTAGTTTGGGCCACGCCAATCTCGATATTATCGCCACCGGCCCCCGCGCCATCGACATCGCAGCCCTTGCCGCCACCCCGGTGCGCACAATTGGCGGCGCGCTGATCCCGCTCGGCGATGTGACACGCCTGCGCCTGCGCGCCCGGCCGAGCGCCATTGGTTCCTGGCAAGGCCTGCCCACCGTCACCATCACCGGCCAGCCGCGTGCCGGCATCGCGCTGTCGGACGCGCTCGCCACGTTGCACCAAGCCTTTCTGCACCAGCACGCGCCCGGCTCCTCGTTCGGCTATGCCGGTCCCTCCGCCACCTTCCGCCAATCGCAACGTGCCAATAACATGCTGTTTGCGCTCGGCTTCGCGGGGTTGTTTTTCCTGCTCGCCGGCCAGTTCCGCTCGCTGCGCGATCCGTTCGTGGTGATCACCACCGTGCCGCTGGCCAGCCTCGGCCCGCTCGCATTGATCAGCCTCGGCGGCGCCACGCTCAACATCGTCACCGAAATCGCGCTGCTCGCGGTCTGGGGGCTGATCGCCCGCCAAGGGATTCTGTTTGTGCAAATCGCCCATCTGGAAGCGCGCAATAGCGATAATCTGGCCGATGCCGTCTATCGCGCCGCCCGGCTGCGCTTTCGCCCGATCCTGATGATCACCCTCGCTCTGATCGGCGGCGCGGTGCCGCTGATGCTTGCGAACGGCCCGCAAGCGGTGATCCGCTATGATATCGGCGCGGTGTTAGCGACCGGCATGGCCTCGGGCTTCGTGCTGTCGTTATTTGCGGTTCCGGCCATGTATCTATTGTTGCATCGGCGCGCCTGATGAAATTTCGCGCCGCCGCCTTGTTGCTCACCAGCGCCGCCTTGACCGGCTGCGCCGCACCCCGCGCGCAAGGGCCAAAACAAGCATGGCCCACGCGCTATGTGCGCAACATTCCGAGCGTGCACAGCCCGCTTGGCCAATCCTGGTGGCGTGGCTTTCACAATCGCGCCTTGAACCAGCTGATCGCCGCAGCACAGGCGCATAGCCCCACCATCGATGCCGCCAACGCGCTGCTGTCACGCGCCAAAGCCCGCGCGGCGGCGGCCAATGGCGCGTTCCTGCCGCAACTGAGCCTCAATCCGCAGGAATCCCGCCAAGCCTACCCCACCGGCCCGAACGGCTTCGGCCCCTACACGATTTTCCAATTCACCGGCACGCTGAGCTATAATCCCGGCCTGTTCGGGGCGCGCTCCAGCGCCTTTCGCAACGGCCAAGCGCGCATCGCCTATCGGCGCGCCACCGCCTCCGCCGCCCGCCTCACCATCGCCGCCGCTCTCGTTAACGCAGCGATCACCGAGGCCGGTTTACGGGCGCAAATCCACACTGAGAAAAAAATCGCCGCGAGCGAGCAGCATTTGCTCACCTTGCTCACCGGCGAACATCGCGCTGGCGCCATCGCCCGCCTGCCGGTGCTCCAGCAGCGCGCCCAACTCCAGGCCACATTGGCGCAAATCCCCGCCCTACGCGCCGCCGCCAGCGTGCAGCGCCACGCCATCGCGGTGCTCGCGGGCCTGGCGCCGGCACAACTCACCGGCGCGCATTTCCGCCTCGCCGATTTTGCGCTCCCCCCGAACCCGCCGCTCGCTTTGCCCTCAACCCTGGTCGCGCACCGGCCCGATATCATCGCCGCCCGCGCCCTGGTCAGCGCCAATCACGCCGCCTTGGGCGAAGCCGTCGCGGCCCTATACCCCAGCCTGAACCTGTCCGCGCAAGGTGGCTTTGCCGCAGAAACCCTCAACACGCTGTTCCAGCCCGGCGCCGCACTCTGGACGCTGGCCGGCTCACTGCTGGCACCCCTCTTCGAGGGCGGCGTGCTGCACGCCGATGAGCGCGCGGCCCAAGCCAACCTCACCGCGGCCCTCGCGCAATATCGCCAAACCGTGCTCATCGCCTTCCAACAGGTCGCCGATGGCTTGCGTCTGGTGCAAGCCGCCCGCGCCACAATGCAGGATGATCGCGCCGCCGCCGCCACGGCTGAGGCCGCCTACCGCCTCGCCCGCGCCCAGTTCCGCCTCGGTGCCGTGAGCTACAACACTGTTTTAACAACAGAAATCGCTTGGCAGCAGGCCGTCCTCGCGCAACGCCAGGCCGAGACCACGCGCCTGCTCGATGCCGCCCGCCTGCGCGCCGCCCTGGCGGGCGATCGGGCCTGATCCAGCACGCCCGCGATTAGGCAAATCGGCCATTTTGCGCTATAAAAAGCCGAATCCCAATCTCTGGAGTGCATCGTTTTTATGACCCAATCCGTGGCGTCCCCCGACCTGACCCCATTACCCGATCAAGCCGCCGACTTAGCCCCCGACCTCGCCCCCGACCTAGCCCCCGACCTCGCCTATGACGCCGCCTCGATCAGCGTCTTGCGCGGGCTCGATGCGGTGCGCAAGCGCCCCGGCATGTATATCGGTGACACGGATGATGGGTCCGGCCTGCACCATATGGGCACCGAAATCATCGATAACGCCGTGGATGAAGCGCAGGCCGGTTTCGCCACCAGCGTCGAGGCGGTGCTCAACGGCGATGGCTCAATGACCGTCACCGATAACGGCCGCGGCATCCCCATCGATATTCACCCCGAGGAAGGCATTTCCGCCGCCGAAGTCGTGCTCACCAAACTGCATGCGGGCGGCAAATTTAACCAAAATTCCTACAAAGTCTCCGGCGGCTTGCATGGCGTCGGCGCCGCCGTGGTCAATGCGCTCTCGGAATGGATGGAGGTGCGCATCTGGCGCGATGGCGCGGAGCATTTCATCCGCTTTGAGCATGGCGATGCGGTAGCACCGCTCGTGCGCGTCGGCCCATCCACCCACGCCACCGGCACGCAAGTCACCTTCAAACCCTCCGCCGGCACCTTCACCCATACCGAGTTTGATTTCGCCATTTTTGAGCGTCGCTTGCGCGAGCTAGCCTTTCTCAATTCCGGCCTCGCGATCAGCCTGCGCGATGAGCGTCACACGCCGGTCCATGAGGAGAATTTCCTCTACAAAGGCGGCCTCACCGAGTTCGTCAATTGGCTAGACCGCGCCAAAACACCCATTTTTGCGCCGCCGATCACTGATTACAAAGCCGATGCAACCGGCGGCATCCGCGTCGAATTCGCGATGGGCTGGAACGAAACCTATCACGAAACCATGCTCTGCTTCACCAATAACATCGTCCAGCGCGATGGCGGCACCCATCTGGCCGGTTTTCGCACCGCACTCACCCGCGTCTTATCAAAATTCGCCGAATCGATCAGCAAAAAAGACAATCTATCGCTGAACGGCGAGGATATGCGCGAGGGTCTAACGGCGGTGCTCTCGGTCAAGGTGCCGGATCCGAAATTCTCCTCGCAAACCAAGGATAAGCTGGTCTCCTCGGAAGTCCAACCGCTGGTGCAAGCCGCCGTCGCGGATGCGCTGGAGCATTGGCTGGAAACCCATCCGCGTGAAGGCAAGCTGATCGTGCAAAAAGTGCTCGATGCCGCCGCTGCCCGCGAGGCCGCGCGCAAAGCCCGCGAACTCACACGGCGCAAGGGCGTGCTCGATATTTCCACCCTCCCCGGCAAGCTCGCCGATTGTCAGGAGCGCGACCCGGCCAAATCGGAAATCTTCATCGTCGAAGGCGACTCCGCCGGTGGCTCCGCCAAACAAGGGCGTGATCGCAAAACCCAAGCCATTTTGCCGCTCAAAGGCAAAATCCTCAACGTTGAACGCGCCCGCTTTGACCGCATGTTAGGCTCGGCGGAAATCGGCACGCTGATCACCGCGCTGGGCACCGGCATCGGCCCAACCGATGCCGATCAAGGTGGCTTTGACATCAGCAAACTGCGCTATCACCGCATCGTCATCATGACCGACGCGGATGTCGATGGATCACATATTCGCACACTCCTGCTCACATTTTTCTTCCGCCAAATGCGCGAATTGATCGAGCGCGGCCATCTCTACATCGCCCAGCCGCCGCTCTACCGCGCCAAGCGCGGCAATGAGGAGCGCTACCTCAAGGATGACGAGGCGATGGAAGCCTATTTGTTCGAGCGCGCCTTGCACGAAGCGCGGATCGAGGGGATGGACCTCGCCGCCGAATTGCCGTTTCTGCGCGAAGCCGCCCGCCGCATCACCGATCTCGCGCGCGACATGCCGGTCGCTTATATCGAACAGGCGGCCATCGTCGGCCTGCTCAGCGCCGACCCCGCCGGCCTGACCGAGAGCGCCCCGCAGCTCGCCGCCCGGCTCGATGCGATTTCCCTCCCCAATGAACGCGGCTGGATGGTCGCGGTCGATGCCAGCGGCATCGTCATCGCCCGCACGGTGCGCGGCGTGGCCGAGCGCTTCACCCTCGATCTCGCCACCCTGCGCTCCAGCGAAGCGCGCTGGCTCACCGAGCGCACCGCCCGCTTGGCCAGCCTGTTCGCCGCCGCCCCCGACCTGCGCCAAGGCGAATCGCTCCGCCCAGTGCAAGGCCCGTGCAGCCTGATCGACGCCCTATTCGCCATCGGTCGCAAAGGCCTCGCCATCCAACGCTTCAAAGGCCTCGGCGAAATGAACCCAGACCAACTCTGGCAAACCACGCTCGACCCCGAATTACGCCGCCTACTGCAAGTGCGCATCGGCGATGCCGAGGAAAGCGATCAAATTTTCTCCACCCTGATGGGCGACGTGGTCGAACCCCGCCGCGATTTCATCGTCAGCAATGCCCTCAAAGTTTCAAACCTCGACGTGTGAGTTTTTGCGCCGTCCCCGCACCAGCGCCGATCAACCCTGGATCGAAACTTTGCTCCAGGCGCGCTGGGGCGGCACCAAAATGGTGGTGCATAACGAGATCATCGATCTGTCGATGCTCCCGGCCTGGGTTATGGACCCGCAACGCGGCTTGGCAACCTACCGGGTCAGCCCAAGCGGCGCCGAATTATTATCGCTCGATGCCATCACGCCAGGGCAGGGAGTCGGTTCCGCACTGTTAGACGCCCTCATCACCGCCCTGCGACGTGACGGCGTGCCATCGCTCAGGGTCACCACCACCAACGATAATATCGCCGCGCTGCGCTTTTACCAACGGCGCGGTTTTACGCTCCAATCCCTGCGCCCCGGCGCGGTCAATGCTGCACGCGCCCATAAACCTGAAATTCCGTTGATCGGCCACAACAATATTCCGATCCGCGACGAGATTGATCTTTCGCTCACGCTGGTCTGACCAGCTTAACCGTTGCGATATCGGTCTGAGTGAAATCATCACCTTTACACAGGAGCGCAACATCACGGGACTTGGCGAGAGCGTATGACACGCAATCACCGAGATTGAGCGCCGCCTTGTGCCGTGACTTCCCGAAACGCAGAAAAGCATCGCGGGCGATCAGCATTTGCGTATTGTCGAATGCAACAATTTCGATTGCAGCGACCGCAATCAACCCGTCAAGCTCGGCCCAAATAGCGTCATCGCCTGTGCGTCCGGCGAGAACCATGCTGATCTCAAGCAAACTCAGCGCCGATAGGCAGGCGGACTCTGCGTTGACCAAGTGGCGCAGCAAATCATCAGCATCCGCCTCACCACGCAGAATTGCGATAATGGCCGAACTATCAACCGCAATCACGCAGGCAGGCCGGCATCATCGTATAAATCAGCCTCAACCATCATCTCCCGCGCGCGCAGTCGAGCGGCGCTGCGCGCACTAATCAACTTCAGCTGCTCAAGCCGGTCACCGCGATCAAGGGGCGCCGGACGGCGTATCTTGATCCCCCCGTCGATGAACTCAACACCGGAATTTTCAAGTGCCTGACGGATCTCGGCAATGGTCGATGGTGCAACCATTGAGACATAATCAGCGGACTCAACGCGGCGAATGGTCACCGTTGAAACATGCGCCCGCTTGGCAAGTTCGTCCTGCCTCAAGTTAAGCCAGGCACGGGCAGCGCGGATTTGATCGGGTACGAGCATCATGATCGGAAGTTATCATAATTGATCGATAAGACGCAACCACCTGCGCCCCCTCACGACCCCTCCACGCAAGCAAACCCACCCAAATACCCCTCCAACGCCTCGCGAAACGCGCTAATCCCCTTATACACCGCAACCGCATTCGGCAGACCCATCAACGCCTCCCGCAGCGAAGCCGCCGCCCCCGGCACGGCGGCGACCCTGCTCAACCGATGCTGATAGGTGCGGATGGTAAACAATATCGCCCCCGTCTGCGGCAACCGGCTCAGCGTCTGACGCTCAATGCGCAAGGTGAGCATCGCCCCGGCATTCGCCGCCGTGATCGCCTGACGCGGCGCATGATCGGCATTGGGTTGAAACAAAGCAGCATCATCATGGATCGACCAATTCATCCGCGCAACCAGCCGCCCCGGCTTGAGCAAACCGAGAAACCGATCAACCGGTCCGCCCAATGCCCACGCATAATCAGGCACCGGCGCATGAATCGCACTCAGCGGTTGGCCGATTTTATCGGCAAGCCGCCAGCGTGAGGGAAAACACAGCACCGCAGCCGCCAAGATCGGGTAGGGGGCAGGGGCCAGCAAACAAATATCCTCCACCACCAATCGCCCCGCCACCTCCAGCGGATCATGATCGAGCCGATCCAGCGCCCATGTCTCGCCGGTCAAATGATTGGTCAGCTTATTGTCACATCGGCTGAACCACGCCGCACGGTCAGCGCATAAATGCGCAACCAGCACCGCCAACGCCTCGGCGCGCATCGCGCCCGACCCCTCCGTAACCGCCAACACGTCGTCCTTGCGCGTATCGAGCAAGTCGCGTCGCCGCGCCATCAGAGCGGGATATTGGTCATCAAAAGCCGTGAGGCACTCAAGCTTTTGCGCCATCAACCCCATCGCTGGCCGGTAAGGCCCTGCCTGAAACGGCAAATAAACCGGCCCCGGCGACAAGCTTGGCAATTGGCCCGACATCGAGGCCCGCCCGCGCGTCACCCCAGCCGCATGCGCCGCACCAGCCCTTGTTTCTCCACCGCTTGCACCGGCGGTTTCAACAACGCCTCAACCGACGGGCTGCGATGCACATGACCATCCCGAGTGAAATCCTCATGATTTTCCTCAATCGCCGCCAAATCATAGAGATAATTCACCATAATCCCATAGGATTCCTGATAGCCGCGCGGCGTTGGATTGGCCATCCAGTTAATCCGCTCCAACCGCGCCCCGTTGCCCAGATGGAATTTCGCCACCGGATCAATCCGCCAATAGGACGCCGTGCCGGTCAAATAGCGCGCACAAAGCTGCAACAAAACCGGCCGCAGCGTCGCCGCCGCCTCAAGCTGCGCCGCGTTCTGCGTCGCCGCCAAGCCCGTGCGGGTCGCCTCAGCAACCTCAGGCGCAAAAATCTCGGCCAGCACCGCCGCGCCATGCGTGCCCTCCAGCCAAGCGCGAAAGCCCGGCACCGGCGAGAGGGTGGAAAAATGCCGCAGATTAGGCAATTCGCCGCGCAACTCCTCAACCACTTGCTTGATCAGCAAATTACCAAAGGAAATCCCGCGCAACCCGTCCTGACAATTAGAAATCGAATAGAAAATCGCGGTATCCGCCGCCGCCGCGCCCGCGCGCTGCGCCGCCTCATCTTGATCACGCTCAAGCAGCGCGGTCACCGACCCGGCCAGCCCCTGCACCAGCGCCACCTCAACAAAAATCAGCGGCTCGCCCGGTAAAGCCGGATGAAAAAACCCAAAACACCGCCGATCCGGCGCAAGGCGGCGGCGCAAATCCTGCCAATCCTGAATTTCATGCACCGCCTCATAGGCGATCAATTTCTCCAAAATCGCCGCAGGCGTTTGCCAATCAATCCGGCGCAATTCCAAAAACCCCCGATTGAACCAGGAGGAAAACAAATGCCGTAAATCCGCATCCAGCCGCTTTTGCGCCGGATTAATCGCGCGCTGGCCCAGCAATTCGCGCCGCAGCGCAATCAACGCCGCCGTGCCGCCCGGCGCCATATTCATCCGGCGCAGCAATTCCTGGCGCGGCGGCTCCGCCGAGGCCGCGAGCTTTGCCGCGGCCTCGGCATTCGGCGTCGCGATATATTGCTCCGCCGCCTTGATCAGCATGGCCGGATCGGGCGAAAACCCATCGCCCAGATAGGTGAAAAACAACGCCCGTTGATCGCGGGTCAGCGCCGCCAGCACCGAAAGCAATTCCTGCGCAATCGCCGCCCCCGAGGCTTCGCCCCGTTCGGACACCAGCGAGGTTGCGAGCAATTTGGCATAATCCAGCCGGTCCAGCGCGCTCGCGCCGACAGGCGCAGAGCGGCGTCCGCGCTCGGCAATGGCTGCGAATAAATTCGACAACCAAGCCCGCGTGCCAGGCGCCCGCCCGGCCTGCGCGTCCGCGTGGCGGTCGGTCACGGATTGCTGCGGCATGCCTCATGCTCCGAATGATGTTGCCATCCATCGTTAGCACAATATCCCACCCGGCGCGACAAATTTTCCGATCCACCAGCCCCCATCAGCCGTCAGTCCAGGATAATCTCCACCCGCCGATTTTGCGGCTCGCGCGCACCCGGCCCGGTCGGCACCAGCAAATGGCTCTCGCCAAATCCCTTGATCGCGATATCGCGCTGAGGCACGCCATCAATCACCAGCCGCGCCGCCACCGCATCCGCCCGGCGCAGCGACAGCGTCTGATTATAGGCCCGCGTGCCGGAGGTATCGGTATAGCCATTCACATGCAGCTCAGTCACCCGCGTGCTACGCGAGGCGCGCGCCGCCTGCCCAATAATCTGCCCGGCCCGGTCGGTCAGATTGGCCCGGTTCCAGTCAAAGAACACCAAATAGGTGCGGGCAGGGGCCGGCGCCGGGGTCGCCACGGGTGGCAGCCTCGGCGCGGGCATGGTCGGCGGTGGCATGATCGGCGGTGGCATGATCGGCGGTGGCGGGGCGAAATGATGCAAAAACCCAATTCCCACCGAATTTTCCGACAATTTGATCGTATCAATCCCCCCGCCCGGCAATAGTGGGCTGGTCGCGCCGGAAACCCGGTTCTGGAACGCATGGAACAATGTCACCGTCACATCATTCTGCGGCGAAACATGATAGGTCAATCCTGCGGAGACCTGATTTTCAACGACCCCTGGCGCCAAAATATTCAACGTCACATTCGGCGCCGTCACCGGATTATCCGCATGCGCATATCCCGCCCGCAGGGTGAAAAGCGGATCGATTTGATAAGCCACACCCGCTTTGTACACATTGATAGTGCGCCAGCCAAAGCCCGGCCCATTCGCTGCCCCAAGCGGCGCCTGAGCATGGCTCGGATTGCCAATCGAGGGCACATTCGCATAGAAAATCCGCTGAAAATCAGCCGCAACCATCAAGTGCTGGGTAATTTTATACGCCGCACCAACCGAAAAACTGGCCGGCACATCAAATCCGCCCGCATTGGCAAACAGCCCTGCATATTTCTTGAACCGTGCCATATCGGCCTTCGGCGAATAGGTGCCTCCTACCGAAAATTCAGGCGTCACCTGCCAAAACACGCCAATTTTCACCCCAATCCCGAGCGCGCCATCGCCGCCGCGATTGGTCAACGCCCCCGGATTGGACGAATAGGCCTCAAACGGTTGCAGCCCCTCCGCCGAGAACATCTGATAAATAATCTGCGGTGACACCGCGACAGCAAAATTCGGCGTAATCTTGTAAGCAAGGCTCGGTGCAACAATCAGTTGCGATAAATTAACCCCCAAATGCCCCGGCCCGCACAGCAAATTGCCCGGCTGTAATTGTCCGGTCTGTGGGTTCGGGCAATTCAGCGCACCGCCCGGATAATCGGTGTTCAACCCGCCATTGCCATAAATCGTAATGCCAAACGCCAACCGATCATTGATCGGCGCGTTATAGCCAATGTCGGGGATCAGAAAATTATCATCCTTGCTCGATGATGACCCGTTCAACCCATAGGCATTATTCACCCGATTGCTGCTGCGCACCGGATTAAAATAGGTGCCTCCAATCGAGAAACTCTCGCCCGCAAAGGCAATGCTCGCCGGATTATCCGCACCCCCCATCGCGCCCGTCACCACCCCATCGGACGCCCCACCCATCGCCACCACTTTCTGACCATAGCCGGTCTGAAAATAGCCCGACGTGGCATGGGCGGTGCCAAATCCCACCCCAAAAACAGCAGCAAAACCCAGCATAAGCCGTGATTTATAGGTCATGATCGCGCGCTCCCTCAATCGTTATTTTTGATTCTGAATCGCACCAAAAAACAATGCCGATCCAGTTATATTCGTTTATTGGAACATTTTTGAGGTTCGATCAACCAATTTTAACCCGACAGTCAAAATGAGGGCCGCCCAGCGCCCGCTCTTATCCGCGCTCCTCGTCCTTCACCGCTTGCCACAGCGCCTCCATCGCCGCCAAATCCGCCATCGCGGGTGACTTGCCCTGGTCCGCCAGCCGCCGCTCGACGGCGCGAAACCGCCGTTCGAATTTCGCATTGGCCCGCGCCAGCGCCGCCTCACTATCGCAGCCAATTTTGCGCGCCAGATTAACCAGCACGAACATCATATCGCCCAGCTCATCCTCCAGCCGTGCCGGATCAGCGTCCGCCAGCTCGGCCCGCAACTCCTCAGTTTCTTCCTGCAGCTTATCCAAAACTGCCCCAGCATCCGGCCAATCAAACCCAACCCGCGCCGCCCGCCCGCTCAATTTCTTCGCCCGGATCAAAGCGGGCAGGGTGGTCGCGATCCCATCGAGCGTCCCACTCATCGCCCGTCTTGCGCGCTCGCCTTGCTTCTGCGCCTCCCAAGCCGCCGTCTGCACCGCCGCATCGCGCATCGCCGCCGCACCAAACACATGCGGGTGCCGCCTGATCATCTTATCGGTAATTCCCGCCGCCACCGCAGCAAAATCAAACCAACCAAGCTCCTCGGCCAGCCGCGCATGATACACCACCTGAAACAACAAATCGCCCAACTCATCGCGCAGCGCGGCTGGATCATTATTCACAATCGCCTCGGCAACCTCATAGGCCTCTTCCACCGTATAAGGGGCGATGGTGCTGAAATCCTGCTCAATGTCCCAAGGACAGCCGCTTTGCGGGTCGCGCAGCCGCGCCATCACCGCCAGCAGCGCCTCGATCGAATGTTCACCCATCGTCTCGATCCCTCACATTAGGTTGATGTGCAGAATTGCTGAACTCTGCTATGGCCCTATTTCCAAGGAGCAAAAACATGTTTGTGCATCGTAGCCGCGAATGGGACTTGCCGGAAACCGCCGCCACCCCGGAATCGCTCGCATTGAACCGTCGCGCCGCCCTCGCCGCCATGGGCAGCGCCGCCCTCGGCTTTGGCACCATCGCTGAAGCCAGCGCGCAAACCCCCATCACCATGCCCGCTTACTCGGCACAGGCCATGCGCTTCGCCCCCGGCCGCGCCATCACCCCGATCAAAAACGCCGAAACCTACAATAATTTCTACGAATTCGGCCTCTCGAAAGATATCTGGCGCGCCGCCCAAAAACTCCCCCTCGAACCCTGGACCATCCGCATCGATGGCCAGGTGGAAAAACCCTTCACCATCAGCTTCGATGACCTGATGAAAAAGGTCAAAACCGAAACCCGGGTCTATCGGCATCGCTGCGTCGAAGCCTGGTCCCTGGTCATCCCCTGGCAAGGCTTCGCCATGAGCGAGCTGGTCAAGCTCGCCAAACCCACCGCCCGCGCCAAATATCTGAAATTCACCTCTCTGGCCGATCATTCGGTGATGCCCGGCCTGAACATCCCGTTCTTCCCTTGGCCCTATCACGAAGGCCTCACCATGGCCGAAGCCATGAACGAGCTCGCCTTCATCGGCACCGGCATGTATCACCAACCGTTGCCCAAGCAGGATGGCGCGCCAATCCGCCTCGTGCTCCCTTGGAAATACGGCTTCAAATCCGCCAAATCCCTGGTGCATATCGAATTTGTCGAAACCCAGCCGAAAACCTTCTGGCAGCAAACCAGCCCGGACATGTATGGGTTCTGGGCGAACGTGAACCCAAAATTCCCCACGCTGCGCTGGAGCCAAGCCCGCGAACGCGTCATCGGCACCGATCAAGTCATTCCCACCGTCATTTACAACGGCTATGCCCAATATGTCGCGTCGCTCTATGCCGGCTTGCCGCAAAACAAGAAATTATTCATGTGAAGCCGCTCAGCCCGGCGCAAAATCCATCGCGATCCCGTTAATGCAATAGCGCAGCCCGCTCGGCCCCGGCCCGTCGTCAAACACATGGCCCAAATGACTGCCGCAGCGGGCGCAATGCACCTCGGTGCGCACCATGCCGTGCGACCGATCAATCGTAGTCGCAACACTGCCCGCCACCGGCGCATCAAAACTCGGCCACCCGGTGCCGCTTTCAAACTTGGTCGCCGTCTCAAACAAGCGCGCGCCACACCCCGCACAGGAAAACACCCCGGCCCGCTTTTCCGTGAGCAACGCGCAACTCCCCGGCGCCTCAGTGCCATGTGCGCGCATCACCCGATATTGACCCGCACTCAGCTTCGCCCGCCACTCTTCATCGCTCAAGCTAAACGGAAAATCATGCGCCGCCATCACCACACTCCCCATCGAATTACCACCAAACCATAGACCGATTGCAGCCCACTGCGCTACCCGCTATCGCTGAGCCATGAATGCGCCGGAAATCGAACGCCTGATCCAGCTCGTCGGTCGTCTCCCCGGCCTCGGCCCGCGCAGCGCGCGGCGCATCGTCCTGCGCCTGCTGAGCGACAAGGAACAACGCCTGATCCCGCTCATCCAAGCCATGGCCGACGCCGCCACCAACGTACAAAATTGCCGCATCTGCGGCACGCTCGACGGCACCGACCCCTGCGCCATCTGCGCCGATCCCACCCGCGAGCCCATCATCTGCGTGGTCGAAAGCGTGGCCGATCTCTGGGCGCTGGAACGCTCAGGCCTGTTTCGCGGCCGCTATCACGTCCTCGGTGGCCTGCTCTCGCCCATCGCCGGGCGCGGCCCGGATCAATTGCGCATCGCCCCCTTGCTCGCCCGCCTCGCCGACGCGCCCGAAATCATCCTCGCACTCCCCTCCACCGTCGAAGGTCAGGCCAGCGCCCATTACCTCGCCGAACGCCTGAAACCCGTCGGCGTGCGCGTCACCCGCCTCGCCCAAGGCGTCCCCGTCGGCGGTGCCATCGATATTCTCGATGATGGCACCCTCGCCCTTGCGCTCTCCGCCCGCAGGGAAGCCTAATGGCGCTCATTCGCGGCGCCGGCCGTGATCTGCGCGTCGATTTCTTTCGCGGCATCGCCCTGTTCTGCATTTTTCTCGACCATATCCCGCACGATACCCTCGCCCGCTTCACCGTGCGCAACCTCGCTCTGAACGACGCCACCGAAATCTTCATCCTCCTCGCCGGCTACGCCGCCGCCCTGGTCTATGGCCGCAAGCTCGATCGCGCAGGCAAGCTCTCCGCCGGTGCCGACATGGCCAAGCGCGCCTGGACGCTCTACATCGCCCATATCTTCCTCGCCGTGCTGTTCATCGCCCTGGTCGCAACCCTCGCCGAACGATCGCACCGCCCGCTCTACCTCGCCGCCATCGGCCTGCAAGCCTTCATCGCCAATCCGCTGCACGCCACCATCGATCTTGCGCTCCTCACCTACCAGCCCGCCTATCTCAACGTCCTGCCCCTCTATGTCTCGATCATGATCGGCATCGCCCCGCTGCTGATCCTGCTGCGCTATCCCCGCACCCTCCTGCTCAGCAGCCTCGGCCTCTATACCGGCGCGCGCCTATTCGGCTGGAACCTGCCCACCGCCTCAGGCCATGGCTGGTTCTTCAACCCCTTCACCTGGCAATTCCTGTTCGTCCTCGGCATGAGCTTCGCCCGCTATGGTCGCCCCAAACTCCCCGCCCGCAGCACCGATGCTATCGCCCTGCTCATCCTCGCCCTCGGTTTCGCCATCCTACTCACCACCTGGATCGAACCCAGCCTCGCCCGCCACGTCCCCGCCTTCATCGCCCCGCTTATCCGCAATATCGATAAAACCGGCCTGCACCCGTACCGCCTCGCCTCCATCCTCGCCCTCGCCTGGCTCGCCTCACGCCATTGGCACGCTGCCCATCCATTCATGCAAAGCCGCATCGCCGCCATTTTCATCCTGATCGGCCAGTACGGCCTCAGCACCTATTGCGCGAGCATCCTGCTCTCCTTCATCGGCCGCGCCATCCTCGAAACCAACCATGGCTGGCTCGCCCAAATCGCCGTCAATGCCGCCGGTCTTTTGCTTCTCTGGGCCATCGCCGCCCTCGGCGCTTGGTACAAACTCAAAGAGACCAAACCCAAGGAGCCCGTGCCGAATGCCTAATCTGCACCGCACCGCCGCCCTCATCCTGTCGCTCCTCACCCCTAATTTCAGTCCCGCCGCCGCCCCAACCTGTCCCCCCGCGCCAACCCAAACCCTGCATCTGCCGGCACTCTACGCCGCCCTCGCCGCAAAGCGCCCGATCATCATCGCCGCCCTCGGCTCCTCCTCCACCGCCGGCGCCATGGCCTCCGACCCCGCTGATTCCTACCCCGCCAAACTCCAGGCCGATCTCGCCCGCGCCTTCCCCTCCGCCGAAATCAGCGTGATCAATCGCGGCATCAACGGTCAAGACGCCAAGCGCGAAGACCAACGCATGGCCACCGACATCCTATCGCTCCACCCCCAACTGATCATCTGGCAAGTCGGCGCCAACGCCGCCGCACGCGGCGAACCCGTCGCCCTCTTCGCCCATCTCGTCCGCATCGGCCTGCGCCGCCTGCACGCCACCGGCGCCGACATCATCCTGATGGATAATCAACGCTCAGACCGGCTTCGCCACCAACCCGACAACGCCCGCATCAACACCGCCCTGTCCCACCTCGCCCAACAATCCAACGTCAACCTATTCTCGCGCGACCAACTCATGCGCCACTGGCCCAACCTGCACCGCTTCCTCGCCCCCGACCATATGCACCTCAATGATCGCGGCTACGCCTGCACCGCCCAAGCCCTCACCGCCGCCATCCGCGCCGCCCGCCCGCACCCGCCCTAACCGCACCCTCAACGCCTGATCGAATCCCCGCCCGCCCATTTTTCGCTCCCTCGCCCCACAAATAAAGTAATCATCAAGCAATAAACTGCTTTTTGAAAAAAGCAGCAAAAACTTTTCGCTCAATAAATCGTCGGGTGGGGTGCGCTTGAGCACCCCACCGGCTTAATCCGCTCCGCCCCACGCGCCCGCTCGACATTTCAACCATCGAGAACGCTCTTGACTAATCCATAACTTACAGGTTATGGGTTAACCAATAACCGGCGAGCTATAGATTTGGTGACACCATTGCAGGATTTTCTGTTCAAAACACTCGGCGATCCAACGCGACGAGCGATCTTCGAGAGGCTCTGCCGTCAGGGCGAACAGACCGTCGGAACAATAACGGCCAGCGCAGGCGTCTCGCAACCCGCCGTCTCGAAGCATCTTGGCGTGCTGCTGCAAGCCGGCCTGGTGTCTGACCGTCGGCACGGGCGCGAAACCCATTACAGGGCCCGGCCAGAAGCCCTGGCCCCGCTGGTCGATTGGACCAAGCAAATGGCCGGGTTCTGGGACGCCCGGCTCGATGACCTCGAAGATTTATTAAGGAGAATGGATCAATGAACACCAACCTCGCCGAAATACGGTCGGTTATCGTTGAACGCGAGATCGCCCATCCACCCCAAAAAATCTGGCGCGCGCTGACCCAGCCGCACCTGATCGAGGAATGGCTGATGAAGAACGACTTCACGCCAGTCGTCGGTCAGCGATTCGACCTGCGCGCTGACTGGGGCACCGTCAACTGCAAAATCCTCCAAATCGAAACCTATCGGATATTATCCTACACCTGGGAGGCCATGGGTCTCGAGAGCATCGTCACCTGGACCCTCACGCCGTCCGGCGAAGGCACGCGCCTGCGCATGGAGCAATCGGGCTTCCTCGCAAGCCAGGAACAGGCCTTCCAAGGCGCAACCTTTGGCTGGCAGCGCTTCCTCGGCAATTTGGAAACGCTCCTGTCCCGCACAGGCTGAACCCCATCCTCTCGCGGCGCTCAAGGAGACGTCTTGATTAAAGGCCCGTCGCAATGATTTTGGTAACCGGCGCCACCGGCCGTGTCGGGCGGGATGTCGTCAGCGGCTTGCACGCGCTCGGCTGCCAAGTTGTCGGCATGGCCCGCAATCCGGCCACGGCTCATTCAGTTTTGCCCGGATTTGCCCATAGAATCGCAAACTACGATGATCCCGAAGCCCTGCAGCAGGCTTTCACCGGGATCGACAAACTTGTGTTTATCGCAAGCGATGGTGACGCCAATTCCGTTGCTCGCCATCATGCCAAAATCATCAAAGCCGCCGCAGCAACCAGCGTGCCGCACATCATATTCACCAGCATCATCGATTGTGATGCATCATCACCCTTCTATTTCGCGCCGGTCTACCGCGAGTCCGAGCGGTGGCTTCTGGGCTCAGCAATCGACTGCACGATCCTCCGATGCGGATTATATAGCGACTTCATTGTCGAAAACTGGGTGAAACCAGCCGAAATCACCGGCGAAATGATCTTGCCCACCGGCGCCGGACGCGTCGCGCCGATTTCGCGAAAGGATTTAGCGGCAGCCATCGCGGCGGTAGCCGCTGGTCCCCGAAGAGCCAACAAAGCCTTCATAATTACCGGACAACACGCGCTCAGTTTTGCTGAAATCGCTTCCCTCTACGAGACGATCAATGCGCGCCCAATGCGCTATCGTCCCTGCTCGAACGAAGACTATCGCCGGTTAATCGCACCTCAATTGCAGGCGCCCTGGCCGCAAGCTTTTTGCTCCTTGGGCACCGCAATCGCCGAGGGACGATGGCAGTCGGCCTCACAGGATTTCAAAAACATCACATCACGCGGACCAGAATCGTTTGGTGAGTTCTTGATCCGAACCAAATGCCGATAAATCATTATCTGCGCGCAAGCCACGGGCGCAATATTTTTCTCCCCCACCCCAAAGCCCCGCACCGCGAGCGCCATGACGCCGCTCGTTTTGCCGGCGCGTTTTTCCTCGCCGGCAACCCGAAAATCAGCAATAAAAGCGACTATGTCGATCCCATAATTACGTAAATATACGTAGATTACTGATGGCTAAACAATTATGATTTTATTTACACCGTTTCAATTGGCGTTTTAATAGATGTTGATTCTATTCAATATAATGAATGGCACGATTATTGCCTCACCATTGTTGCGTACGATTTTTGCGTCGCTTATCGCGCCGCGACAATTGCGCGATGAAAACTACGAGTGGTCGTGCAGGGCATGCCGACTTTGGTAATCGACTTATAAAGGAATGTGTCATGAAAAAAACTTTTTTGCTGGCCGGCGTTCTCACACTGAGTGGTTTGATGGCAACATCAGCATATGCGGGAACAATCTCGCTTGGCTTACAGGAGGCCGGTTACAATGCCGGTGCGATCTCGACGGTCGCATCGGGCGATCTGAATAGCGGCGCGATATTCGAGGGGTCTTACGGCACGTTCGCCGTCAATCAGCTCGGCGCGAGCGGCGTTCCGTCAACAGCCACGAATTTCTCAAGCACAGCGATCAACACGTCAACATCAACGGGCGGAACCTTGCTCGTTTACGCAACAGAGACGGGTCTGACCGGCCCGCTGGGTCAATATAATATGCTGAGCGGTCTGACGGAAAATTTTCTCTCCGGCGCCATCAACTCAGTGTCCGAAACCACCTATGTTAACGCTTCAGATACGCTGTATGGGTTGCAAACCGAATTGGCCTCCGCAACCTTCACAGCCCACGGCACAAGCGACACCGTTGCGATGACGCCTGACTTCACAGCGCCCTATTCGCTGACGGAAGTTTATCAAATTACGTCAACGGGAATTGGTGAATCCAGCTCGACCATCAGCATGACCGATGTTCCAGAACCCGGTTCACTAATTTTGTTGGGCACCGGCTTGTTCGGTCTTGGTCTGGTTGTCCGGCGTCGGCGTCAAGGCAAAAAGATGATCTAAAACGCCCAACCAAGTCGGATTAAAATTGGCGAGTCAGCCAGTCGTCGGGTGGGGTGCGCTTGAGCACCCCACCAAACGCCTCCTTTCGCGCCTTGCGCACCCTCTCGCTCCTATGCAATATTAACGCATGGCGAGTGATATTAACACCGACGCACAATCCCTCACCGACCGTCTCTCGGCCATTTTGCTCATGCTCCGCCAAATCCTCGGCACCCACGAACAATCCCGCGCCATCGAGCAAACCCTCA
>NCBV01000049.1 GCA_002279355.1 Acidiphilium sp. 37-60-79
GGCATCGGAAACCTCCTCAACGCCTTCTCACCACAGGAATGCAGAAATTACTTCAGAAACTCCGGGTATGCGTCAATTTGACAATATCAAACTCTAGCCTGGGCTGATCAACCGATGCAGGTTGATCGGAAAATCGCGCACCCGCTGGCCGGTGGCATGCCAAACAGCATTGGCAATCGCCCCCACCGTGCCGGTGATCGCGATTTCGCCAACCCCTTTTATACCAAGCGCGTTCACAAAAGGATCATGCTCTTCAACCAGAATGGCCTCCAGAGATGGAATATCGGCATTCACCGGGATCGCATATTCAGCGTAATTCGCGTTCATCAGGCGGCCTGACCGATGATCGGTAACAGCCTGTTCGTGCAACGCAAATGAAACGCCCCAGATCATGCCGCCGAAATACTGGCTTTGAACCATCCGTGGATTGATGATCCGCCCGGCAGCAAATGCGCCAACCAGGCGGGTTACCCGAATTTGCTTCAAGTCAGGGTCGATTTTTACTTCGGCAAACACCGCGCCGTGGGCATGCAGCGCGTAAGCCGCCTGCGTCGCCGGGTCGGCCGCGGCTTGGCCGGTCGCATCCAGTGCGTCACGTCCGGCTCGGGCGAGAATATCACCGTAAGCCTGCGACCGTGTTTCATCGTCACGACGATGCAACCGGCCCGCCCGGGCAATGACACCCGTATTACCCGCGCCATAGAGCGGTGATTGCGGATCGTTGGTCGCGAGATCGGCGAGTTTGCCGATCAATGCCGCGCCGGCTTGGTTGATTGCCGAGCCTGCCGTTGCCGTATGGGCTGAGCCGCCGGCGATACCCGCATCCGGCAAGTCCGAATGGCCTGCCCGCAATTCGATCGCGCTGGCCTCAAGACCAAGACTATCCGCGGCGATCTGGGCAAAGGCCGTCCAAGCGCCCTGACCCATATCCTGCGCACCAATCTCCACCAACCCGGTTCCATCGCGCCGGATCACCGCGCGGGCTTCGGCGGCGAACATCAAGGCCGGGAAGGTCGCCGTGCCCATGCCCCAGCCGACCTGCATGCCGACCGCATCGCGCAATTGCCCTGCGGCCAGCGGGCGGCGCGCCCAGCCGAATCGTTCGGCGCCCTGGGCATAGCAATCGCGCAAGGCTTTGGAGGAAAACGGTTTGCCGCTGATCGGCTCGATCTCGGCGTAATTTTTCAGCCGGAACGCCAGCGGGTCCATGCCGCAAGCCTCCGCCAACTCATCAATCGCACTTTCAAGCGCCGCACTGCCGGTGGCTTCGCCGGGAGCGCGCATGAAATTGGGCGTGCCGGTATCAAGCCGGACGGCCTCATAACCCGTCGCGATCGCAGGCGCCGCATAAAGGCTATGGGAAACACCTGAGGCGGGTTCAAAGAAATCGTCAAACTGGCTCGACGCCGCGCGGGTGTGATGATCAATCGCGGTAAGCGCACCATCCGCGTCAGCGCCGAGGCGCAGCGTTTGGCGCGTCGGCCCACGATGACCTACGGGGCCAAACATCTGCTCGCGCCGCACCACCAGCTTAACCGGCCGATTGACCAGCCGTGCCGCCATGATTCCAAGAATTTGCGGGCTGCTGATCAAGCCCTTGGAGCCAAACCCACCGCCCAGATAAGGGCTGTTGATGTGCACGCCACTCGCCGGAATACCGAACAATCCTGCGATCCGTGCCTGCGCCATGGCCAAACCTTGGCTCGGCGTCTCGATCGATACATTGTCCCCATCCCAGGTCGCGACGACGGCATGCGGTTCCATCGCATTGTGATATTGCGCCGGCGTTGAGTACGAAGCGGTGATTTGCAGATTCGATGATGCAAGGCTGGCTTTAACATCGCCATGCTCGAGCGTAGCGGGGTTGCCGACTCCCACGTGGCTCGGCGTAAAAATCTCTGCCCGATCAATGTCGGTCGTGGCAGGTTCGGCGGCATATTGCGGGTCCAGCAGCGCCGCCCCCTCGGTGGCCGCTTCAAGCGTTTCGGCGATCACCACGGCGATGGGCTGATTGGCGTAGCGTACCCGGTCATTTTGCAAAAGATCAAGCCTGAACACGAATGGATGCTGCTTGTCGTCAGGGTCCTGCGCTAACGCCGGTTTGTGCGCGGGCGTCATAACATCGATCACGCCGGGATGTGCCTTGGCCGCCGCGAGGTTCAACGCTGTAACCCGGCCTTTGGCAATCTGGCTTACCGCGAGAACCGCGTAGAGCATTCCAGCGGGATGGTGATCGGCGGCGTAACGCGCTTGGCCCGTTACTTTCAGTCGGGCTTCGGCACGCGTATTTGGCTGTCCGATATTCGAGCCTTGGCGAAGATGGGCGGGATTTTGGGCGAGGGTATGATCAGCGAGGCCGTAATCAGTCATGGATGATCGCTCCGGCTGGGGTCGCGAAGGGTGAAGCGGGCAGGGCGGGGATGCGCTCCGGCGTGCCCAAGGCGGCGAGGGTGCACGCGCGCACCAGAATACGGCGCGCAAGTTCGATTTTGGCCTCATTGGCCCCCGAAGGTTTCGCGTCGGCCAGCGCAGCTTCGGCCGCGCGGCGGAAATTATCGGCGCTGGGTTTCCCGCCGACCAACACCGCCTCAGCCGCGTGCGCACGCCAAGGTTTAGCCGCGACACTGCCGAGGGCTAGCCGCGCTTCGCCGATCGTGGGTCCATCAAAGCGCAACGCCGCGACGGCGGACACGACCGCAAAGGCATAGGATGTCCGCTCGCGCAGTTTCACGTAGCGCGCATGTGCGGCAAACTCGGCAGCGGTTGCGGGCAGGCGCACGGCAATGATCAACTCTCCTGGCGCCAATGCAGTCTCGCGCTCCGGTGTTGTGCCAGGAAGTTGATGAAATTGTTCGAACGGAATATCGCGGCGACCCGCCGGACCATCGATTTCAACCACCGCGTCCAGAGCTGCGAGCGGCACACAAAAATCCGATGGATTGGTGGCAATGCAAGCCTCGCTCCAACCCAGCACGGCATGGCCGCGATTTTCGCCGCCGCGCGCATCACATCCCGCGCCCGGTGCGCGTTTATTGCAGGCACTGGCGAGATCATAAAAATAGGCGCAGCGCGTGCGCTGCAGCAGATTGCCGCCAACAGTGGCAACGTTGCGCAATTGCGCCGATGCGCCTGACAGCAGTGCTTCGGCAATTGCCGGAAATTTTTTTGCAAAATCGGGATCATGGGCAAGATCGGCATTGCGCACCAGCGCACCGATCCGCACGCTGCCATCGCCCAATGTTTCAATAATGTCGAGGCCGGGAAGGTGGGCGATATCGATGAGCGATCCAGGATGGGTCACCCCACCCTTCATCAGGTCGAGTAGATTGGTGCCGCCGGCCAGAAACGCAGCACCGCTGGCTTGCCCGAGTTTGATTGCCTCCGCGATCGTCGTGGGTTTAGCGTATTCGAAATGGTTCATGCTTACCGGTGTCCTTCAGCGTCGGCCATACGATTTTGCGCGTCGAGCACGGCTTCGGTAATACCGATATAGGCGCCACAACGACAAAGATTGCCGCTCATGGCTTCGCGAATCCGTTCGGGGTCGTTACCGGTTTGGGCTTCACGCAGCAGACCGATCACGCTCATAATCTGGCCGGGCGTGCAAAAACCACATTGCAATGCATCGTGATCAATGAAGGCGGATTGCACCGGATGCAATTCATCGCCCTGAGCGACCCCTTCGATCGTGAGAATATCGGCGCCATCGTAGCTCAGCGCGAGAGCCAGGCAGGCGTTAATCCGGCGCCCATTGACCAAAATGGTGCAGGCGCCGCACTGGCCGCGATCGCAACCTTTCTTGGCGCCGGTGAGGTCCAACCGTTCGCGCAAGAGGTCGAGCAACGTCACGCGGGGATCATCCAGCGTAATCGATCTTGCGAGGCCGTTAACCGTGAGGGAAATTGACAGGGTCATGCGAGGCTCCGATGAGAGCGAAAAGAATGATGAGGGCGATATACGGAGGCATCCTCCGTTTTTCAAGGGTGCTAAGGATCTTTAAATGATGGATGCTGAGAACGCGGAAACAACACCGGAGCGAAAAGCCGAACGAAAGCGGCGCGTCGATGCGATGCGCAACCGCGAGAGGGTTTTGGAGGCTGCACGGGCCGTATTCAGCGCGGGCGGGCCAAGCGCGAGCTTGGAAGCCGTTGCCACACAGGCCGGGGTCGGAATTGGCACGCTCTATCGGCATTTTCCGGCACGCGAAGCGTTGTTCGAGGCGGTGTATCGGCGGGAAGTGGATCAGCTCGCTGAATTAGCCGAAACGCTCAAAAACGATCCATCGCCGGCGGGGGCCTTGCGTTGCTGGGTCCACGCAAACGTTGAATTCGTCGCGGTGAAAAAGGGGATGGCGACAGCATTGACCCTGGCTGCGCACGGATCGAGCGCCCTATCAGTCTACACGATGGATCGGCTGACCAAAGCCGTCGGCGATTTGCTCGATCGGGCGGTGGCGGCCGGTGAAATTCGTGCCGATATTCTTCCCGCCGATGTTTTGCGTGCGATCGTCGGCATTTGCTACGTGTATGATAAGCCCGACTGGCAGCCGAGCGCATTGCGGCTTGTCGATGTGTTTATCGACGGATTATGCCGCGCGCCGGACACCACCATCGGCCGCGACGGCTGATTGGTTTATGCGGCATCGGCGAATTCGCGCTCTTTATGGCCGATATCAAATTCACTGCCTTTGAGCATCATGCTCCAATAAAGATAAGGCAGAAACTTGGTCTTGAGCAGCCATGCCGAGAGTCGGGGTTTACGCGGATCAAGCGGGAAGCTTGGTGTGATCTTGCCGCCATAACTGAACTCCGCCAGCACGATTTTGCCATAGCCGGTCGTGAGCGGGCACGAACCATATCCATCATAGGCCGCTCGACCTTGCTCGGCCTTCATCGCTGCGATCAGGTTGCGCACCACCACCGGCGCCTGCTGGCGCACCGCTGCCGCTGTTTTGCTGTTCGGCGTGCTCGCCGCATCACCAAGGCCGAATATGTTTTTATAGGTGACATGCTGCATCGAAGCTTGATCCACCTCGACAAAGCCGGCTTGGTTCGCAATCGGGCTTCCCTTCAGAAAATCCGGAGCACTCTGCGGCGGCGTAACATGGATCATGTCGAAATCCAGCACCATGTCCGACACGCTACCATCAGCGCCGGTAACCGCGAAAATGGCCTTTTTAGCCGGGCCATCAATTTTTTTCAGCACCGATTTATACTGAACCGCAATCTGATGATCCTGCATCGCTGACTTCAGCGCGGGCACAAAAAACGCCACGCCAAACAACGCGTCCAGCGCGGTGCAAAACTTGATCTCGGTTGCAGCACGCTTGCCGGTTTTGCGTAAATGATCGGCCGCGAGATAGGCAATTTTCTGCGGCGCGCCAGGACATTTGATCGGCATCGGCGGTTGGGTGAAAATCATGGTGCCGCGCTGGAAGGATTTAATGCATTCCCAGGTATAGGCAGCCAAATCACCGCGATAATTACTGCACACGCCATTGCGGCCCAGTGTTTCGCTAAGCCCCTCGATTTTGCTCCAATCGAGCTGCAAACCCGGGCAAACCACCAAATAGCGATAGGGGATGCGGCGGCCATCGGCCAGGACAACGCAATGCGCGTCCGGCTCGAACGATGCCGCCGCCTGCTTGATCCATTCAACGCCCTTGGGGATCAAGGAAGCCTCCTTTTTGACGGTTTGCCTAAGAGAGAACACACCCGCCCCCACCAACGTCCAGCCCGGCTGATAGGCATGGGTTTCCGCCGGTTCGATGATCGCGATGCTACCGCTGATTTTGCCGCGCAGCATGGCTGCAATGGTGATGCCAGCCGCACCCCCACCCACAATCAGCACATCATAGGGCGCGCTGATCGGCGCTGCGTGGCTATCGGCGGTCAGATTGGGCATGGAACATTCTCCTCGACTTATGATTTTCGGACGCGACGCGACCCGTTCCACATGCTTGCAAATAAACGTATACATGTCTAGCTTAACTATATATAATATGTCGCCGCGCGGGGTATTTCGTCCCGGTTTGGTGATTGTTAGGAGATTTGGATGAGTGATTCGTCATCGCCTGGCCTATACCCGCCGCAATTGCACGATATCGCGCCCGATTTTCAGGCGCGAACCACCATGGGGACGCGCAACCTGTCCGGCTATCGTGGGCGATGGCTGATCTTTTTTTCGCACCCGGCGGACTTCACCCCGGTTTGCACCAGTGAATTTGTTGCCTTTGCCCGCCTCGCCAGCGAATTTGACGCGGTGGGGTGCGATTTGCTGGCGCTATCCGTTGATAGTTTGTTTGCGCATCTCGCCTGGGTGCATAGTATCAATCAACAATTCGGCGTGACCATCGGGTTTCCGGTCATTGAAGACCCCTCAATGGCGATAGCGCGGCGCTATGGCATGATCGCCCCGCACGCGCCGGACACCGCGCTGGTGCGCGCCGTTTATGTGATCGATCCCCAAGGGGTCATCAGGGCGATCCTATGGTATCCAATGACCATTGGCCGGAATGTCGCTGAATTATTGCGGCTGGTGCGCGCCCTCCAAGCGAGCGATACCCATCATGTTTTGATGCCCGAAGGCTGGCAACCCGGCGATGCGGTTATTTTACCGGCACCACAATCATCGGACGCCTTAATCGAACAAGGCGGCGGCGCCGATTGGTATTACCGAACCGGTCGGATCGGGCGCGACAAAGCGGCGCCGCCGAGCAAGACAAAGAAGGGCAACGGGCCATGACCGTACAATCGAATTTTGACATCGACAAGGCCGCGTTGACACTGCGCTATCTTGCAAACCCGACGCGGCTGCGGATTGCGTTACACCTGTTAAATGGCGAGCAATCGGTCGCGCAGTTAGAGACGACACTGCAAATCCGCCAACCGAACCTGTCCCAGCAGCTCGCCGAGTTGCGCGATGCCGGCGTGGTCAGCGCGCGCCGTGAGTCGCGGGCGATGATTTATAGTTTGGCGAATGACGCGCAGCACCGACTGATGGCCGCTTTATCGAGCGGATTTGGCGACACCACCATCGCGCAGGCACGCAAAAAAACCGAGCCAGACCCTCCATCTCATCGCAATCACGCGGCCCATTTTGCCGTTATCCGCGCCTAATAACCGTCACGTGCAACATCTATATTGGGACACTATTCCAAAACCAGCCTGATGCATCGGCTGGAACAACAATGATCAGGGGGACTTGTCGTGGAGCAGATCATTCTGGCCATCCTCTCAGGGGGTGCTGTCGGTTTTACCTTGGGGTTGATCGGCGGCGGCGGGTCAATCCTTGCAACGCCATTGATGCTCTATGTGGTCGGCTTGCCGCCGCATCGTGCGATCGGCACCAGCGCCCTAGCCGTGTCGGTCAATGCATTCATCAATTTCTTCGGCCATGCCCGCAAGCGCAATGTGTTTTGGCGGAGCGCGATCATTTTCGCAATTGTTGGGATCATCGGCGCATCAATCGGATCGGACATCGGCAAGGCACTCGACGGTAAGAAGTTGATTTTCTATTTCGCGATCCTGATGGTTGTCGTTGGCGTATTGATGTTACGGCGAAAGCCCTCCGCTCATGTCAGCGGCGCAACACCGGAGGAAAAACTCACCAAGCGCATCGCGGTGCAGGTGGCGTTAGCGGCTTTGGTCGCTGGAGCATTGTCTGGATTTTTCGGCATTGGCGGCGGATTCTTGATCGTGCCTAGTCTGTTACTGAGCACCGGCATGCCGATGATTTACGCGATCGGCTCCTCGCTGCTTTCGGTCGGCACATTTGGGCTCACCACGGCGATAAATTATTCCCTATCGGGCAAAGTGGCGTGGCTGGTGGCGGCCGAATTTATCGGTGGTGGGGTTTTGGGCGGCTTTCTGGGCATGCGCGCAGCAATCGCGTTAGCGCCGCGCCGGTCCGCGCTTAACCGGGTTTTTGCTGGACTTATTTTTATTGTGGCGGCCTACATGATTTACCGCAGCGCCAACTCGGTCGGGATTCATTTCTAAGGCCGGGCCGGTTGCGGCCAGCGGCGTAAATCCTGACCATAGAGCACGGGAAGCCGCAAAAGCGGCGTTCCGTGATGACGGATGATAATGGGCTTACCAATCGTAAGTGAGCGAAATAACGGCGCATATTGCGCTTGCAACGCCTTTGTCGTGCCGTCAGTGCCGACAATTAGGATGTTATCGCCAATCAGCGAGCGCGGCGGAACGGTGAAGGCAAATTCATGCGGATCGCTGTCAAAAACAGTCACTTTGACCGCCGGGCCAAGTGCGTAACCAATTTTCCCCGCGTTAAACCAGCGCGTCGCGGCGATGGCGAAATGCGGCTGATCCAGCAAGCCCCGGCGCATCAGAGTGGCCCGCACGCTAGTCCAATCGACAGCTTGAATATCCGGTGAATGGCCAAACGGAAACAGCCGGTTAAATCCGGGAATTATGCCGATATTGAGCTCGGCAGCGATAAACAACACCGCCGCCCCGAGCAATCCGGCCGACAGGATCGCCAAGCGCTTGGCCATTTGACGTCGGCGATCAGCAAGCCCTGCAATCCAGGCGCCCAGCACCGGAAATAGCATCAAATATCCAGGCGCCGCCCAGTGATATAATATTTTGCGCGAGGACCAGAGTGCAACAACCGAGAATAACGTCACCGGGATCACCGCCAGCGTCGCGAGAAACCGCGCTCGGCGATCAGCGGACCGGCGCAAGCCGCCGATCATCAACACGATCATCGGCATAAAAATCCAGGGAAGCACGAACAGCGCTTCACCCGCCCAAACGATAAAGGGCCGCAGCGGATAAAGCCCGAAACCAACAGCGCGCCCCCCCTGATAATCGAACGACGCAAAATGATGGGTCAGATTCCAAATCAGCACCGGGCTGAACAGCGCCAACGCAAACAGGCAAGCCGCCCAAGGCCGCCACGTCGCAAGCGTGCGCCGAGCGGCCGGGTCAAGCACCAGAAATAACAGAGCACCAAGCAAGTTGAGTGCCGCATTATATTTCGAATCCATCGCAAGCCCGATGCACAGGCCAGCAACCAACCAGAATTTTGGATCGGGCTGTGCGCCGCTATCAGGCCGCGCGATGCCCAGCGCTTTGGCCATCGCAAGCACCGCTGCGAGCAGGAAAAAATCAAGCGGTCCATCCGGCAGCACCCAAGTGCCGAAGGCAAGCGAAAATACCGGCGAAACGGTCAAGGCAATCACCGCCCAGAGCGCAGCCCTGGCGCCATAAAGCCGGTCAGTGAGGCAATACATCAAAAACGAGGTGCCAGCAAAAACCAGGATGAATGGCAAGCGCACGATCAGCGGCGTTTGCGCGCCGGTAACGCGCCGGATCGCCAACTCCAGCCACCAGGAGACGAATGGATGATCGAAGTAAGATAGGGCGAACCGGTGCGATGCCGCCACCATATAGCTCTCATCGATGCCAAGCCCCATGCCAAACGCCACGATCAACCGAAAGCACGTGGCGAGCACAATAATCCAAATAGCGAGGCGGGCAGGGGGCGCATTGTTCATCGGCCCGGGATGGGCGAGGACGGGCTTGGGGTCAAGTATCCTGCGCAGGTGCAGCGTGGCGCGCTTGATGCCGGTGCCGTGCCGGTGGTAGCCAAGCACGGTAACCAGTCAGGCGGGTTGCGATAAGGAAAGAGCAAATGCAAAAACGACGTAATCTCGGTGCATTGATTTTGGCGCTGGCCTGCATGGGTGGGACAGCAGCAGGAGCGCCTAATCCGGTCACCGCCAGCCATGGCTGGTTTCGCTACTTGATGGCGCAGATCCCGGCTGGCGGCTTCGTCGCCTTGCATAATCACACGGCCAACCCGGTGACACTGAATGGCGTGAGTGCGGCATCCTGCGGCATGGCCATGCTGCACCGCTCGGAGGACAATAGCGGCACCGATCGGATGGTGATGGTGCGTTCCGTCGCGATCCCGGCGCATGGGCGGTTACGGTTGAAATCAGGTTCCTATCACGTGATGTGCATGCAACCGACCATGCGGGTGGGACAAACGGTGCCGGTGATTTTTCACTTTAGCGACGCGCCCGACCTCACCGTGCCGTTCAAAGTCTATGGCGCCGATCAAAGACCAACCAAATGATGAAATTTTCGTGCGCCCTTCTCGCACTCGCGCTGGCATTGATCGCAGCCGGGCCGCCGCCGTCAGCCAAAGAGGGCGCCACCATCGTGGCTCATGGCACAGCATCAGGCGCCTTGCCCTGTATGGCCTGTCACGGTGGCCACTTGCAGGGTAATCCCGCCATCGGCGCGCCACGTCTGGCCGGACTTGATCCATCGGTAACACTGGCGGCGCTCAAGGCCATCGCCGCCGGAAAAATGGGTAAAAATTACGTCATGACCAATATCGCCCGCAGCCTCAGCCCCACACAGCGTCGAGCTGTGGCGGCCTATCTGGCCTCTCTGCCATCGTCATCATGATCAATCGGCGCACCATCTTGAACGGCGGCCTGGCGATCAGCGCCACAGCCTTGCTGGCTGCCTGCCATCACGCCTGGACGCTCGATCCGCAGGACGTGTCCGTGCGCGGGCATTTGCCAGACCTGAAATTCCGGATGACCGACGTCACCAGCGGCCATATTGTGACCCAGGCGAATTTTCGCGGCTTCGTCACGCTGGTTTATTTCGGCTACACGAATTGTCCCGACATCTGCCCGCTGACCGTGGCCGATATCGTAAAAATCATCGGTTCGCTAGGCCCAGACGGCGCAAAGCTGCGCTTCTTGTTCGTGACGGTCGACCCGGAGCGCGATACCGCACCGATCCTCGCGAAATATTTGCGCCTGTTCGGTGCGCCGGATCTGGTCGGGCTGCGCGGTGATCCGGCCCAACTCAGCGCCCTCGCGACCTCACTGCACGCCGATTATGCTGTGCATCCCTCAACCAACCCCGCCGATTATACCGTGACCCATTCCGCCGCCGTGTCGCCATTTGATTGCAACCGGCGCCGCTTAGTTGAACCGCGCCAATGCGGTAAGCAGGCCGCGTTTTGATTTGGATTGTTCAAGCAATTGCAAGCGGCTGACCAGCGCCGCGTAATCAGGCTTCGGATTGAGGCCCAAATCAGGAATGATGAAGCGCGCATTGCCGTGCGGGCCAAACACATACACCAACGCGGAATGCACCACCTGATATTTTTCGGGATTGGTCGAGGGATGCACTGAGGCAACCACGCGGTAGCGGCGGGTAAGGCGAAACAACGCATTGGGGCCGCCGCGCAGGCCGACAAAATGCGGATCGAACAAGGCAAGATAGCGATGCAGTAAAGCCACCCCATCGCGCTTTGGATCAACCGTGACGAACAAAAACACCGTCTTCGCAGCAACCTCAGGCGATGATTTCTGTAATCTCAAGAAAATTTGGTGAATTTTACCCAATGTATCCGGGCAAACATCCGGGCAATTGGTGTAGCCGAAATAGAGCATCACCACCTCACCGCGAAAATTGGCTGCGGTAACCATTTTCCCAGTGCTGGCATCGGTCATGCTCAAACGCAACGGCGGCGCAAGCCCGGCAATCGGCACAACCGTGTGAGATGGCACCGTTTGGCGCGTCGGCGCAGCCATCGCCGGGCTGATGAAACCCAGCGCCGCAATGACCGCAACCCAGCGAAAATTGCGAATCCTGAAGAGAGTCGAAATGAAGGTGACGCCGTCAAAAAAATCGTATAGCATATTGATCTCATGATCCATTTGCCCGGGCAAAACAAGCCGGATGCAGTATATCGATGGACGACATATAGGGCGTTGCAGAGAGCGGCGAAGGGTTGCGAATGAACGAGACACGCGCGATTGAAAACCCGTCAGTACTACCGGGGATTGAAGCCTCCGGTAGCCGGATCGAGGCTGATTCGATGGGGACGATCGATGTGCCGGCCGATCATTATTGGGGAGCACAGACCGCACGCGCGCTTATCCATTTCGCCATCGGCAGCGAGCGGATGCCCATAGCACTCCACCACGCCTTCGGCATCGTCAAGCGTGCGGCGGCGGAGGTCAATGCCGCACGCGGGGTGCTCGCCCATGACAAAGCCATGGCGATCATCCGCGCCGCTGATGAAGTCGCGTCTGGCGCGCTCGATGCCGAATTTCCGCTGCCGGTGTGGCAAACCGGTTCGGGCACGCAGACCAACATGAACGTCAATGAAGTCATCGCGAACCGGGCGATCCAGCTTCTCGGCGGCACGCTGGGCAGTAAAAGCCCGGTTCATCCGAATGATGACGTGAATATGGCCCAATCATCCAACGATATCATGCCGACTGCGATGCATGTGGCCACCGCGCTCGCACTCACAGGCAGCGTCCGACCGGCCGCCGATGCTTTGGCGGCAACAATTGAAAATAAAGCAAATTTTTGGATGTCGGTGGTGAAAATCGGCCGCACCCATTTGCAGGATGCGGTGCCATTGACGGTCGGCCAGGAATGGTCCGGCTGGGCCGCCCAATTGCGGGGCGCAATAACCCAACTCGACCATTGCTTGCCGGGCCTGCTTGAATTGGCCGCAGGTGGCACCGCCGTCGGCACCGGGCTGAATGCGCCACGCGGTTTTTCCCGCGCAATCGCGGCCCGGATCGCCGCCCTAACCGGGCTCGATTTCGTGACCGCCCCCAACAAATTCGCAGCCCTTGGCGGGCTGGACGCGATGGTGGCCGCGAGTGCGGCGCTGCGCCATGTTGCGGTTGTTTTATACAAAATAGCCAATGATTTACGCTGGCTCGCGAGCGGCCCGCGCTGCGGCATTGGCGAGTTGCGGCTGCCTGAAAACGAGCCTGGCTCCTCGATCATGCCGGGCAAGGTCAACCCCACCCAATGCGAGGCGATCATGATGATTGCCACCCAAATCATCGGGCTCGACACCGCCGTCGCATTCGCGGGGGCCCAAGGCAATTTCGAGCTGAATGTCATGCGTCCGCTGGTGATCCATAACGTGTTGAGTTCGGCGCAATTATTGGCTGACGGCATGACCAGTTTTCGCGATTATACGGTGGCGGGCACCAAGCTCAACAAATCGCGGATTAGCGAAGGGCTGGAACAATCCCTGATGCTAGTCACCGCTCTCACCCCCGCAATCGGCTACGACAAGGCGGCAGAGCTGGCTCGTCAAGCCCATCAGCAAGGCATTTCGCTGCGCACCGCCGCGGTGCAGTCGGGTTTACTCACCGAAGCCCAGTTCGATGTGGTGGTAAACCCAATCAATATGGTCGGCGAGGGCGTGGCCGGGGCATAATCACCCCAACCAATTAGCCGATTTTCGCCTTCAGCGCCGCATTAACCAAAGCCGGATTGCCCTTGCCCTGCATCGCTTTCATCACCTGGCCGACGAAAAAGCCGAAAAGCTTCTCCTTACCAGACTGATATTCCCCCAATTTATCCGGATTGGCGGCAATCACCTGATCAATCGCCGCATCAATCGCGCCGGTATCAGTCACTTGGCGTAACCCACGCGATTCCACGATGGCAGCCGGTTTCTCGCCCGTATCAACCATAATCTCAAGAACTTCCTTGGCGATTTTGCCGTTGATCGTGGCATCGGTCATCAAATCGAGCAGCGCACCTAAATCATCCGCGCTGACCGGGCTGGTCTCAATCGTCTTGCCGGTGCGATTAAGCCCGGCGAAGAAATCCCCCAGCATCCAGTTCGCAACCTGTTTGGCATCACGGCCCTGCGCCACAGTTTCAAAAAAATCCGCCGTGGCTTGTTCTTGCACGAAAATCGCCGACTCATAGGGGGTCAATCCGTAATCACGGATCAGCCGGGCGCGCTTGGCATCTGGCAATTCGGGCAATTCCGCCCGCAGCGCCTCGATCCAGGCTTGATCGAGCACCAGCGGCAGCAAATCAGGCTCGGGGAAATAGCGATAATCATGCGCGTCTTCCTTGCTGCGCATCGATCGGGTTTCGCCCCGCGCCGGATCGAACAGGCGGGTTTCCTGCTGCACAATCGCGCCCGCTTCCCACACATCAATTTGGCGTAATGCTTCAGCCTCAATGGCTTGCATCACGAAGCGGATCGAATTGACGTTTTTGACCTCACAGCGCGTGCGAAACGCTTCACCCGCTTTGCGCACCGACACATTCACATCGGCGCGCATCGAGCCTTCATCCATATTGCCATCGCACGTGCCGAGATAGCGCAAGATCATCCGCAATTTGCGCAAATAGGCCCCCGCTTCTTCGGGGCTGCGCATATCCGGCTCGCTGACGATTTCCATCAGCGCCACACCCGAACGATTCAAATCAATCAGTGATTTATCGGGGTGTTGATCATGCATACTTTTGCCCGCATCCTGCTCCAAATGCAGACGGGTAATGCCAATGGTGCGGATCTCGCCGGAGTCGAGCTCGATATCGATGGCACCTGTGCCAATAATCGGGTGCTCGAACTGGCTGATTTGATAGCCTTGCGGCAAGTCGGCGTAAAAATAGTTTTTCCGGTCAAACCGCGAAACCAGATTGATTTTGGCGTTCAACCCCAACCCGGTGCGCACCGCCTGTGCGACACATTCGCGGTTCAGCACCGGCAACATGCCGGGAAAACCCGCATCAACGAAACTGACCTGACTATTCGGCTCGGCGCCAAACTCAGTCGCCGCACCGCTGAATAATTTAGACCGTGAAATGACTTGGGCATGGACTTCCAACCCCACCACAATTTCCCAAGGACCGGTTTTGCCGGTGAGAAAATAGCTCATCGTAATGCACTCCCGCGCAAAGCGGGCAGGGCGCTGAAGCCTGCTGCGGCCTCCAGCGCTCCGGCGACCGCAAATACGGTCTCCTCGTCGAAATGCCGCCCAATCACTTGTAAGCCAAGCGGCAAGCCGTTTTGATCAAGACCCGCCGGAATACTCATGGCGGGAACGCCGGCGAGCGAGGCCGGTACGGTGAACACGTCGTTCAAATACATGGTAACCGGATCATCCATTTTTTCGCCCAAAGCGAAGGCGGCGGAAGGGGCGGTGGGCGTCAAAATCGCATCGACGCCGGTAGTTTGCGCAAAGGCCGTATGAAAATCATGCAAAATCAAGGCTCTGATTTTCTGCGCTCGTAAATAATACGCATCGTAATAGCCCGCTGAGAGCACATAGGTGCCGATCATGATGCGCCGCTTCACCTCGGCGCCAAAACCGGCCGCCCGCGTGCGCTCATACAGATCGATCAAATCCTCTCCATCCACCCGCGCGCCAAACCGCACCCCATCATAGCGCGCCAAATTGGACGAAGCCTCAGCCGGCGCAACAATGTAATAAACTGGCAAACCAAATTTGGTGTGCGGGAGCGATATATCGACAATGGTGGCCCCGGCGGATTGTAGCCACTCAATCCCGGCCTGCCAGAGTTTTTCGATGGTCGGGTCCATCCCATCGACGCGATATTCGGCGGGAATGCCAATGCGCAGCCCCTTGACGCCCCGCGCACAGGCGGCCCGGAAATCGGGCACCGCACGCTCGGCGGAGGTGCTGTCACGCGGATCAAAACCGCTCATCGCGTCCAGCAAAATTGCGCAATCTTCGGTGCTGCGCGCCATCGGCCCCGCCTGATCGAGCGAGGATGCGAAGGCAACAATACCAAAGCGCGAGCAACGACCATAGGTCGGCTTGATCCCGGCAATGCCGGTAAACGCCGCCGGCTGGCGGATCGATCCACCGGTATCGGTGCCAGTGGCCCCCATCGCGATGCGCGCCGCCACCGCGGCGGCAGACCCGCCGGAACTGCCTCCCGGCGCGAGCGGTTTGCCGTCGGCGCGTTGCCAGGGATTTTCCACTTGACCATAGGCCGAAGTGATGTTGGACGAGCCCATGGCGAATTCATCGAGATTGGCCTTGCCCAGCGTAATCGCGCCCGCCGCCTTGAGTTGCGCGGTGACGGTGCTGTCATAAGGTGGGATAAAGGGGTCCAGGATTTTCGATCCGGCGGTGGTGCGCACACCCTCGGTGCAGAATAAATCTTTGATCGCCAGTGGAATACCGGATAGCTTCGGCGCCGCTCCGGCCGCACGCGCGGCATCAGCTTCTTGCGCTTGCGCGCGCGCAAGTTCGGGCGTTTCGGTAATGAAGGCGTTAAGGCGCGGATTGAGCGCGCTGATCGCGCTCAGATGCGCCTCGGTCAGTTCCACCGCCGAAATGCGCCGGGCCGCGAGCGCGTCAAGCGCTTCGGCAATCGTCCAATCGAGCGGGTTCATTCCACCACCTTCGGTACAGCAAAAAAATTATCAATCCGGTCCGGCGCATTGGCCAGAATCCGCTCTGGCATCGCGCCATCGGTCACCACGTCATCGCGCAGGCGCAGCGCCATCTGCGCGCCGCCCGAGAGCGGTTCGACGCCGGTGACATCAACGGCAGCGAGTTGCTCGACATAGCCGAGAATCGCGTTGAGTTCGCCTTGCAGGCGAGGAATTTCCGCATCGGTGAGGCGGAGACGAGCGAGTTTCGCGATACGACGAATCGTCGCGGGGTCGAGCGACATGGGCATCCCTTGGGTTTCTGTGCGGGATCGACCATAAACGGGCGCATGACACTGTTCAACCTGACCGAGATGGTCGCAAACCTGCCCCGCAATGCCCGACTGATCGGCATCGATCCCGGCTCCAAGATTATCGGCGTCGCCCTGTCGGATGTCGGGCGGCGTTTGGCCTCGCCCTATGGCGCCATGCCACGCGGCAAAATGGCGGATATTGCTGGCACAATTCTCGACATTGCCCGCAAGGAAGGGGTAGGGGGCTTGGTGGTCGGTCTGCCGCTTTCGATGGATGGCACGCTCGGCCCGGCAGCCCAGGCCGCACGGGACTGGGCCCATGCGCTCGCCGCCGCCACGCGGTTGCCGGTGGCGATGATGGATGAACGCCTATCATCGGCGGCGGCCAATCGGGCGATGATCGCGGCAGATGTGACCCGAGCAAAACGAGCGGCGCGAGTCGATGCGGCAGCGGCTTCCTTCATGCTGCAAGGTGCCTTGGATCTGGTCGCGGGGATCGTGGGGTAACAGCGAAAGGCTGAATGCGCTCGACGCGTCCGCTGGATCTAGCTTTATTCTACGAATAATGGGAGTATCAATCATAAAATAAGGCTAAGGGAGGGTTTGATGCGTGGTTTGATGCAGCATGCGCCATTATTGATCTCTGATCTGATCCGTCATGCGGCGCGACATCACCCTCGGGCTGAAATTGTCGCCAAATTACCGGGGCGCATTCATCGGCAATCCTATCGTGAAACCGAGCATCGCGCCAAGCAATTGGCCCAGGCGCTTACCCGGCTTGGCGTTGCATTCGGTGATCGGGTCGCCACGCTGGGCTGGAACAGCCATCGGCATGTCGAATTATATTTCGCCATTTCCGGCATGGGGGCGGTGGTCAACACCATCAATCCTCGCCTAGCGCATGACGATATTGGCTATATTGCCGGTCATGCGGAAGATCGGGTGATTTTCGCCGAGTTGGATTTTGCGCCGATCATCCAGGCCATCGCGCCAAACTTGGCCGACACGCTGAACATGGTGGTGTTTCTGTGCGATGCGGCGGAACTGCCCGCGCTTGATTTGCCCAGTTCGGTAACGGTTTTGGCCTATGAGACGCTGATTGCCGCCGAGACCGGCGCCTATGATTGGCCCAGCTTTGATGAAAATACCGCGAGTGCGCTTTGCTACACGTCAGGCACTACGGGTAAGCCGAAGGGCGTGCTGTATTCGCATCGGTCGACGGTGCTGCAAGCTATGGCGGTGAATGCCGCTGATTCTTGTGGTCTGCGCGCTGTGGACCGGGTGATGCCGGTGGTGCCGATGTTTCATGTGAATGCGTGGTCATTGCCTTATGCGGCGGCGGCGTGCGGCGCTTCGATGGTGTTGCCGGGCCGGTTTTTGGATGGGGCGAGCCTTTATGAGCTGATTGAAGCCGAGCACGTCACGGTTTCGGCGGGCGTGCCGACGGTTTGGCTCGGCGTTTTGGAAAATCTGCGCAAAACCGGGGGAAAATTTACTTCGCTCTACCGTTTGCTGATCGGTGGATCGGCCTGTCCGGAAGCTTTGTTTGAGGCCTATGGCGCGTTGGGTGTCGAAATCAGGCATGCCTGGGGCATGTCCGAAAGCAGCCCGGTTGCCTCGATGGCCGCGCCCGTTCCGGGCGATGACGGGCCGAGCGCGCATCGGCACCGGCTGAGCCAAGGGCGGGTTTTGTTCGGTATTGATATCAGGATCATGCGCGAAGGGGCCGAAGCCGAGTGGGATGGCGCGACGGCAGGGGATTTTGAACTGCGCGGCCATTGGGTCGCGACCGGCTATTATCGGATGCCGCCGAGTGTGAATGCCGAAGGGTGGTTTCCAACCGGCGATGTCGGCATGATTGATCCGGTTGGGTTTGTGCAATTGACCGACCGGAGCAAAGATTTGATTAAATCGGGCGGGGAGTGGATCAGCTCGATCGATTTGGAAAATATCGCCGTGGCGCATCCGGCGGTGGTCGAGGCGGCGGTGATTGCGGCGAAACATCCGAAATGGGATGAGCGGCCTTTATTGATCGTCGCGCTCAGGCCGGGCGCGACCGCGACGCGCGACGATTTGCTCGGGATTTACGCGGGCAAGGTGGCGAAATGGGCGGTGCCGGATGATGTGGTGATCGTCGATGAATTACCGCACGGCGCCACCGGCAAATTGCTAAAAACGGCGCTGCGGGCGAAATTCGCCGACCATTTACTCGGCAGCAAAGCGGCAGAGTAGGCGGTTGCAGGCCGATCATTGATATTCGATCTTGCGCCTTCGAAAGTCGCAGAAGAAATATTATGGAAA
>NCBV01000076.1 GCA_002279355.1 Acidiphilium sp. 37-60-79
CGGGTGAGCCAAAATTTCCCCATTTATCGTTTCCATTACACCAATTTCCGTCAGATTTGCCCCGATTCGCAAGCTTCAAACTGCCGAATTTAGGATGATCCAGCCGGAACGGTCAGCTAGACGCTCGACGGTAAGGGTCTGATTATGGCGGAGGCGGGCCGAAAGCGGTCAGGCCGGTTAGGAGCAGAACGTAAGATAAGCTGCCTTCTGCGGCCGGGTTCACTCCAGTGTAAAGAGATCTAGGGCTTCCTACCCATGCCGATTGTAACTACTCGCAGAGGATTTTCTCCATCTGGCACCAAGGTGATTTCGTCTACTATGCCATCGAGGTAAGCGGTTCACAGGTTGTATGCATTACAATGAATTGTTACTTTACTGATGCTTAATATTCGGTCCCCCAAAGCGACGAGGTTAGAGTGAGCAACGAGTTTCAGTACTTGTCTGATGATTATGATAGACAATCTCAGAGATTTGTAATCCCATTACACATCAAGGATGAACTTGGTGGTTACAAATTTTCTTCAACGGGCACTCTGATTAAGTACAGTGGATTTCACTATATAATTTTTGCTGCACATGCGCTGGAGGGAGGCGTCGATTTCGAGCAAATACACACATTCAATAGCGATGGAACCTTTAGCAGAATTCGAGATTATGCAATTGGCCACGCAATATATGTAACCGATGCGAGGGCCCCACGTTGAGTATTTGCTGGTTCAATCACGGACTAGCGAAGCGGTGAAGCATCCAGAATTCTCTGATTGCGGGAACAACGATTGGGATGGCGTGGTAGATTTCACGCAAGTCGGGGTTGGCGTTGCTGCTTTCTTGCTCAACGCTATGCAGGGTTGCTGCGACAGGGTCGCTGCAGTGGAAGAAGATCGGTGAGGTGAGGCAGAACTCGGGACGAACGGGGTCGCGCAGCGGCTTCCAGTCGGCCCAGCGCAGATGCATGGCGGTGAGGAAGCCGAGGCACCAAGGTTCGGCGAAGACTGTGCCATCATCGCCGCGCTGGAAGATCGGCGCGTAGTTTTGTGGCGCGGTGGCGAGAATGTCGCTGATTGCGTTGTGCCTTTGGATGATGGCCTCAATGGCGGCAAGCGTTTTACCGTGGGCGGATGCGATACGACCCTTGCTGCCGAGCAAGTCAGTAAACCACTCATCGGGTGGGATCGAGACTGGGCCGACAACAATGGCGGTGACATAGCCGTCGAGCATGGAGACGTTGTCGATTTTGCCCTCAGGCTGCATGCGCCGCAGCCAGCGATCCAGGACATTGAGGTTCATAGCGGTTGGATTTGGTTTGGCGGGTTGGAACGCCCGGCGCGATTGTCGCTGGCTCATGCGGCCAGCGCGGTTTCGGTCTTCGATATTTTCCAGATCCAGGGCAACAATTCGTGCAAGGCATTCGCCTTGGTCGTGCCGGAGACAATGCGCTCAAGCACATCGACCAGATATGCATAGGGGTCGAGACCATTCAGACGCGCCGTGTTGATCAGCGATGCCAATATGGCCCAGGTCTCGCCACCGCCCGAAGACCCGGCGAACAGAGCGTTCTTTTTGGTCATCACAACCGGTCTGATCGTCCGTTCGACCACATTGGAATCGACCTCGACCCGGCCATCAGTTAGGAACACGCACAGCCCTTCCCAATGACCGAGCGTGTATTTGATCGCCTTGGCCAACGGCGACTTCACCGAGATTTCGGTCAGACGATCCATCAGCCAGGGCTTGAGCGCCTCAATGAGCGGCAACGTTTCAGCTTGGCGAACCGCAACGCGGTTCTCGGCACTGGTGCCGCGGATACGAGCCTCGATTTCGTAGATCACACCGATACGGCGCAATGCTTCTGCCGCGATCGGGCAGCCAGTTGCCACGAATAGCTCAAAATATTTCCGCCGCGCATGCGCGAGACAATAAGCGAGAGTGACCGCCCCTCCGGGACGGTGGTGCCGGGTCAGTCGGTTGTAACCGCCATAAGCATCCACCTGCAGCACACCGTTGAAGCCCGCGAGATGATCATCGACAGCGCTGCCCCTGCGATTGTCAGTGAATAGATAAACCACTGCCGGTGGTGCTGGCCCGAGCCATGGTCGGTCATCCATCGCGTAGGCCCAGAGACGCGCAATTCGCGTTCGCCGTCGGGTTCGATCCAGCACTGGCAGGGGCGTGTCGTCGCAGAACAACTTTGGCGTGGCCAGGATCGTGGCGGCGAGCGTCGCATGCAGCGGCTTGAGCCACCAGGCCAGCTTTGCCATCCAATGCACCAGTGTGGAGCGATCGAGGTGGATACCCTGACCCGCGAGCATCTCGACCTGACGGTTCAATGGCAGGTGCCAGGCAAACTTCATCGCCGCAACGTGGACCAGCAGTGCCGCGGTCGGCAGCCCACCATCAATCGGGCGCGGTCGGGCTTTGGCCTGCACCACCGCAGTTTCGCATACCCGGCAGCCATAGCGCGGCCGGTGGATCCGCTGAACCCGAAGAACAGCCGGCACCACGTCGAGTTGCTCGGTGACATCATCGCCGATCTTGTGAAGGACCCCTGCGCAACACGGGCAAGTCGTGGTGTCCGGTTCGATCGTCACGTCATAACGCGGCAGATGCGCCGGCAGGTTGCCGATATTGCGCCGACCCGGTCGGCTCGGCGCGCGGCTTTGCACTGTCGGCTTGGGTAAAGGTTTCGGTTCAGGCGGAGTTGCGCTGAGATCGTCAAGTGGCAGGCTGGGTTGATCCGGCATCTCTTGTTGGCGCTCGGATCGTGCGCCGAACAAAGCCCGCGAGAGGGTGGCGACCAGAGCCTTCAGCCGCTCCACTTCCGCCGTCAGATCGGCGATCCGCATCGCAGCGCTGGTCTGATCATGCGAGGAAATAGGTGTCTCCGGCATGTCTGCAGACTACCAGATCAGCGGCCCGTTTCGCCAGGAAAAAACAAGAAATTTTCTATATTTTTTCCGCGCTCACCGCCGCAACGAACGCAGTTCGCCTTGCCAATTCTGTCCAATCTAACCCCGTAAACAGCAGGCGTAATTCCGTCGCACTCAGACTGATCACGCCGTCTCGGACCGGTGGCCACGTAAAACCACCCGCTTCGAGCCGCTTGGCTATCAAGCATAGACCCGAACCATCCCACATCAGGATCTTGATCCGATCAGCCCGCTTCGACCGGAATATGAATATATCTCCCGTGTACGGATCAAACGTCAGCGTTTGTGTCACCAGAGATGCAAGCCCGTCCATGCCACGCCGAAAATCAACCGGCTGGGTCGCTACCATGATCCGCAACCCCGGTCGCGTCGGCAGGCCGAGGATCATAACGCTCGATCAAGCATGGTCAGCACGTGACGCAACGCTTGCAAGTCCACGCAACCCCGCACCCGCACCCGCGCCCGCCCCGCCTCAATCTCAATCGACCCCGCAGGATCACCTGCGCTCGCGCCCGGTGCCGGATCAACCGCAACCACATCGGGCATCATCGTTGGCCGTGATCCAGCAGGGTTCGTGGAAAGGCAGAGTGGCACAAAATGCGCCCCAGCCTTAGCGTCACAACCCCCCAGAATCTGCTGACGCCATGCCCACAACAATCCACGCGTGATCTGATGCCGGCGTGCAACCGCCGTTACCTTCGCTCCAGCCACCAAGCTCTCAGCAACAATCGCCGCCTTCTCAGCGTCCGTCCAAGATCGACGACGCATCCGCCCCGTGATCAGCTCAATCCGGCGATCAGGACCATCCTTACTATCGCTCTGAGGACTGCTCTGAGAACCAATTTGTCGAAAACCCTCCACGGCCATACCGCATGCTCCCAATCTTGAACACGCAATCTCCCACAATCAGTTCAGCCAATGCTAGGTGGTCAGCTCGCATCGGTTACTGCTTCAATAGAATGCTCAACGGGAAAAACTACTTCGATATGAACTTGGGGGATTTAACCGGGTTCGAAGAGAGGTATTTTGCATGGACAGGATTTCCCGCGAGCAAATCGAAGTCCAAGACAATTCATAGATCTAAATCAAAAGAGGCTTTAGAAAAACAATTTATTCACGCCGGGGAAGACGGATATTATTTCAAAAATATAGAGTATCTAACAATTGTTTCTGAATTAAAGGGTAACGACAAAACCGAAATAACTGGTAGCTACGAGCGCAAAGATACCTTCCTGAAGTACGCAGGCCGAATCAGTATGGGACCAATGCCAGCCGGGATGAGTGGTGGTGCCATGTATTTCTTCAGAAAAGAGCAAGAATTGGACGAAAACCTTGATAATACATTTAGGTTTGCCGGCATAGGCATAAAGTATAGGAACGACAATACAATAGTTGGCGTCCCAAGAGTTAAGATTATAGAACTTATTGAACGATTCGAGCGAGAAAATCCGCTCAGAATGATCGTTATCGATTCTGAAGACTGACTATTACTCAACCAGAGCTGCGGCGCGCCAATTTCAGACTAAATCAACCATAGCGGGGCAAGGCCGTCAGTGCAATCGCGGCAGGATAGGGCCGAGAGCTGAATGGCAACATTCAGTCCTAGAAGGCAGGAGATCATAAATCCTGTCACACCAAGCGGCCAACTGTGTTCTGGCCCGGAATTCCCTGGCCGGTTGGAAATGAGGCTGCCGCAAGGTCGCCCCGACCGCAGAATCGTGGTCCCGTCCCTGAGCCTAACGGCTTCCGGACACGACCTTTTTGGGCTTCGTCCGCTTCAGCGGGAGCTTCATCTTTTTGGTATCTTTGACCCGACGCTTTGTCTCACGGGCTAATTTCTTGAAGGCAGGTAGGTTGACGATGGCTTCGCAACATTCCCTACTTTGAATACGATAAGGGTGGTCGGAAGGCATGTCCGCGAAACTCTTCAGCACTTCGATGTAGCGAGGATAGAGCCACAGATATTTCTGAGCGACCCGCACATCCGTGTGGGCCAATCCCGCTCCAATCATGGCACTCAGCCGTCTGAGATACTCCGGATAATGCTCGTCCTCCGCCCCCGCAACCGCGACGACGGAGTTCCACGAAACATAGTCTATGAAAAGATGTCCGTCCGCGTCTTCGCTGATGAAACTACGGACATATTGCTCTTCTTCGTGGGCGCTGTGGCCCTCTCGGCGATGACGCCTCGCGAGTTGAATTACGGCTGGATCGACGATGACGCGCGGGAAGCATGCGACCTTCGATTCCATCTCGACGGCCGCAACCATCGCCGGCCCCACGACGTGCCGATCCTCATGATAAAGCTGGCCGATTGTTACCGCGCCCCGGAGGAGATAGCCTCGGAAAACAAGCGAAATCACGGTCAGCGCGATCTCGTTGATCATCCAAAACACGCCTGACTTCTCGTTGACCGCGTAGGAGAGGACGACCGAATCTGAAAACTGAGTGACGCGTTGGCTTGAAGCTGCTGGCGTATCGCCCATGCTGCCGATTTCGTTGAGCGCATCTATCAGGCGACTCAGAGCAGTTGAATCGGAAACGGTCGTTCCGACGATCTCTTTGAAGCCGAGGAAATCGATAAACAGGATCAACCGGTCTTCATATCGTGGTGCCGGCTTAGGTGCTGCGAGTCTCACCAATTGTATTCCTTTCACATCATAACCTGGGACGTCCGGGGACAGTATGTGAAATTCGCACTAATGTCCGCTATTAGATCGGGATCGGGTGCCAATTGATGCCAGAAATGGGCGCTGCTCTGCCAGCGGACAGTTCGATGCGGGAAAGGGCCGAAGGCGGGTTGTCAGTGATCCGGCACAAAAGAGCGAACCGGATCACAAGGCGTCAGCTACCTGGCCATTCAGTCCAGGACCGGCTTTGTCGGAAATTTGCACTGCGCCAACAGCGCCATAGCTATTTCTTCCCATTCCGCGTCAAGAGAACCGTTGAAGAATGGCTTGCGAGCCCGACGATACCAATAGGCAGCGTTGCTCTCGTCACCTTCCTTGCGATGAAGGTAGGCATGTACCCAGTCTCCGACACCCCCTTTATCGGCCTGCGCGGCGGTGTGTGCGGCCTCCCAATCCCCTTTAGCGTCAAACCAAAGGGCACGAAGGGCAAGGTTGAGGCCTGCAGGTGGATCGGCGCACGTAATTGACGCTCGAAAGGCGATGACATCCATTGGCTTTTTCCATCTCGCTTTCTCAGATTCGTTTCACCATAAGCCAATAACAACTTCGCGAACCCCTTCGGAGAAAGCCATCGCCGTAGGCAATTGTACCGCCTGCAAGCGGTTGGAGAGAAACAATGACATGCGTGTTAGCATAAGCGCCTCATATATATCGAAGATGGATATACAGCATCAGTTTGGCGCAATTTAACAGGTGCAAAAAAACCAGCAGACCATAAGGCGCGAGAGCTTTGCGTCTATTTTCTCCGAAAGATGAGGGCAAGGTTATTTGCGGGCATGGCAAGCCGCTCGGAGAGCTCAAGGTTATGCTGGGCGGCAAGTGCGGCGACTTCGTCCAAACTGCGAAGCCCCCAAGCCGGGTTTCGCGCCTTGAGATCAAGGTCAAATGCCAGGTTGGTGGGTGCCGTTTCTATGCCTGACTCGATGTACGGACCATAAAGGAAGAGCACGCCGTCAGTCCTCAGAAGGCGGCACGCGCCAGTCATAAGTCCTCGGGTCGCCGCCCAGGGTGAGATATGGATCATATTGATATTAACGATCGCATCAGCTCGATCGACCGGCCATAGCTCTGGATGCGACGCGTCGAGTCGCAATGGCGGCAGCAAGTTGGCGAGTGCAGCATGATCCCGCCAAGCCGCTATACGAGCAAGGGCGCTGGTATCCGAGTCAGTTGGTTGCCACTGTAGGTGGGGCAAGGCGGCAGCGTTGTAGACAGCGTGTTCACCCGCGCCTGCAGCAATTTCAAGGTAAGCGTTGTTTCTCTGACCTTGTTGGCGTGAGTCGATGTGATGCCGATTTTGATCGGCATGATGCAGGAAGAATTGAATGAGGTTTTTGACGGGGCAACGACATCAGCAGCGGTCAATTGAGCACGTGGCGCCAGCAATGCTGCGTTGGTGTGCGCGATAATGCTGGTGCTGTGGTGCCGACCTTCGCCCGTGCGATGGTAATGCCGATGGTTCGGGGTTCTGAACGTATGGCCGATGCGGAGGAGCGAACGACAGCGCCGACGCGTGAGCGGCGATCACGGGATCGAGCCCGTTCGGGTGCGCAGATCGAGATTGCGTTGCCCAATGGCGCGATTATCCGGGTTGGCACGGCGGTTGATCAGATGGCGTTGGCCCGGGTTCTGGCGGCGCTGAGGGGCCAATGATCGCGCCTGGATCGGGAGTTCGGGTGTATCTGGCTTGTGGCCGGACTGATATGCGCAAAGGGATGGATGGATTGGCCATGCTGATCCAGCAGCATTTTGCCGGGAATCCGTTCGATGGTGCGGTGTTCGCATTCCGCGGGCGCAAGGCG
>NCBV01000077.1 GCA_002279355.1 Acidiphilium sp. 37-60-79
GATGTGCTGCGGAGCGACATCGGCGCCGATCCGGAACCGATCCGCGCCGATTTGCGGCAAATGTTGAAAGGGGATGCGCCGTAATCACGCTTTGCGGCGCGCTTACTTTTGGTTGTGGCGCGACGGATTAAATTCCGGTAAGACGCGTGCATGGATGCGCCAATGCAGCAAACACGCGTAATGTCCCCATCGCGCTGGGCGCCCTATGTGGTGCTCGCTTTGCTGCTGCCCTTATCGCTGCTGCAACTACGCCTCACCGGGCACTGGCTTGCCGATGTGATCGCACGGCCTGCAGGCATGACACGGACCCAACTGCGCAATGAGGCCAGTCCGGATTTTCAAATGTTCGCAACGGCGGGGAGCCTTGCGCTCCGCGGGCAACCCGGTCGTGACTATTCAAAGAACCCGGCGCAGGCGATCAATGCTCGATTTGGTCGTGCGCCGAGCCCATGGCTCTACCCGCCGCCTGTCTTCCTGATCACCCCGCTCGCAACAATCGGTGGTTTTCGGGTTGGCTTTGCCATTTGGACGCTTTGTCTGCTGGCGCTCGCTGTGCTGGTGCTGCGCTGGGCCGGCGTAGCTTGGGTGCCGATTACCCTGGGGCTGGCTTCCCCCGCTTCAATGTGGTCGCTCAACCTCGGCCAATTTGCATTTTTCGCCGACGCGATGTTGCTGGCCAGCCTACTAACGCTGGACCGGGCACCGCTTCGCGCTGGAGCGCTCATTGGAGCGCTTATTGTCAAGCCGCAAACCGCCTTGATCAGCCCGTTCATACTCCTCGCGGGCCGACATTATCGTGTCTTTGCAGCGGCTGCTGCGGGGGCGATGGCGCTCGCCGCGATCACCACGCTGGTTTTTGGCTGGGCGATCTGGCAGGGTTTTTTTGCCGCAGGTATGGCAACCCAACGCGCAATCCTGTTTGCGCCGTTCCCGGCGGGCGGGCAGATTTGGGGCGTATCGATTTTCTGGATGCTGCGCAGCTTTTCGCTCCCGGTGTCCATCAGCCTCGCCGGGCAAGCGCTGGGGGCGGTGAGCGCGGTCGTCTGGGGCGCAAAACTCTGGCGCGATCAGCAGTTCGACCCGCTAAACCGCGCCGCCATCACGATTTGCTTGACGCTGCTCATTACTCCCTACGCCTACACGTATGATATGAGCGGCTACACGCTGGCCCTTGCCGCCCTGGTCTGGCGCGCCCGACGACTAACCATTGCCGATGTCGCGCTGCTCATGTGGCCCGCCATTGGCCCTAATATCTGTATCCTGCTCCATGCTGAGATCACGCCGGTGATTTTACTCTGGGCCGCCTTGCGGGCGCGGGAGGCGTCAGCGGCGGCAGCAACGAGGCAACCCGCCGATTTGCGGCAAATGTTTAGGGGTGAAGCACCGTGATCACGCTTCGCGGATCGCCGCTCAATGGTTGTGGCGTGGCGAATTAAATTCTAGTAAGACGCGCGCATGGATGCCCAAAGCCGCCTTTCTCGCGATATCCCTTTTAGGACAGCTGCGCCGTATCTGCTGATCCTATTCTTGCTGCCGGTGTCCCTCCAGCAGCTGCAGATCACAGCGCGCTGGATCGCGCATGAAATCAACCCACCAGCGGGAATGAGCCGCACACAAATTCGCGATGAGGCGAGCGGCGATTTCAGAACTTTTTGGGTCGCGGGCCGTAAGGTGCTACGCGGCCAAACAGGACGCGACTACGCGCCCTTGGCGCGCACGGTCGATCAACGCGAAACCGGCTTGCGGACCACGCGGTTCTATTATCCGCCACCGACACTGCTGATCATGCCGCTGGCTGGGTTGAGCGGACTTATCGTGAGCTTCGCTATTTGGACGCTGGGCTTACTGCTCGCTGGCCTCGCGCTCTTGCGTTGGGCTGGCGTGGGCTGGGCACCCATTATGCTAACCTTGGCATCGCCCGCTTCGCTCTGGTCGCTCAATATGGGTCAATTCGGTTTCGTCACTGGCGCAGCCTTGTTCTCCGCTTTGCTGATGATGGACCGGCAACCAACGCGCGCCGGTGCGGTAATCGGTGCATTGACACTGAAGCCGCAAGCAGCGCTGATCAGCCCATTTCTGCTGCTCGCTGATCGGCGTTATCGCGCTTTCGCAGCGGCGGCAGCCATGACCATCACTCTCGCGTGCCTTACCACATTGGTATTCGGATGGCGGATATGGGTGGATTTTCTGATGGCCAGTACGGCGAGCGGGCGTGATGTGTTACTGGCACCATTTCCTGGGCGCGGGGAGATCCGAGGTGCGTCGATCTTTTGGATGCTGCGCAGCTTCGGCTTATCGATCCCGGCAAGCGCCATCGGCCAAGGTCTTGGCGCGGTGGGCGCGGTCATCTGGGGTGTGCGCCTCTGGCGGAATGAGCGGCTGGATATTCTCGCCCGGACCGCTGGCGTGACGTGCTTGACATTGTTGTTGACGCCCTACGCCTACACGGATGATATGTGCGGCTATTCTCTCGCAATTATCAGCCTCGCTTGGCGTCGACGTCAGCTCGCCATGGCCGATGCGATACTAATTATGTGGCCTGCGTTTATCACGTTGGCGGTATTGCGGGGGCGGCAATCATGAGAAAAGCCATCGGTGCAGCACCGCGCCAGCGGCTGTTACCCTATATTATGCTAGGTGTACTCTGGCCGTTTTCGCTGATCAGCCTAGCCTCGGTGATAGGTTGGATTTTGCACCTTCATCGGATCAGCGGGCCGATCAACGCACAGACATTGCCGCCATGGCCAATGTCGGACTTTCCAATGTTCTGGACTGCCGGGCATTTTGCTACCGGGCCAATGCCGGGTCAGGCCTATATGCCAAATCACTTACTCCCCTGGGAGGCGCACCATGTGTTCGGGTTTCGGCATGATGATCCGTTTGTCTATCCGCCACCCAGTTTGATGTTGACGATGTTGATTGGGCGTCTTGGATTCTGGCCAGCCTATGCGCTTTGGACAGTGGCGTTATCAGCCATTGGCGCCACATGCTTGCGCATTGCTCGCCTGCCTTGGCTTGTTATCATCGCTGCGTTCCTAAGTCCGTGCGCGCTTTTTGTGTTGATGACCGGCCAACCCAGGCTCGCGGGCGGTTTCAGCGCCATGACGATTTTCAAGCCACAAGTCGCCTTGCTTGGACCGATCGCGTTCCTCGCGCGCCGCCGGTGGCGCGGTGTCGGAACCGGGCTGGCAACGGCCATCTCGATATGTGTCATCACAAGCTGGGCGCTCGGCCCTGATATTTGGAGATTTTATCTCCACCAAGGATCGTCGGCCAGTAGATCTCTTCTCCTGTTACCATTCCCCAAGAAATTGGACCCGATGTATGAGGGCAATTTTGAATTTGAAAGCATAACAATTTTTTATTTCTTACGGAGCTTGGATTTTAGTCTGACGACCGCCTTTGCTGGCCAAGCCTTCTCATCCATTGTGGCGGCCATCATGTGCTGGCGCTTATGGCGAACCGACCAAACCAGCAAATCGGCGCGCGTGGCAATGACGGTTTTTCTGGCGTTATTGGCGACTCCCTATGCCTTCATGCAAGATCTATTCGCATTCTCACTCGCTATTATCATCATGATTTGGGAGCGCCGAAAGCTTGAGGCGATTGATGTTATTCTCCTGATGTATCCGGCATTCGTCGTTCTCTTGAATAATTTGACCCACATCGACGTTGGACCGTTCTTCATCTTGCTCGGGGTGATCAGTGCACGCACGATGTTGCAGCCGCCAACCAGGTCATAATGTGGATGATGGGACCGGCAATCATGTTCAACGATGTTTGGCGTCGCCATGCAGGTTCTGTATTGCTCTTGCTTCTCGCCATCCTCCTCGCCAATGCCATGGCTCTCACTGGGATTTATCGCGACAACCCTGCCTTATTCGTCAGCAACCTAGCCACTGGCGTTGTGCGCGGACCGATTCCTGGATTTCCCAATTGGTATGATCCGAATATTGGCTACACAACCCAAGCATTAGGACATTTATGCGCGCAGGATTGGCTGCATGGTGTGATACCCTGGTGGGACCCATATCAGGGGGTTGGCACACCATTGGCCGCCGAATTGCAAAATGGTGCGTTTTTTCTCCCGTTTTCGCTCCTGCTGCATTTCAACGCCGGTTGGTTGATGATTCGGCTGCTGATGCAAGTGCTGGCTGGATTATTCACCTATGCGCTGCTGATCCAACTGCGCCTGTCGCGCCTCGCCGCCTTGCTCGGCGGGGCGATGTTTGGCTGTTCATCGACCTTTATTATTCTTGCGGACGCTCCTTCGAATACGTTGCCATTCCTGCCTTTGCTGCTGCTCGGCATCGAGCTTGGCCTTGCCTCCCATCGCCGGTTTGCACCTGGCTGGTCGCTGGTGATTATTGCCGTCGCTTACTCATTTTATGGCGGATTTCCGGAAACCGGGTTTCTGGCTGATTTATTCGGCGGGCTATGGTTCGTTGTCCGCCTGATGGACCGGGAACGCGCCGCATGGCCCGCGATGATCGGTCGATTTACTACTGCCATTGGCACGAGCATGATCCTGATTCTTCCAGGATTAATCCCTTTCGTTCAATATGTGCGAACGGGCGCAATAGGTATTCATGCCACGGGATCAGCGGTTGATGCGCTACCAGTGATAGGCCTAACATTCCAGATGCTGCCTTGGTCATTCGGCCCAATCGGCGGGTATTGGGCATCGCCTAAATTCGGGAGTCATGAAGTACAAAGCATCATATCGAACACCCTCAGTACCGGGGGATGGATTGGACTAATCCCGGTGATGCTCAGCGTTTCCGGATTTTTTGCGACCAGTCCCGTCTTACGGAAAGTTCGGTGGCTCTTGTTGATTTGGATTATACTGTTCGAATCGCGGATTTTTGGATTATCTTTGGCTTTGATGTTCATCAATTTGGCACCACCGCTCAGGTTGATTGAATTGCGCCGCTATGCCGAACCCATCATTGATTTTGCAGTCATTCTCCTGGCGGTATTTGGATTTGATCAATGGTTTCAGAGAGGTTTTTCAAAGCCGATTTTGGTTTCTATTTATGCACTGGCGGCCGCCATATTGTCCATTTCACTGATCATCAGCGCTCAGATCGATCAGGCAATTTTTGCTGGTCCGTCAGTTGTTTGGCGATCAGAACTAATATATTATATGGTTATGATAATTGGAGGAATTATCGTTCTATACGCACTAAACCAACCTGCTACATTGCCGCGTCGGTTAATCGTTACCGCAATTGTCATAGTTGACTGCGTCGTCGGGTTCGGCTTCTCTCAGGCTGCGGGAGCAACCCATGGACGTTTAGACCTCTCGGGGGTTAAATTTCTGCAGAATAATCAAGGATTGCAACGAGCCTATAGTCTTGGGCCGCTTGCGCCAAATTACGGCTCGCAATATCGAGTTTCAGAAATCAATACGAATATGCTACCAATTCCACAGAACTGGAGCCTTTTTATTCATCGCGATCTCGATCCATACCAATCGGCGATTAGCTTCGTCGGGACGCCTGGGCATCCTCTGCCTGCCCAAGACGAACCCGCCCACATGCTGCGGCAAAACCTGCCCGCCTATCAAGCACTCGGTATGCGCTACATCTTAACGCCGCCTTATACCAACCCGCTACACACCGCGCAAAATCCGGTATTCATCTCGAAAATCATGTGGATTTATCGGCTGGATCACGCCGCACCGTACTACGCGGCAAGCCCCAATGGCGCGTGCGTTATCTCGGCACAAAAACGTAACAGCGCACAGGCCCAATGCGCACATAGCGCAAGCTTGATCCGGCGCGAACTCTTTTACTCCGGCTGGCATGCACGGGTTAACGGGCACGCCGTCGCGGTGAGCAAAGCCGCACCGTTGTTTCAGCAAATCAAACTACCGGAAGGTCAGAGCAAAATCCGCTTTTTCTACCGGCCACCGTTTGAGCGCCGCGCTTGTGCCGCAGCGGTCTTAGGGCTGCTGCTGTGGTTGGGGCTTTTGTGCCTCGACGCACGACGGGCAGTGCCAAAGTGAAGACTCTCGCCGCCAATGAGCGGCAGACCTATTTGCTGAGCGCCATCTTATGGATGATCGCCCTGTTTCCAGTGATCCCGGAACTATCCTGGAATCTTCTATGCATTGCCCATATTTTTGATCATGCCTTGATCATCCCGCTCGATCATGGAGCCAATGATTTTTATATGTTCTGGGCGGCGGGTCATTTGGGCGTGAGCGCTAATCCGGCCTTATCCTATCACACGGCACCGCTTTACGCATTTGAATCTGCCCATATTCCGAGGCCGTTCATCGATAATCCGTGGGTTTATCCACCGCCCAGCCTGGCCTTCGCCCTCATTTTGGGCCGAACCAGCTTGGCGGTTGGCGATGCTGTGTGGCTCGTAGGTCTGACCATCGCGAGTGCCGCTTTGTTGCGGGCGGCGCGGCTGCCCTGGCTGGTGATTGCGGCGATATTGCTCAGCCCGGCGGCGCTGTTTGCGGCGAGCATCGGCCAACTCAGCGTATTGGCCGCGGCTTTTTTCACCGTCACGCTCATGCGCGCCGACAGCGCGCCGGGCCGCGCGGGGTTTTGCGCCGCGCTCACTATGATCAAGCCGCAAATGGCATTGCTCGGGCCCGTTGTTTTGCTGGCGCGCAAACGGTGGCGGGGCGTTGCCGTTGGCGCGTTGACGGCGGCGGTGCTGCTGGCGCTCACCACGCTGATTTTGGGGCCAGGGATCTGGGCCGCTTATTTTCGCTAT
>NCBV01000078.1 GCA_002279355.1 Acidiphilium sp. 37-60-79
CCAGCGATCATTAACGACGCCAAAGGGTAGAATCGATCACGCCCGTGTCGCGCAAGCGTTCATCCGCCTGTCAAGCAAATTCCAAATGCGAATCCCCTGGGTTTCGCCAGGTTAAGCCTGGTATCCGAACCGAGCGCCCGCTACAGGTCGTGCAGATCGACCACACCAAGGTCGACATCATGCTGGTGGACGATGTCACGCGAGCTTGTATCGGGCGTCCGTGGCTCACGCTGGTGCTGGACATCCATACCCGGATAGTTGCAGGGCTCACGCTGTCGCTGGACGCGCCGAGTGCGGCGGGCACGGCTCTCGCGGTCACTCAGTCGATCCTGCCAAAGGCCGCGTGGCTCGCTGACAGAGGCATCAAGCTCGCTTGGCCTGTGTTTGGATTACCGGAGTGCATTCACGTTGATAATGGCGCCGAATTCCATTCCAGGGCTTTCGAGCGCGGCTGCCAGCAGCATGGCGTCAGGATTGATTATCGGCCGCCAGCGACACCGCGCTACGGCGGCCATATCGAGCGATTGATGGGAACCTTGATGGGGCGCGTTCAAGCGCTACCCGGCACAACGTTCTCTAATGTCAGGGCGCGTGGCGATTACCCATCGGAGGGTCGATCCGTGCTCACCTTCCGCGAGTTCGAACGAATTTTGGCACTAGAGGTTCTTGGCCCATATCACAACGAGGTTCACCAGACGCTTGGTCGGCCCCCGGCTGCCGCATGGGCCGCTGGCGTCAACGGGATGACTCTTCGTGAACCCGCGGATGCGCAATCGCTGTTGTTCGATTTCCTGCCTTTTGAGGAACGTGTCATCCGCCGCGACGGCGTGCGGCTGTTTAACGTGCAGTATCAGGATGGCGCCCTGGCACACCTCGTCAATAGCGGCGGACATAAGCTGCGCGTGAAATATGATCCTCGCGATCTGAGCGCCGTGTTTGTCGAACTTTCGGGCGGTGATCATATCCGGGTGCCCTATGCTGACATCGGCCGGTCGGCTGTAACGCTTTGGGAGCATCGATCCGCTATTAATCGGTTACGCGAGGAAGGGCGGCGCACTGTCGACGAGCACGCCATTTTCGAGGCAATTGAAGAACAACGCCGTGTGCTCGCTGAGGCGTATGACCGCAGCAAGGCCGCGCGCCGTGCGGTGGTACGAGGGGAACTTGCCATCGCTGATATCCGCGCGCCAGCGGCGCCTCCGGCGGCCTCGGACGATGATCCGGATGCGCAGGTTGTCATACCCGGCGACGGCGTTACCAGTGGCGTGGAGTTCTGGTGATGGCGACTGGCACGTTCGCGCATCTGCCGCCGGACATCCAGCAGATTGCTCACCTCGACGCTGACGCGCGGATTGCGCATATCCGTGCTGAGCGGTGGATCCAGCATGCCGCGGCGGAGCGTCTGCTCGGTTATTTGCAGGAGGCATGTGACCAACCACCTCGCGAGCGGATGGAGAACCTCTTGTTGCTGGGTGAAAGCGGGATGGGCAAGACGATGCTGATCCGCAAATTCGAGCGGCAGAACGCGGTGCGTTTCGATGAAGTGGCCGGCGTTCAGCGCCGGCCGGTCGTCGTGATGTTGATGGCGCCACAGCCCACGGAGGCTGAGTTCTTCAATCGGGTTCTGGAAGCACTTGATGCGCCCTCGGCGGGATATTGGGCCGGGGGAGGACAGTTGCGGACATCGGCCATCCGGCTGTTGCGCGAGGTCGGCGCACGCGTCCTGGTGATTGACGAGATCAATTCGGTTCTTGCCGGCACCCCGCGGCAACAGCGGCTGTTCCTGCAGCTGCTACGCTTCCTATCCAACAATTTGCGGCTGGCGCTGGTTGGGGCGGGCGTGCCCGAAGCGCGGCATGCGCTGCTCTCGGATGCGCAGTTGCGCAGTCGGTTCACCGACATCGAGCTGCCGGCTTGGACGCCCGGTGAGGATCTGCGGGACTTCGTGACCCGTTTGGTGTGGAGTCTGCCGCTGCGCCAGCCGTCCCCCGTGGATTCGGCGAAGTTGCGGGCGATGCTGGCCACGCGGTCGGGCGGTGTCACGCTGGGGATCTGCAAGGCCGTGGAGCGCGCTGCCGTGGCTGCCATCCGTAACGGGCGGGAACGGATCGAGCTTGCCAGCTTCGAGGATCCCGAGATATGGCGCGGCGTAGCGGCACCAGGCCGCGCCACCCGTGCTCGCCGGCCACCCGAGGGGAGCCGGGCATGACGCAGCGCAAGGCGCTTCCAGTGGCGCCGAGGCCGTATCCTGGCGAATCCGCACGATCCTGGCTTGCGCGGACCGCGGCACGATATGATCTCGATACCCACCAGTTGGTTGCGTGCCTGCGGGGTGGGCGCGAGTACGGCGGCGATCGATCGGCGCTCGCCTTGATCGATTGGCGGGAGGATTCCGACCTGGAGAACCTCCTGACGCGAGCGGCACGTCTTGATCGCGCATCGATCAGCGGGCTACGGGTGCCGGTACGGAATTTGCCGGATCCCGGCGCTTGGCACCGCGCGTTGCTGGTTTGGTGTCCGGAGTGCGTGCGCGACGATTTTGGACGGTACGGCGAGGTCCATGAACGCGCCGTCTGGCGTCTCGGCTGCTGCGTCGCCTGCCCGACCCACGGTTCGCTGCTGGAATGCCTGTGCCAGGCCTGTTTTTTTGGCCATTGCAGCTTCTCGTCGATCAGCGGGCGGCAACGCTTGATTTGTTCCGGCTGCCGTTCGCCAGTGGACGCTGGGGAACCTTCCCGGAATGGCGCAAATATCGTGGCGCTGCGTGGCGGCATGCTTTGGTTGACGCGCGATTCGGCCCTGCGCCGTTCGGCGTTGGAGATGCAATCGGCCATCCTGAAGGCGCTGGTTGGCGTGGCTCCCACTGGGCTGTGGCATTTTGGCTTGCCGGCCAGTCAATTTGCTCTCATCGTCCGAGATCTTGTTGGCGTCTTCGGTTGGCCGCTCGGGATTCCTCTGGCGGCAAGGGAGGACTCGACGACAAGTTTAGGCAGCCCCCATCGGGCTTTTGAAATCGAACCCCAATCTGGCTTCAAAATACTTGGCATCATCGGTTCCGTCCTCACGGACATGGCGGGTGGATGCCCGGCTCGCTTGGAGCGGACTACTTTGTGGGATACCGATCCAGACGGCATCACGGCAGATCTGCCTTGGTTGGTTCGCCGATTATCAGGGGATGCTCGGGCATGGCTTGCCGCTACCGCGCAGGGATGGGGGGCGGTTCTCGCGCAACGTGTCGGACGGGTTGTCGAAGCTCATGAGAAACATGAGAAGGCTGTGAGAACGGCAGAAGAGCGGGTTCGCCTGAGCGTTGCCTTGGCGAGGGCTAATGCGACCTGGTCGAAAGCTTCGGCAAAGCGGGATCGTGCGGCCGCCATCAACCGGATTGCGGCGCGGGCACGTCGGCGCGCCGCAGCTCGTCGAACGCCGTTGCCTGAGGACATGGATCGCCGAAACGAGCCGGCCACCTCTAGGCACGACCGCCATTGAAGCGGCAGACTTGGTTCGGCCGTGGTGGGGTAGGTGAGCGGGGGGGGGGGGGCGGCCCGAGGCGCTCGGCACCTGTGCGTAGCCGATCAGGAAGTGGCGGTTGTCAGCCGCCTCCCAGAGGTCGCGTTTCTCATCATTAAAGGTACTTTTATCAGCTTTAAGGGCATTTTTTTGCGCGCTTTATGGCATTTCGATCGCTATGAAGGGTATCAAATCAGGGCTGGTCCTGAGTTTCCCCAAAAAGTCTCATTAACTACCGAACGCGACAA
>NCBV01000014.1 GCA_002279355.1 Acidiphilium sp. 37-60-79
AGCAATACCCACTCACGCAAGCATCACAATAATACAAAAATAGCCAAACGCCACCAACGTATCCCTTCCTAGCCTATTCACAATACTCAAAGAACAAAAAGACGGGACCATAGATCCCGTCGAAACTCAGAAACCGACCGCGACATCCGACGTCACCGCCGATGGCCAAGAGATATGACAATCCTGTGTCGCCGTCAACCCCTCTGCGCGCACCAATCCTGAAACCAAGCCACGAAACGCGGCACACCATCGCGAAGGCTGGTTTTCGGCGAAAAACCCGTCAATTCAGCGAGAGCAGCGATGTCGGCGCACGTCTCCACCGGATCAGCGGCGGGGCGCGGTTGATGCGTGATGATCGCGCGACGGCCGAGCGACCCTTCCAGCGCTGCCAACAAATCAGTGACCAATTCGGCGCGATGATTGCCGATATTGAACAGCCGATGGACGCCATCGGCCGTGGGCGGATGATCGATCACACCGAGTAAACCTTCAATAATATCATCGATATAGGTAAAATCGCGCTTTAGCGTGCCGCCGTCATAGAGCGTGATCGGACGGCCCTCGATGATCGCTTCGGCGAAGCCGAAATAGGCCATATCCGGCCGTCCCCATGGCCCGTAGACCGTGAAAAATCGCAACCCTGTCTGGCGCAATCCGAATTGGTGCGCGTAGGCGACACTCATCATCTCATCGGCGCGTTTGGTGGCGGCATAAAGCGACAGCGGATGATCCGCCCGCGCCCCCTCGCTATAGGGCAGCGCCGATCCCGCGCCATAGACCGAGGATGAGCTGGCATAGACCAAATGGCGCAGGCTCGGAGAATGTCGAGCGAGTTCCAGCACGGACAAATGACCGGTCATATTGGCTGCCGCATAGGCGAATGGCGCCTCGATCGAGTAACGCACCCCGGCTTGGGCGGCGAGATGCACAATCACCTCAACAGGCCCCACGGCTGCGCGCAGAGCGGCATGATCTGCAATGTCGAGCGGGATGAACGAAAAACCCGGATATGGCGCGAGCTGCACCAGCCGTGCCCGCTTGAGCCTGACATCGTAATACGGATTGACATCATCCACACCAATCACCGTTGCCCCCCGATCAAGCAAGGCGCGGGCCGCATGGAACCCGATGAATCCGGCAGCGCCGGTGACCAAAACTCTCATAGCAACGGTCCGATCAGCCGATCTTCGACCAATTCAAGAATAATATGCCCAAGTGTGAGCCGGCCCGCCATCGCCGCCGAGCAAGCCAACCGTGGTGATCCCGAGCTTCCGCGCTGTTTCCAGGGCGCGGAGAATATTCGCTGATTTGCCGGAGGTGGTGATACCGAACAACACATCACCCGCCCGTCCCAGCCCCTGCAAAGGCCGTGCAAACACCTCGTCAAAACCGAAATCATTGCCGGCTGCCGTCAGCATTGCCGGGTCAAGCGTCAGCGCCAAGGCTGGCCAGGAATTGCGCGCCACGCTACCGCGCAGGCGGATTAACAGTTCGGTGGCCAGATGCTGGGCGTCCGCCGCCGAGCCGCCATTGCCGCAAAACATCAGCTTGTGCCCCGCCGCAATCGCCTGAGCACAGCAATCGACCACGGCGATGATCGGTGCCGGATCAGCGGCCAAAGCTGCTTTTAGCTCGGCTGAACGCCGGAGCGACTCTTGGATGCGGTTGAATTCTCGCATAATTGCGCCCTTCATGCGGTCACGAAAGGCGGGTCTAGCATTGCCGACCAAAATGAACCAGCGATCGTATGCGACCGCTGGTCCAAGTCAGTGCGATGATGGGGAGAGCATCGCACCCAAACAGATGATCGCGGCTAGGTTACGGCATCAGCACGCGATTGATCACCTGAATCACGCCATTGGATTGCTTCACATTGTAAATTATAATGTTCGCCGAACCGCCTTTGGCATCGGTGACCACAATATTATGCGGCCCATTCATCGTGAAGGTGAGCGGTGCGCCATTCAGCGTTTTCAGCATCGCCTTGCCACCATGACCCCGGATCAACGCGGTTAGCGCGCGGAACGTGTAGTCACCCGGCACGACATGATAAAGCAGGATCGACTTCAACTCTGCCTTGTTGGCCGGTTTCAACAAGGTCGGCACGGTGCCTGCCGGCAGCCGGTTGAACGCTTCATTGGTCGGCGCAAACACGGTGAACGGGCCTTTGCCTTCGAGCGCTGGGACCAACCCGGCCGCCTTCACGGCGGCAACCAGTGTGGTGTTATCCTTCGAATTGACGGCGTTTTGCACAATGTTCTTGGTCGGATACATCGGCGCTCCGCCGACCATGACCGTGCCGGACATTGCGGCAAACGCAGTCCCCGCGAGGCCGAACGCGAACGTTGCAGCCAATAATGCGCGCTTCATTTTCATAGACAAACTCCTGAGTTTTGGATGTTATCGGTTGGTAATGATGTTACCGCCGACCACGCACAACGGATGCGTGAACGATCCAATCAGGCCTTAGTTTACCATCACGTTGTTGTGATTAACTCCGATAGGCGCCGTTGATATCGACATAGCCATGGGTCAAATCGCAGCCCCATACCTGCGCGCGACCACGCCCGAGCCCGAGATCCACCGCGATGCGAATTTCCAACCCGCGCATATGGGCAACCACCGGGGTTTCATCGTAGCCCGCGACGATTTGACCATCACGCGCCATCCATACCCCGCCAATCGCCACCGCCAACCGATCACGATCAGCCGGTTCGCCCGCTTTACCCACCGCCATGACAATGCGGCCCCAATTCGCATCCCCCCCGGCAATCGCGGTTTTCACCAAAGGCGAATTAGCAATCGCAAGACCAATCCGCCGCGCCGAGCGTGCAGACACCGCACCGGTGACAGTAATATCAATCAGTTTCTGCGCACCCTCACCATCACGCACTACGGCCTGCGCCAGATCATGCAGCACCGCAATCAGCGCTTTGCGGAAGCCTACCAAGCCACGTGTATCCTGCACCGGCGGATGCGGCGCTTGGCCGGTTGCGAATAATAATAGGGTGTCGGATGTCGATGTGTCAGAATCGACGGTGATGCAATTAAAACTCGGCTCCGCGCCGGATTTGAGCAATGACTGCAAAATCGGCGCCGGAATCGCTGCATCGGTCACCACGAATGCCAACATGGTCGCCATATCGGGCGCGATCATGCCGCTGCCCTTGGCGATGCCGCTGATGCGCACCTCGACGCCGCCAATCCGGGCCACACGCGTCGCCCCTTTGGGAAAGGTGTCGGTTGTCATGATCGATCGGGCGGCCTCATCCCAGTGATCCGGGTCCAATCGCCCGGCAAGCTCGTCCATCACCGCAACCATCCGCTCAGCCGGCATTGGCTCGCCGATCACCCCGGTTGAGGCGGTAAATATCTCTTCGCTGCGGCATCCCAAAGCCTGGGCCGCTGCCGCAGCGGTGCTGCGCACCGCATTCATCCCGGCAATGCCATTGAAAACATTGGCATTGCCGGCATTGACCAACAGCCCTCGCGCCTGCCCGGCGGCGAGAATCTCCCGACACCAGGTGACCGGCGCGCCGGGGCATTGATTCCGCGTAAAAACCCCCGCCACCGTGGTGCCGGGCGCAAATTCCGCCAACATCACATCGGTGCGGCCACGATAGCGAATACCCGCTGCCGCCGTCGCAAAGCGCACGCCAGCCACGGGCAGTAATCTCGGAAACGCGACCGCCAAGGGCGAGATCGGCATCGGCGCCGCCATGGGGAATTATTTCGGCGCGGCTGGTGTAGCGCCGGCCTTCGCGGGGGCGGCGCTGCTCGGCACAGGGGTTTGCTTAATTGGGGTGCCATCCGGGTTGAACATGCTGATTTTCACACTGGCGCGCGCATGGGTCATGGTTTTATTGATCCATTGCTCGGCCAGTTTGCGCTTGATCGTGCTTTTCACATCGGCGAGCGCCGGAACCGGCTCGACCCGCTTGCCCTCGGACATAATCACATGCCAGCCGAACGAGGATTGCACCGGGGTTTTGGTATAGGTGCCCGGCTTAAGCGCGAACGCCGCATCGGCGAAGGGTTTGACCATGTCTTTGCGGGTAAACCAGCCAAGCTCTCCGCCATCCTTGCTTTGCGGGTTATATTTGACGGCCAAGGCGGCAAATTTTGCGCCGCCCTTGAGCTTGGCAATCACCTTTTCTGCGTCCGCTTTGGTTTTCAGCAAAATCTGGCTGGCTTTGACCTGATGCGGTTGTTTTTTATCGACATAATGCGCCTTGTAGTAAGCGCTCACCGCCGCATTGGTCAGATGCGGTTCAACCTGAGCACGCAAATAAGCCGTTTCCAGCACCCGATCTTGGGCATGGCGCATCGCCGCCTCGATATCCTTTTGTTTGGCGATATCGGTTTTGCGGGCCTGCACCAGCAAAGCGCGCTCTTCGATCAGCCGGTTCAACAGCACCGGATAGAGCTGTTGCGGCGTTGCATTTTGCAACTGCGCTGGCAGTGCTTGCGCCGCACGCGCCACATCGGACAGATGGATCGCATGCCCATCGACCGTCGCCACCACCGGGTTTTTAGCAATGACTTTTTTCGCGGCGGCTGCCTGCGTTGCCGTCGCTGACGTGGTGGTCGTCGGCGTGGCGGTCGTCGGCGTGGCACTCGGCGCGGCTTTGGCGGCAGGATCAGCGCTCGCAATGCCGGTCGCGGCACCCAACGCCATTAAAGAAAGCAGGCCAGTGATCAGAAAGGGAGCAGAGCGCGACATCATGATCCTCGAAATCCTGGGTGGTTTTCCGGTCGCACGCCATCGGCGCGACCCATGGAACTCCCGGGAATCCGGGCGGGCGCACCATGCCGCAAGCTTTCGCGCATCGCAAGCGTAGGCGAACAGCGCCCAGGAAAACCAACGAAAGCACCGCACTGCAAGGCCGCCCAGAGCGAAGCTTCATTGACCCGCCGCCGCCACACCCCTATTTCACCTGTTTGAACCGCCTGGCACCATTACTCCGTCGGCCTTGCGGAACGCCGCTTCACCGGAATCGCTGTATCGGAACTGACCTATAATGTTCGCTCGTATCGCTCGCCTCATCATCGGCACCAGTAATGACCGCCTGCTGAAAACCTTCCAGCGGCGCGTCACCGCGATCAATGCGCTAGAGCCTAGCATTCAAAAACTGTCCGACAGCGAACTGGCCGGGCAAACCGAGGCATTGCGCGCCAAGCTCGCCGCCGGCGCGACGCTTGATGATATTCTGCCCGAAGCCTTCGCCACCTGCCGCGAGGCCGCGCGGCGGGCCATCGGGCTGCGCCATTTCGATGTGCAGTTGCTGGGCGCAATGGTGCTGCATGAAGGCAAAATCGCCGAGATGAAAACCGGCGAAGGCAAAACCCTGGTCGCCACCCTCGCCGCTTATTTGAACGCGCTCTCCGGCAAGGGTGTTCACGTGGTGACAGTCAATGATTATCTCGCCCGGCGTGATGCGGAATGGATGGGCCAAGTTTATGGTTTCCTCGGCCTGTCCACCGGCGTGATCGTGCCCAACCTCGAAGATGACGAACGCCGCGCCGCCTATGCGTGCGACATCACCTACGGCACCAACAACGAATTCGGCTTCGATTATCTGCGCGACAACATGAAATATGCGCTCAGCGACATGGTGCAACGCGATTTCAACTTCGCCATCGTCGATGAGGTCGATAGCATCCTGATCGATGAGGCGCGCACCCCGCTGATTATCTCCGGTCCTTCGGACGAGCCGACCGATCTTTACGCCAAGGTTGACGAGGTGGTGAAAATCCTCGCGGCCGACCCCGCCCATTACGACAAGGACGAAAAGCTCAAAACCGTCAATTTGACCGAGATCGGCACCGAGCGGGTTGAGCAAATGCTGACCGAGGCCGGGCTGCTCACCGAAGGCAATCTGTATGACGTGTTCAACGTCTCGCTGGTGCATCACGTGCAGCAAAGCCTACGCGCCCATACTTTGTTCACGCGCGATGTCGATTACATCGTCAAAGGCGGCCAAGTCATTATTATCGATGAGTTCACCGGTCGGATGATGGATGGGCGGCGCTATTCCGATGGGCTGCATCAGGCGCTGGAAGCCAAGGAACATGTTACCGTCGAGCGGGAAAACCAAACCCTCGCATCGATCACCTTCCAGAATTATTTCCGCCTCTATCCGAAATTATCGGGCATGACCGGCACGGCGATGACCGAGGCGGATGAGTTTGATGAAATCTACAAGCTCGGTGTGGTCGAAATCCCAACCAATGTGCCGGTCTCCCGCGATGATCAGGACGATCAGGTTTTTCGCTCCGCTGAGGAAAAATATCAGGCCGTTGCGACGCTGATCAATGAGTGCCGGGCGCGCAACCAGCCCGTGCTGGTCGGCACCACATCGATCGAGAAATCCGAATTACTCTCGCATATGCTGAAAGAGCGCGACATCGCGCATAACGTGTTGAATGCCCGGTTTCACGAGCAGGAAGCCTCGATCGTCGCCAACGCCGGCGCCCCAGGGGCCGTGACCATCGCCACCAACATGGCCGGGCGCGGCACCGATATTAAACTGGGCGGCAATTTAGAGGTGCGCCTCAAGCTCGAGCTTGAGGGGCTGGATGGCGAAGCCCGCACGACCCGCGAAGCCGCGATTCGTGATGAAATCGACACGGCGCATGACGCGGTCAAAGCGTCAGGCGGCCTGTTTGTGATTGGCACTGAGCGTCATGAAAGTCGCCGCGTGGATAACCAATTGCGCGGCCGCTCGGGCCGTCAGGGTGATCCCGGCGCGTCGTTGTTTTTCCTGTCGCTCGATGATGATTTGATGCGCATTTTCGGCTCCGAGCGCATGGGCCCGATGCTCGAGCGGCTGGGCCTGCAAAATGGCGAGGCCATTGTACACCCTTGGATTAACAAGGCGCTCGAAAAAGCCCAGAAAAAGGTCGAGGCGCGTAATTTCGACACCCGCAAAAATCTATTGAAATACGATAACGTGATGAACGACCAGCGCCGCGAGGTTTATGCGCAGCGCCGTGAATTCATGCGTGCCGACGATGTATCGGATATTTTCAACGAAATGCGCGCCGATGTGATCACCGCCATCGTCGAACGGCGCATCCCCGCCAAAGCCTATGCCGAGCAATGGCAGAGTGCCGAGCTTGCCGAGGATGTGGAGCGGATTTTCAATCTCTCGCTCCCGATCGAAGCCTGGGCGGCCGAGGAAGGCATTGACGAGAGCCATTTGCGCGAGCGCATCGCCGATGGTGTTGATGCGCATATGGCGGCGAAAACCGAGTCCTTTGGCGTCGAGCTCAGCCGGGTGATCGAAAAATCGATTTTGCTGCAAACGCTGGATCATCTGTGGAAAGAGCATTTGCTGGCGCTCGATCATCTACGCCAGGGCATCGTGCTGCGCGCCTATGGCCAGCGCGATCCGCTGAACGAATATAAACGCGAAGCCTTCATCCTGTTCACCGCCATGCTCGAGAACCGGAGGACACGCAAGCCCCGTTCGACCCGGCCCTGATGATGACCACCCATCCGCAAGCCAGCCAGTTTGGCGGAGACCTGCTGCTGGCAGATCCCGCCGTCATGGCCTCGCAAGATGGCCCGGCGACGACCTTCACCAGCTACCGCGCCGAGGCGGTTGATCCGAGCCGTCCGGAAACCTGGGTCGCAACGCCTCGTAACGCGCTGTGCCCCTGCGGCTCGGGGAAAAAATACAAGCATTGCCACGGTAAGGCTTAGCGGCCCGCAAACGCTTCTGGCGCAAACGCGTCCAAGCGCCTATATTTCATCCATGGACAAGGGTGAAAAATTCAGGATCAGCGATGCGGCGGCCAAGCAAGTCGCCGCCATCGCAGCGGGTGCGGCGTTACGGGTCGAAGTTCTGGCCGGTGGCTGCAACGGTTTTCAGTATAAGTTCGACCTGACCGATGCGGTGAGCGATGAAGATATCGTGGTGGATCGCAACGGGGCACGGGTGGTGATCGACCCGACCAGCCTTGAACTTCTCGACGGCGCCGAACTCGATTATAAAGACACGCTGATGGGGTCGTATTTCGCGGTGCAAAACCCGAATGCGAAAACCTCTTGCGGCTGCGGCACCTCATTCTCTGTCGATTAAACCTGCCTTGACCCGCATCGCCACCTGGAACGTCAATTCAATCCGCAGCCGGGCGACCCATGTGGCCAATTGGCTGACCCGCAACCAGCCTGATCTTTTGCTCCTGCAGGAACTCAAATGCGAGGCGCATCAATTTCCGCATGAAGCGCTGGAGGGCACCGGCTATCACGCCACGATCCATGGCCAGAAATCCTATAATGGCGTCGCCATCCTCGCCCGCGAACCGGTGACGCTGCGCTGCAACACGCTACCCGGCCGCGATCAGGATGGCCAATCGCGCTATCTCGAAATCGGCTTTCGCACCCTGGTGATTGGCAATCTGTACCTCCCCAACGGCAATTCCGGCGGCGAGGCGGGATATCAGGACAAGCTCGATTGGATGGACGCACTCCGCCGCCACGCGGCAGATTTACTCGCCCAGGAACAGGATTTCGCGCTGATCGGCGATTATAATGTGTGTCCAACCGACGCCGATTTCGCCAAAGGCGCGCTCAGCGCCAGCGATGCGCTGGTGCGCCCGCAAACCCGCGCGGCGTTTCGCGCATTGATCTGGCTCGGCCTGACCGATGCCGTCCGCGCCCTGCATCCCGACGACACGCTCTACACATTCTGGGACTATCAAGCCGGCGCTTGGCCGCGCAACCAGGGCCTGCGCATCGATCATGCACTACTCTCGCCGCGCCTCACCGAACGGCTCACCACCGTCGTGATCGACCGCGCCGAACGCGACCAGGAGAAACCATCCGATCACGTGCCGGTGATGATAACCCTCGCCGACGAGTGTCCACTCTGATTCCCAAATCCAACGGATTTCAGAATCGGGATACGAGAGCGCGATTGTTTGACAACGACGCGCTCTAATTTTGTTTTTTCGATCAATTTCATAGCGTTAGGTCGGGTCTAGTGACCCAACCTCAAGCTATATTGATCTAATCAATATCGGGCGGCATATCGAACACCGCATAAGCCCGGCCATTCTCATCACGCGCCTTGAGCAGCATGTCAGGCCGATGATTGATGCCCGAATAATGGGTAATCAGCGATCGGCGCGGGATATCCGATTTGCAGCGTGATCCCCGATGCATCAACCGGCTATGCCAGATCAGCACATCGCCCTTCTGCCCCAAAAACGGCACCACCGGCAAACCCGATTCGGCAATTTTTGCGTCGATCGCCGGAGTGACAAACCGCTCAGCATATTTCGGCCATTGATACGTCCCCGAGCCTGGCTCACGCCGTGCCCGCTCCTCATCGGTTAGGAACGTGCGAATTTTCTCGCCGCGCAGCAAGCCCCAGCGATGCGACCCGGGCAGATATTCGAACGGCCCACTTTCCGGATCGATATCTTCGAGCGCGATCCAAACCGCTGCATACCATGTATTGACGAAATCGGGGTTCAGATAATCATCCTGATGCCATTCGCGCTGGGTGCTGACCCAGCCGGTCAGCGCCAGATGAAAAATCATTTCCTCGCCAATCAGCGATGCCAACATATCCATCAGCGGCGGATACAGCGCCACCGCACGCAATTCCGGCACGCCGAGATAACAATGCCCATGCAGCCATCCCGCACGATTGATGCCTGTGCCGGGTCGATAAGCGGCACGGCGCTCGATATACGCATCGAGCAGATCATCGGGAATGAATTTGCGCTTGAGCAACACCCCATCGCGGATCCAAGCCAGTTGATCCTCGCTGAGCCCGGCCTGCTCAAGGCTAGCGCGATCGAGCGGCGGCAATTGCGCCTCGTCGGGAAACTCAACCAAATCGGCAAACCGCACCATGTCCATTGCTTGGCCCTCCACCCGCTGTGGTTAGCGCAAGACCAAACTCTGCGCCACCGCCTCCGCCGCCTTGATCCCATCGACCGCCGCCGACAAAATCCCGCCCGCATAGCCCGCCCCTTCGCCAGCAGGAAACAGGCCGATCACGTTCAAACTCTGCCCATCAGCCCCCCTGGTGATGCGGATTGGCGCGGATGTCCGGGTTTCGACGCCGGTCAATACCGCATCGTCCCGATCAAAACCCGGGATCATCCGCCCGAACGCTGGCAACGCCTCGCGCATCGCCGCCACCACGAAATCCGGCAGGCATGGCGCCAAATCGGTCAGCGTCACGCCAGGCCGATAGGACGGAATAACCGCACCGAACGCCGTCGAGGCCCGCCCTGCCAGAAAATCCCCCAATAACTGGCCCGGCGCGCAATAATTTTCGCCCCCCGCCACGAAAGCCTGCGCCTCGAGCGCCCGCTGAAACGCCACTCCGGCCAGCACATCCTCAGCACGGCCATAATCAGCCGGATCGATATTCACCACCATCCCGGCATTGGCATTGCGCTCATTGCGCGAATACTGACTCATCCCGTTGGTCACCACATGGCCCGGCTCAGACGTCGCAGCCACCACCGTGCCACCCGGACACATGCAAAAACTATACACCGCCCGGCCATTGCTGGCGTGATGCACCAGCTTGTAATCCGCCGCTCCCAAGAGCGGGTGCCCGGCAAAACTGCCGAACCGCGCCCGGTCGATCAGCGATTGCGGATGCTCGATTCGCACCCCCACCGCGAATGGCTTCGCATCCAAATGCACGCCGCGATCGCGCAGCATGGCAAAACTATCGCGTGCCGAATGGCCAATCGCCAGCACCACATGATCGGTGGCGATCACCGAGCCGTCGGCCAGCACCACCCCGCGTAACCGCCGCACGCCCGCCGCCGGCTCGATCACCAAATCAGTCACCCGCGCACCAAAGCGATACTCCCCGCCCAGCCGCTCAATACTCGCCCGCATGGTCTCCACCATGCCCACCAGCCGGAACGTGCCGATATGCGGGTGGGCGACCGTGAGAATCTCCTCCGGCGCCCCGGCTGCGACAAATTCGGTCAGCACTTTGCGGCCCAAATAGCGCGGATCGCTGATCTGGCTATATAATTTACCATCCGAAAACGTTCCCGCCCCGCCCTCGCCGAATTGCGCATTCGATTCCGGATTCAGCACGCCGCGCCGCCATAAACCCCACGTATCGGCCGTGCGTTCACGCACTTTCTTGCCACGCTCCAAAATAATCGGCCGCAACCCTGCTTGCGCCAGCACCAAAGCCGCGAACAACCCGCACGGCCCGGTGCCAATCACCACCGGCCGTGCGCGCGGCAATGGCACAAGCGGCACGCGATACGCCATGTCCGGCGTCACCCCGGTATGGCGATGCTGAACCGGCTGCACCCCGTCGGCCAGATCGACATCAATCGTATAAGTCAGCTTGATCGCCGCCTTGCGCCGCGCATCGACCGCCCGGCGAAACACCGCCATGCTGCGCAGTTGCGCATCATGCACGCCGAGCCGGTCCAGCACCGCCGCCCGCAGCGCCTCGGGCGGGTGATCAAGCGGCAATCGAATTTCGGTTAATCGAAACATCGCCGCGCTATAGCCCGGCTGTGCCCTTCATGCCATCATCCACGCTTGCCATCACTCATCCCAACGGCCACAAGTCGCCCATGGCCCCTCCCGTGCTCATGCTGCAAGATATCCGCCTGTCCCTCGGCGCTGCCCCGCTGCTCGACCAAGCCACGATTGGCGTTGCCCCCGGCGAACGCATCTGCCTGGTTGGCCGCAACGGTTCGGGCAAATCTACCCTGCTGCGCATCGCGGCCGGCACGATCAACGCCGATAGCGGCACACGCTTTCTGCAACCCGGCGCCACCCTGCGCTATTTGCCCCAAGAGCCGGACCTTACAGGCTTTCCCACCGTGCTCGATTATGTGCTGGACGGGCTAGACGCGGAGACCGACGGCCATCGTGCGCGCGGCTTGATCGATCAACTCGGCCTGACCGGCGCCGAAGATACCAGCCAATTATCCGGCGGCGAGGCCCGCCGCGCCGCCATTGCCCGCGTGCTCGCCCCAGCACCCGATATTTTGCTTCTCGATGAGCCAACCAACCATCTCGATCTCCCCGCGATCGAATGGCTCGAAGCCGAATTACGCCAATCGCGTGCCGGCATCGTGCTGATCAGCCATGATCGCCGCCTGCTCGAACGGGTCTCGCGCAGCATCGTCTGGCTTGATCGCGGACGCACCAACCGGATCGACCGCGGTTTCGCCCATTTCGAGAGCTGGCGTGACGAGGTGATCGAACAGGAAGCGCGCGATGCGCAAAAACTCAGCCGCGAGATTGTGCGCGAGGAAGATTGGATGCGCTATGGCGTCACCGCCCGGCGCAAGCGCAATGTCCGCCGCGTCGCCGAGCTGGCCGCCCTGCGCGAACGCAAACGCACCGAGCAGCGCGCGCCGGCAACCCTGAAAGTGAATACCAGCAGCGCCGCCTTGTCCGGCAAAATCGTGTTCGATGCTGAGCGTATCACTAAAAGCTTCGGCGAACAGGTGATTATTCGCGATTTGACTCTCCGTGTGCTGCGCGGCGACCGGCTCGGCATTGTCGGTCCCAACGGTGCGGGTAAATCCACCCTACTCAAGCTGCTCACCGGGCTGCAAACACCCGATGAAGGCAAAATCACCATCGGCACCAATCTCAGCATCGCGACACTCGATCAACAGCGCGCCGCCCTCGACCCCAGCAAAACCCTGGCCGAAACCCTAACCGGCGGGCGGAGCGACCAGGTAGAGGTGGGCGGCACATTTCGCCATGTGATTGGCTATATGAAGGATTTTCTATTTCGCCCGGAGCAATCGCGCACCCCGGTCGGCGTGCTCTCCGGCGGCGAGCGCGGGCGCTTGCTGCTCGCCGCCATCCTCGCCAAACCCTCCAACTTGCTCATCCTTGATGAGCCCACCAACGATCTCGATCTCGAAACATTGGATGTATTGCAGGAAATGCTAAGCGATTACGCGGGCACCATTTTGCTGGTCAGCCATGACCGCGATTTTCTCGACCGCATCGCCACCTCAACCCTCGCCGCCGAGGGCCAGGGACGCTGGATTGAATATGCCGGCGGCTATAGCGATATGTTAGCCCAACGGGGCAGTAGCGCCGAGGCGCCCGCCGCTCAACGCAAAACCGCCGCCGCGCCGCGCCCTGCACCAAACAATACCGGATTTTCGTTCAAAGATCGTCATCAGTTAAAAACGCTGGAGACCGAGATTGCCGCCCTGCACACCGACATCGCGGCGCGTGAAGCCGTTCTCGCAGACCCAGAATTATTTCTGAAAAATCCCAAAAAATTTGCCAGCACCACCGAAAAACTCAGCCGTCAGCGCACCGCCTTGGCGACCGCCGAAGAACAATGGTTAGAGCTCGAACTCCGGCGCGAAGCAAACGCGGGTTAAAGCATCCGCAAAAACGCGGCGACGTCCGCAATCGCCGCATCCGCTTGCGCCACCATGCGTCCCATCGTTAAAAACCCGTGAATCTGCCCAGTAAATCGCCGGATCGTCACCGGCACACCGGATGCAACCATGCGCATCGCATAAGCCTCACCCTCATCGCGCAACGGATCAAACCCGGCGGTTATCACCAAAGCACAGGGCAAACCCGCCAAATCAGCGATTTTATTCGGCGAGGCCCGCCAATCTTCGCGATCTGCGTCACTGTTCAAATAATGCCCCCGGAAATACTGCATCACCGCGTGGGTCAGCATGTAACCTTCGCGAAATTGCCGGTGGCTTTCGGTTTCTGCCGTCATGTCGGCGGAGGGATAAATCAAGATTTGGCCAGCAAGCTTCGGGCCCACCTGATCGCGGGCCGCAATCGCCACCACTGTCGCCAAATTGCCCCCCGCACTATCGCCGCCGACGGCAACACGCTGCGGATCAATCCGGAGTGAGGTCGCCTGCGCGCAAATCCACGCCGTCGCCGCAATCGCGTCATCCACCGCCGCCGGAAATTTATGCTCAGGCGCCATCCGGTAATCGACCGAAATCACCACCGCGCCGGATAATTGGGCAATCTGTCGGCACACCACATCATGGGTGTCCAAATCGCCAATCACCCAGCCGCCACCATGAAAATAAATCAGTCCGGCGCGCGGCGCCGCATCTGTGCCGTCGCGATAGAGCCGCAACGGAATCGGCCCGTGCGGCCCTGGCGCACTCAAATCACGCACGTCGGTGATTTCGGGTGACGGCGGATTGAATACAAAGCGCGCGCGCAAAAATCCTTCCCGCGCCTCAGAAGGTGACAGGCTATCGGTGGTCGGCGCATTGCTCAACCGCACCAATTCCAAAACCATCGCCGCCGATTCATCAAGCTGGGTCATCATCGTTCCTTCACGCATCGATTATGAGGTCAGTGTCCCATCGCGCAGCACCACTTGTCGGTCCATCCTTGCTGCGAGTTCGGGATTATGGGTTGCAATCAACGCCGCAACACGCTGCTCGCGCACCACACGCAACAATTCCTCAAACACAACATTTGATGTACCAACATCCAAATTGCCAGTCGGCTCGTCGGCCAGCAGCAGCGCAGGCCGATTCGCCAAAGCCCGCGCAATCGCCACGCGCTGGCGCTCCCCGCCCGATAATTTTCCGGGCAAATGGCCAAGCCGTGATGACAGACCAAAAGCACCCAGCAATTCGTGCGCTCGCTGCGCCGCATCCTTGTGCGCAACCCCAGCAATTTGCTGCGGCAGCATCACGTTTTCCTGCGCGGTAAACTCCATCAGCAAATGATGCGCCTGATAGACAAAACCAATTTTCTCACGGCGCAACCGCGTGCGTTCGGAATCTGATAGGCTGCGCGTGGGCAATCCGGCAATCGCAACCTCGCCAGAATCCGGCCGGTCCAATAAGCCCGCCACATGCAGCAAGGTTGACTTGCCCGCCCCGGACGGAGCAACGAGCGCCACAATCTCACCCTCTTGCAAATTCAGCGCCGCACCGCGCAAAATCTGCAACACCGCCCCTTCCTCGCGATAGGTTTTCACCAGCGCGGTCAGCTGCAAAGCCTCACTCATGGCGTAGCGCCTCAATCGGGTCGGTGCGCGCGGCGCGCCAACTTGGATACAAAGTCGCCAAAAACGACAGTAAGATCGCGAGCAACACCACCTCAATCACCTGCGACCATTCGAGCTTGGCCGGCAATGATTCTAAATAATACACGGTCGGGTTGAATAATTGGGTTCCCGTGATCGATTGAATCGCTTGACGAATTTGCTCGATATACGCGCAAAACACGACGCCCAACCCAAAGCCAATCAGGGTGCCCACAACCCCCACTGAAGCGCCGACGATAAAAAAGATCCGCATGATCGAGCCCGACGTCGCCCCCATCGTGCGCAGGATCGCGATATCCCCTGCTTTATCCTTGACCATCATGATCATTGACGACACCACGTTGAAAGCAGCCACTACAATAATCAGCGTCAAAATCAAAAACATCACGTTACGCTCAACATTCACCGCCGCGAAAAACGCATTATTGCTGTCCTGCCAATCAACGATGTTGATTTTCTGCCCGGGCAGCGCGCCAAAAATCGCGCGTCGGATCGCCGTGTCATGGTCCGGATTACGCACCGTTACTTGAAATTGGGTGACCCCATCAGGTGGAACCCGAAATAAGGTCTGTGCCGCGTGCAGCGGCAAAAACATAAAACTCGAATCATATTGTGCCATGCCGGTCTGGAAAATCGCCCCGACGGTGAAACTCTCGATGCGTGGAATCGTGCCAATGATTGTGGCGTTGCCCTGCGGCAAAATCAGCGTTACCGTGCCGCCCACCGTCAAGCCCAACTGGCTCGCGATCCCATCACCAATCGCCACCGATTGGCCATGGAAATTCGCCAATGATCCAGCAGTCAAATGGTGCGAAACGGTGCGCAGCGCCATCAATCCCGGTGCCTCGATCCCGCGCGCCACCCCGCCAATCGCCCCGCCATGCGGCCCGGTAATCAGCACCTCGCCCTGCACAATCGGAGTGGCACTAATGACGCCCGGGATTTTTTGAATCCGCCCCGCCATCGCGTCATAACGGGTAATCGGCGCGCCGACGCCAAACACGCCAATATCCCCGTTCAGCCCCAGAATTTGCGCCAGCAGCTCCTGGCGAAACCCGTTCATCACGCTCATCACGATAATCAGCGTGGCCACACCAAGGGCGATGCCGATCAACGAAAAAATCGCAATTATCGAAACGAAGCGCTCACCCTTGCGCGCCCGCAAATAGCGAAACGCCACATGCCGCTCAAAAGCGGAAAACATCAGGACAGCACCCGAACAAGTGCATCTTCAAGCGAAAGCTCACTCCGCTCGCCAGTTTCGCGCCGCTTCAATTCCACCTGATTATTCGCAGCCCCGCGCGGCCCAACAATAATTTGCCAAGGATGGCCAAGCAAATCGGCATCGGCAAATTTCTCACCCGCCCGCGCCGGCCGATCATCATACAAAGCCTGATCGCCCAAATCTTGCTCACTAAGCCGCGCATAAATCTGCTCGCACAGCCCATCGGTCACCGCATCACCCTGGCGCAAATTCAAAATCGCCGCCCGGAACGGTGCCACGTTATCGGGCCAAATAATCCCGGCTTGGTCATGGCTCGCCTCAATAATCGCCCCCGCGAGACGCGACACACCAATCCCGTAACTGCCCATTTCGGGATGGATTTTAGCGCCATCCGGCCCAACCACGGTAAAGCCCATCGTCTCGCTATATTTGGTGCCAAAGTAAAAAATCTGGCCCACCTCAATCCCACGCCCCTCGCGCCGATCCGCCTCAGCAACTTGGCCCCAAGCCGCAGGATCGTGCTTTTCATCGGTCGCAGCATAAAGCCCGGTCATTTGCGCAAAAAACGCATCAAGATCCTCGGGCCGCTCATAGGAATAGCTGTCACTACCCAGATCAATCGCCTCGAATGCCGAATCATAAAACACGCCGCTCTCGCCGGTCGGCGCCAGAATATGAAATTCATGCGACAAATCACCACCAATCGGCCCGGTATCCGCCCGCATCGGAATCGCCCGCACACCCAAACGCCGGAAGGTGCGCATATAGGCCAGCATCATCCGCCGATAGCTCGCCACGGCCCCTGCCTGATCCTGATCGAAACTATAGCCATCCTTCATCAGAAATTCGCGCCCGCGCAGCACGCCAAAACGCGGCCGCACCTCGTCGCGGAATTTCCACTGCACATGATACAGCATTTGCGGCAAATCCCGATAGGATTGCACATTGTCGCGCATCAGCGCGGTAACCATTTCCTCATTGGTCGGCCCGTACAACATCTCGCGATCATGCCGGTCACGAATGCGCAGCATTTCCGGACCGTACGCGTCATAGCGCCCGCTTTCGCGCCACAAATCGGCCGACTGAATGGTCGGCATCAAAATTTCCTGCACCCCCGCACGATTTTGCTCATCGCGCACAATCGCCGCAATCCGGCTTAATACGCGCTGACCCAGCGGCAGCCAGGCATAAATCCCCGCCGATTGCTGGCGGATCATCCCCGCGCGTAGCATCAGCCGATGCGAGACAATCTGAGCCTCAGCCGGGTTTTCCTTGAGGGTGGGGATCAGCGAGCGGGTAAGGCGCATGGTCTATCCTGTTCTGTGCAAAATCAGCGGTCAGTCAAACTCTGTTTACAAGGGCACGGAGCCATCGGCCAGGGCCTCGGCGCGCCGCGGGTCAAGCCGCGCGGTCAAGGCCCGGCGTGCGGGCAATTCGACCAATTGATGCAGCGCCAGCGCCAGCACAATCGTGATCGCGGTCATCATCGCCGCATAGAGCAAGCCATGCGTCGCCGCCGGCAGGCCAAGCCGCCGCAAAGCTTGCGAGGTCAGCAATTCCGCCGGCGCGAAACTCATATAGATCGCATAAGAGAGAACGCCCAACCGGTGCAGCGGCGCAAAGCCGCCAATCACCGCCGGGCGTTCGGCATCCGCCTCGAATGCAAATCCAGCCAGCATCAAGCCCAACCAAAACACCGTCAGCGCGTCGTGCAAAAACATCACCGACAACACCGCCCCCGCCGCGCCGATCGCGGCAAACACCCGCCCCGGCATTTCATCGGCCCAAAGCGGCACGATAAAAGCGGTGGTCATGCCCGCGATAAATTCAACAAAAAAGCGCGGCAGACTATCAAGATAAGTCTGGTTCAAGCCCCCATGCAGGAACGACAAAAACCCCAACACCATGAAACAAAGCGGGATGAACGTGCCAATCACCATCGTCGACATCTCGACCAACCCCGCCAAAATAAACGGAAATAGCAAATACCCCGCCCATTCGGCGCTGATCGACCAGGCGGGATAATTCCACGCCAAATGCCGCAACGAACCCCAAGCCTGGATCAACAACAGATTATCCAGCAGTGCCACCAAGCCAAACCGGTGCGGATCGCGCGGCGTCAACCCCAAAGCCAGCCCCGCAACCAACAGCAGCGCCAGCAGCACAATCACCGCCAAATGCACCGGATAAATCCGCGCGAGCCGCTTGCCCCAGAACCGCAACACGCCCTGCACGCTGAACACCATATCCCGCTCAACCCGCGCCAAAATCAGCCCGGAGAGCATAAAAAACCCATCAACGCCCAAATATCCATGGGTCACCACCGGCGCGAACCAGCCGAGGCTGCCTGCAAAACCGACATGCAAATTGACATGGTATAAAAACACCAAAAGCGCGAAAATCGCGCGGCAGGCGGTAATATCGGTCAGTTCTCGGGGGCGCTGCATCGGGCTGGCTTATGCCCAGAAAAATGCCCGCCGACCATAGGGCCAGCGGGCCAAGTTCAGGGAGGAAACGCCAGTCACACGGCGGAATGAAGAACCAACCTTCATCCTGTGATTATGATGCATCGATACCGCAGCGCGGTAAAGCAGTTTTTCCAGTATTTTCGCATGAATTTAAGGCTATTATTCATTAATTGCCTAATTTATATTCATTATGAAATTATTTCTGCAAAAAATGCTTATAATTTCATCTTATACCGAAATCACCTGAACATTGACCATCGGCTTCTTACCGAATCGGCGCCCGAGCACCCGGCGCAGCGTCGATTCCGCCGCCTCGTTCAGCGCCTGCGGATTGCGCCGCACCGCTTCCGGCAACTCGGCAAAGCCATCGGCAAAATCTTCCGCCAGCGCGGCAAGCCCGGCATCATCCGGCTCGAATAGCCCCGGCGCAGTAATCCGGGGCGCCCCGCGCAATATCCCAGCCCGATCCACCGCAATACTGCCAATCACCACGCCATTACCCAGCATCCGCCGCCGCGCCGCCATCACCCCGCCTTGCATCGGCACCAGCCGGTCGCCATCAATCGCGAGCCGCCCGGTCGGCACCTGCTCGATAATATCCACAGCCCCCGGCGCCAGGCGCGCCACATCGCCATTTTCCATGAGCACGGTCTCGATCTGCTCAATTTCGGCCAACTCCGCCTGCGCCGCCATATGCCGCCATTCGCCATGGGTCGGGATCAAATAGCGGGGCCGCACCAATTTATATAATTTGCGCAATTCATCGCGCGCCGGATGGCCGGACACATGCACCATATGATCGCCATCGGTCATCACGCGCACACCCGCACGCACCAGCTCGTCCTGCACCGCGCCAATCGCCCGCTCATTACCCGGGATCATTTTCGAGGAATAAATCACCGTGTCGCCCTCACCAAGCGAGACGCTGCGATGCTGATCGCCCGCAATCCGCGCGAGCGCCGACCGCTTCTCGCCCTGGCTGCCGGTGACCAAAATCAGCAATTTGTCATCGGCAATCCGGTTAATCTCTCGTTCATCGACAAAATCCGGCACATCGCGCAAATAGCCCGCGCCACGCGCCGCCTCGACATAGCGTGACAGGCTGCGCCCGACCAACGCCACCCGCCGCCCGGACTGCCGCGCCGCCGCAATCACGCTGGAAATTCGTGCAATATTGCTGGAAAAACACGTCACCGCGACGCGCCCGCGCATCCCGGCGATCAGCGCTATCAAGCTCTTGCGCACCAGCGCCTCCGAGCCGGAATGACCCTCCACCACCGCATTGGTGGAATCCGAAATCATCGCCAAAACACCCTCATCGCCCAACGCCTGCAACGCCGCCTCATCGGTCGGCGGGCCCACCAGCGGCTCCGGATCGAGCTTCCAATCGCCGGTGTGCAACACCGTGCCATAAGGTGTGCGCAGCGCCAAAGCGACCGCTTCGGGCGTTGAATGCGCCATACGGATGGTGCTGATGTTGAACGGCCCGACGGTCAAATCGCTCCCCGGCGCAAATTCGTGCAATTTCACCCGCGTCAGGAGCCCGGCCTCCGACAAGCGCGAGCGGATCAAGGCGGCGGCAAACGGCGTCGCATAGATCGGGCAGCGCAGTTCGGGCCAATGCCAAGCAATCCCGCCAATATGATCCTCATGCGCATGGGTAATCACCAACCCGGCCAGCCGGTCGCGCCGCTCGATCAAATAGCGCGCATCGGCCACCAGCAATTCCGCTTCCGGCGCGTCCGGCCCGGCAAAACCCATGCCGCAATCAACCGCCAGATACGCGCCATCCATCCCATACACATTCAAATTCATGCCAATTTCGCCCGTGCCGCCAAGCGGCACAAAGGTCAGGCCGCTTTGGGCCTCATTCTTCAAGGTCAAGTTTAGATCTCTCGTTCATGGTAAATCCGATCTCACAGGCCATCGGACAAGGCCTCATTCATGATCCATATCCCGCGCCCGGCGCGGTGGCGCAGGATTGCGCGCGGCCAGCAGCCGAAGCCCGTCCAGGGTCAAATCCGGGTCGATCGCGCCCAGCCGGTCGCTGCCCTCGGCAAAAAGCGGCGCCAACCCTCCGGTTGCCACGGTTTTCAACGCCGATCCAAATTCCGCCTCGATCCGCGCCACCAACCCCTCAACCAACCCCACATATCCCCAATAAATCCCGGACCGCATTGCCGGCACCGTGGATCGCCCAATGACCGATTGCGGCCGCCCGACACCAATCCGCGGCAGCCGCGCCGCCGCCTGATGCAGCGCCTCGACCGATAAATTCGCACCCGGTGCAATCACCCCACCAATATAGGAACCATTTGCGTCAACCACATCAAAATTCGTCGCCGTGCCAAAATCGATCACCACCAACGGCCCGCCATAACGATGATGCGCCGCCAGCGCATTCAATAGCCGATCCGCCCCAACTTCGTTAGGATGATCCACCTTGATCGCAAACCCCCAATCCAACGTCGCCGCCGCAATCAGCGGCTCAATGGAAAACCAATCTCGGCATAACCGCCGCAAATGATACAAAGCGGCCGGCACCACCGTGCCGATCACCGCGCCCTGCAACGCAGCCGGATCGATCCCCTCGCGCCGAAACAATGCCTCCAACCACACGCCATACTCATCCGCCGTGCGCGGCGCATCGGTCGCGATGCGCCAAATTCCACGCCAGCGCGCACCATCATGAACGGCAAACACGATATTGGTATTCCCAGCATCAATCACCAGCAGCATTTTGGCTCCACTCCTCTCCACCCGCGTGCGGCGTCATGGCAGCCCAACGTCCCCGCTGCGCACGCGCTGCACTGCACCATCTTGCATGCGGAGCAGCAAACTCCCCTCCGCGTCAATCCCCTCGAACCACCCGGCCAACCGCCCGCCATCCACCGTCAAGGCGGTGCCAAGCGGGTGCGCACGCGCCAACCAACCGCTACGCAGCGCCGCACCACCATCCCGCGCCACATCTGCCCGCCAAAACGCCAACCGCGCCAAGAGCGCAACCGCCAAATCCTCGGGGGAGGGCGGCGGCGCAAAATCCGCGAGCGCAACCGTGCGCCGATCGGGGAGTGCGGGCGCTGCAACCAAATTGGCGCCAAACCCGATGACCATCCATTCGATCATTCCCGCCGCATCAACCGACGCATCGAGCAACACCCCAGCGAGCTTGGCCGGCCCGATCATCACATCATTCGGCCATTTCAAACCGATCTCCCGGTGCTCGCTCCAACAGGCGGCGAGGGCCTCGGCGAGCGAAAGCCCCGCCAACAGCGCGAACTGCCCGCCTTGCACAGCCGGACATGCCGGGCGCAGCAAAACCGACATATATAAATTACCAACCGGCGAAACCCATGCCCGGCCTGAGCGCCCACGCCCGGCATTCTGCGTTGCCGCCAGCAACACCAGCCCGTCCGCCTCACCCACCCGCGCCCGCGCAGCGCAGTCATCAGAGGTCGAGCCAATTTCCGCGAACCGCTCGATGCGCCAAGGTCCGGCGTGCAAATCCCCAAGGAGGGGCAGTGCGCTCGGCGTCAAAAACCAGCGCTCATCAGCGCGTGGGCCGCATAGGTCGAGGCTTCGGTAATCGGTGCTGGCATCAGGATGAACAAAGCCGTTGCCGCCGCACTCGCGTAAATCACCGCATTCATCCCGACCGTGCGCGCATCAAATCCAGGCTCGCCCCGGTCGAAATACATCACCTTGATCACCCGCAAATAATACACCGCCGCAATCAGGCTGGTGACAATACCAATCACCGCCAACCCATCGAGCCCCGCGCGGATCGCCGCCAAAAAAACGTAGAGCTTGCTGAAAAACCCCGCGAGCGGCGGAATCCCCGCCAATCCCCACATAAAAATCGCGAGCGCCAGCGCATAGCGCGGATCTTCCGCCGCCATACCCGCCAAATCCTCGATTCGCTCGACCGGCCGCCCCTTGCGGCTCATTGCCACGATGCAGCCAAACACGCCGAGCGACATCACCACATAGATGGCCAAATAAATCAGCACCCCGCGCACCGCCGCCGCATCCCCAGCGGCAAGACCCATCAGCACGTAGCCCATCTGCCCGATCGCCGAATACCCCATCAGGCGCTTGATATTATTCTGCCGCATTCCGCCAATCGCGCCGACAATCATCGAGGCCGCCGCCAGAATTTCCACCAACGCCTGCCAATGGATCAACATGCCGCCAAACGGGCCGAGCAACACCCGCACGAGCAACGCCATCACCGCCACTTTCGGCGCCGTGGCAAAAAACGCCGTCACCGCGGTGGGCGCGCCCTCATAGACATCGGGCGTCCACATATGAAACGGCGCCGCCGAAATCTTGAACGCCAGCCCGACCAACACGAACACCAACCCAAGGCTGGAGCCGATCATCGCGGCATGATCCCCGCTAAATGCCTGAGCGATGCCGCCGAAGCTGGTGGTGCCGGCAAAGCCATAGACCAGCGAAATGCCATAAAGCAGCAAGCCCGACGATAGCGCGCCCAACACAAAATATTTCAGCCCCGCCTCGCTCGATCGCAAGGAACCGCGCGCAAACGCCGCCAACACATACAAAGCGAGCGACTGAATTTCGAATCCAACATACAGGCTCAGCAAATCATTCGCGCCAATCAGCACGATCATGCCCACCACCGCGAACAGTACCAGCACCGGATATTCAAACTGCCCAATGCCCACGCGCTTATTATAGGTTATCGAAATCGCCAACGCGCCGATCGCGCCGAGAAACACCAAAATATCGGCAAAACGGGTGAAGCCGTTGGTCACCACCAGCCCGTGCAACACCACGCCCGTCGGCGCGATGAAAACCAAACGTCCCGCCAGCGCCAGCACGATGATCGCGGCGGCGGTGATCGCAAAACTATGATCGCGCCGGGCAAACACCCCCGCGAGCAACATCACCATGCCGCCCAGCCCGATGAATAAAATCGGCAATACCGACATAATCACCCCACTCCCGGCGCTCATCGTGTTACCATCGCCAGCATCCGATGATGCAAATCCGCCTTCATCGCCAAAGCCCCACCCGTCTGTTGCACCAAACCATGAACCGCTCGGTCGAACGGGATCGTCAACGCGTCAGGATGAATGCCCAGCACCAGCACCAACACCGCCAACGGCGCTAACATCAACCACTCCCCTGCCCCCACATCCGGCGGCGCCAACACGACCGACGAGCGCGATTGATCAAACAATACCCGGCGCACCAGCACCAGCATAAACATCACGCTCAACACCATGCCGCTCCCCGCAAGCAGCGCCAGCCAGAAATTCACCTTGATCGCACCAGCCAGGATCAACACCTCACCAACAAATCCCGATGTCCCCGGCAGCCCGACATTGGCCAACACAAAAATCATCAAAAATGTTGCAAAAATCGGCATCCGCACCGCAAGCCCGCCGAGATGCTCCAACAAGCGGGACTGCCCCCGCGCGAGCAACACGCCAACACACAAAAACAAAGCCGCAATCACCAACCCGTGCGAAATCATCTGAAACAGCGCGCCCTCGATCCCTTCCACGGTGAGGGTAAAAATGCCAACCACAATCATGCCCATATGCGCCGCCGAGGAATAGGCGATCATGCGTTTCATATCGGTTTGCGCAAAGGCCGCGAACGATAAATAAATGATCGCGATCACGCCCAGAGCCAGCATCAGCGGCGCAAAATACAGCGTCGCTTGCGGCAACATCGGCAAGCTGAACCGCAAAAACCCGTAACTGCCCATTTTGGACAGCACCGCCGCCAGCATCACCGTACCCGCGACCGGCGCCTCGCCATACGCATCCGGCAACCAACTATGCAGGGGCCAAACGGCGGCTTTCACCCCGAACGCCAGCAAAAACGCGATGAACAACCAATCCTGCACCGCAGCGGGGATCGACGTGTGCATCAATGTCACCATGTCGGTGGTGCCCGCATGATGCCACATCCACACCAAAGCCAGCAGCATCGGCAATGATCCAGCAAGCGTGAACAAGAAAAACCGCAACGCCGCACGCACCCGCTGCTCGCCGCCCCAGACGCCGATGATCAAATACATCGGCAACAAAACACCTTCGAAAAACACATAGAACAGCAAAAAATCGAGCGATTCGAACATGCCAATAGTCAGCGCTTCGAGCAACAAAAAAGCCGCCATATAGGCGCGCACCCGCCGCTGCTCGCGCCAACTCGCCACAATCGCAATCGGCGTGAGCAGAGCGCTCATCACCACAAATAACAAGCTGATCCCATCAACACCCAGATGATACGACACACCGGCATGCGGTAACCAAGCCAATTTCTCGACAAATTGGAAACCCGTTCGCTGCGAATCAAACGCCGCTAACAACCCGAGCGCCAAAATCAGCTCGACAAGGCTGGTCCAAAACGCCACCCAGCGCACGCTGCGCGCACTCGCCTCACTGGCATCACCGGTGGCGAAAATAATCACCGCCCCCAACACCGGCAGCCAAATCAGCAGGGACAGGATCGGCGCTGCGGCGATCAAGGTTATCATCGCATCATCCTCACCGCATGACCAAGAACAGGCTGAGCAGCACCAGCAAACCCAGCAACATCACAAAACTATAAACCGCCACCGAGCCATTTTGCGCCCGCCCGATCTGCACTGAAAAATCGGTCGTCCACCGCGCCAATCCGGTCGGCACGCCATCAATCACCTGATCATCCGCGCCGCGCCAAATCACCCGCGCCAACCGCTTTGCTGGCTGCACAAACACATAATCATACAGCTCGTCGAAATACCATTTATGCAGCAAGAACTGATAAAGTCCCGGCATCGCTTTCGCCAGTGCCCCCGGCATTGATGGGCGCATAACATAAAAGATATAGGCGATTGCAAACCCAACCAACGCCAACAATAACGGCAAATCGGCCGCCCAGGTCGGGATCGGCATGCTCAGCGGCAACACGCTCGCCACTGGCGGCACAATGCTACTGCCCCAGAATGTCGCACTCCCCGCCCCCACAAATGGCCGATCCAACGCCATACCGCCAAATATCGACCCCACCGCCAGCACCAGCAGCGGCACAATCATCATCCAACCGCTTTCATGGGCGTGCGCATGAACATCCGCATCGCCCCGGGGAGCACCGTGAAAAGTGAGGATCATCAGGCGGCTGATATAAAACGCGGTCAACCCAGCGCCGATGACACCGCAAACCCAGCCAAACATCGCAGCCGTCCCGTGATTAGCATAGGCCGCCGCCAAAATCGCATCTTTTGAGTAATATCCAGCGAAAGGAGGAATAGCCGCCAACGCTAACGCCCCCACCAGCATCGTTGCATAGGTCACCTTCATTTTGCGCCACAAGCCGCCCATTTTGCGCACATCCTGCTCGTCGGCTAGCGCATGGATGACCGATCCTGCTGCGAGGAACAGCAACGCCTTGAACATTGCATGGGTCACCATATGAAAAATCGCCGCCGAATCCGCACCAACCCCCGCGCCCAAAAACATATAGCCCAATTGCGAACAGGTCGAATACGCAATGATCCGTTTAATATCGTTCTGCACGCACCCAATCGTCCCGGCAAACAGCGCAGTCGCCCCGCCAATCACTGCAACCATGCCCATCGCCGCCGGCGCGGACGACATCAGCGGCGACATCCGCACAATCATATAAACGCCCGCCGCCACCATCGTCGCCGCATGGATCAACGCTGAAATCGGCGTCGGCCCCTCCATCGCGTCCGCCAACCAGGTATGGAGAAAAATCTGCGCCGATTTGCCCATCGCGCCAATAAACAGCAGCACCCCGATAACATCGAGCACCGGCATCGATGCACCAAACAAATGATATTTTTGGGTTGCGATCTGCGGCACGGCGGCAAAAATCTGGTTGAACGAAACCGAGCCGAACTGCGCATAAATCAGCACAATACCAATCAAAAAAGCCAAATCGCCAATCCGGTTAACCACAAACGCCTTGATCGCCGCCGCATTCGCCGCCGCCCGATCATACCAATAGCCAATCAGCAAATAGGAAAACAGCCCAACGCCTTCCCAGCCAAAAAACAACTGCAACAAATTATTGGCCGTCACCAGCATCAACATCGCGAAGGTAAACGCAGAAATATACACAAAAAACCGCGGCATCGTGCGGTCATGCGCCATATAGCCGACGCTGTATAAATGGATCAGCGCCGAAACCACGCTCACCATCACCACCACCACCAAGGACAGCGTATCCTCGCGCAAACTCCACGGCGTCACAAAATTGCCGACATGGATCCACGCGCCCAGCGCCACATCATGCATGGTCACATGATCAACCAAGTGTCGCACCAGCACCGCCACCGCCGATATCGCCGATATCGCCATGCACGCCACACTCAACCACACCGCCCCCGCGCGCGATCCGCTCGCCCGCAGCAAAACCGCTAAAACCGATCCCAGCAACGGTGCAAAAACGGCAATTTCGAGCAGCATGATCAGCCCTTCATCAATGTAACGTCGTCAACCTCGATTGAGCCACGATTGCGGAAATATACCACCACAATCGCCAACCCAATCGCCGCTTCCGCCGCCGCCACCGCCAACACGAACATCGTAAAAATCTGCCCTACCATATCATGCAAGGCTGAGGAAAACGCAACGAAGTTCAAATTCGCCGCCAGCAAAATCAACTCAATCGACATCATAATGACGATCACGTTTTTCCGGTTCAGAAAAATCCCGAAAATCCCAATCACCAAAAGGAGCGATCCCACCACCAAATATGCGTTCAAACTGCCATGGCTCATGGCACATCCTCCTTCGCGGGCAACGGCGCAATTCCCGCGCCAATCGCCGGCTTCACCAGGGTCAGCGTATCGGCAATCGCACGGTTATGCTGTCGCGCCAAATCCTGCCGACGCGGCTGCACGCCCTCGGTCAGCGTCAGCACAATCGCCCCGATCATGGCAATCACCAGCAACAGCCCGGCCAACTCGAACACGTATAAATAGCGGGTATATAACAAATTCCCAATCGCCGCCGCGTCCGACATCCCGGCAACCCGATGCGTCGCCGCCGCCAAACGCATGGTGCCGGAGGCCTCAAACCCCGCGAGCGACAACCCGATCTCCGCCATCAAAATGAAACCAACCGTCAAACCGAGCGGCAAAAAATTCTGAAACCCTTCGCGCAGCGCAATAAAATCCACATCCAGCATCATCACCACAAACAGGAACAAGACCGCGACCGCACCGACATAAACAATCACCAGCACCATCGCGAGAAACGCCGCCCCCGCCAGCACAAACAACGCCGCCGCATTCAAAAACGCCAAAATCAGAAACAACACCGAATGCACCGGATTGCGCGCCGTAATCACCATGCATGCTGAAACCAGCAGCACCGCAGCAAACATATAAAAGAAAATCTGCTTGGCCAATTCGCTCTCCCACCGATCGCCATTGGCCAGCAATTTCTGCTTGTCATACATCAACTCCTCACGCGTCTCGGTCGCGAATTCAAAATTCGGCCCCTCGACAATCGCATCGACCGGGCAGGCCTCTTCGCACAAGCCGCAATAAATACATTTCGTCATATCGATATCATAACGGGTCGTCCGCCGCGATCCATCGGCGCGCGGCTCAGCCTCAATGGTAATCGCCTGCGCCGGGCAAACCGCTTCGCACAGCTTGCAGGCGATGCACCGCTCCTCACCATTCGGATAGCGCCGCAACGCATGCTCGCCCTTAAACCGCGTGCTGATCGGGTTCTTTTCGTACGGATAATTCAGTGTCGCCTTCGGCTTAAAAAAATAACGGAGCGTAAGCCAAAGCCCCGCGCCAATCTCCGCCAAAAGCGCCTGCCGGGCAAACCGATCAAGCCGCGCCATCACACTCTCCCCCGATTACACATGCGGCAACCACCCAAACACCTCCAGCGCCCCCGCCGTCAGCACCAGCCAAACCAGCGAAAACGGCAAAAACACTTTCCAGCCCAACCGCATCAACTGGTCATAGCGAAAGCGCGGCAAGGTCGCGCGCACCCATAAAAACACAAACAAAACCATCGCCACCTTCGCCACGAACCAAATCGGCCCCGGAATCCAGGTGAACGGCGCGAACGGTGCAATCGGCAACCAACCACCAAAAAATAAAATGGCGGTCATCGCACTCATCAAAATCATGTTGGCGTATTCGCCAAGAAAGAACAGCGCAAAACTCATCGCGCTATATTCGACAAAAAACCCGGCAACAATCTCGCTCTCGCCTTCGGGCAAATCGAACGGCGCCCGATTGGTTTCTGCCAGCGCCGAAATGAAAAACACCACTAACATCGGCAGCAACGGCAGCGCAAACCAAACGGTGCGCTGCGCCAGCACAATCGCATTCAAATTCAAACTACCCACGCAAACCAGCACCGTCAGAATAACAATCCCGATCGACACCTCATAGCTAATCATCTGCGCCGCACTGCGCATCGCACCCAAAAACGCAAACTTCGAATTGCTCGCCCAACCCGCGATGATCACCCCATACACACCGAGCGAAGAAATCGCGAACAAATACAAAATCCCCACATTGATATTGGCAATCGCCCAATGATTATTCACCGGAATCACCGCCCAGGCCAAAATCGCCAGCCCAAAGGTAATCATCGGCGCCACCAGAAACAGCGTCCGGCTCGCCCCGTCGGGAATGATCGTTTCCTTGAACAGCATTTTCAGCGCATCAGCAAAAGGCTGCCCAAGCCCAAACGGCCCCGTCACGTTCGGCCCGCGCCGTAGCTGGATCGCCGCCAAAACCTTGCGTTCGGCATAGGTCAAATACGCAACCCCAATTAGCAGCGGGATCAACAACGCCAGCGCCTTGGCCAGCGTCAAAATCAAAATCCCCACATCGCTGGCGAAAAACCCGGTGCTCATAGCACTACTCCGCCGCCGCTTGCATCGGCGCTGCAATTTCAGCGACGCACCGCGCCATCGTCGGACTTGCCCGACTGATCGGATCGGTCTGATAATAAACCGGCATCGGCCGGGCAAACGCATCCGCACCCATACCAGCCGGATCACCAGCCGGCCCGGTCACATCCAAACTCGCCAACCGTCGGCAATCGCCAATATCACCAAAAATCGGGTATTCTGCCGCCAGTTGCGCCCGCAGCCCGGCCAAAGCATCGAAACCCAAGCGATGACCAACATGCTCGCTGAACGCCCGCAAAATCGTCCAATCCTCGCGCGCATCCCCCGGTGGAAAACAAGCCTGCGAAGCCGCCTGCACGCGCCCTTCGGTATTCACATACAGTCCCGATTTTTCGAGGTAACTCGCCCCCGGCAAAATCACATCCGCACGCGCCGCGCCCGCATCGCCATGATGCCCCTGATACACCACAAAGCAGCTCCCAGGGACCGCCGTGGCATCAATCTCATCCGCCGCAAGCAGCCACAACACATCAACCCCGCCTGCCAGCATCGCGCCCGCATCCAACCCGCCAGCCTGCGGCACAAACCCAATATCCAACCCGCCGACACGCGCCGCGGCCCGATGCAGCACATTAAACCCGTGCCAATCGGACCGGATCATGTTGAACTGCACCGCCAATTGCCAGCATGCCGCGAGCACCGCCGCGCCATCCGCCCGGGTGAGCGCTGATTGGCCAATAATCACCGCCGGATTCTTCGCCCCAGCCAATATCTTGGCAAAATCATGCGATCCATCCAGCAAGCAAGCCAACGCCGCCGGACCCTCGCCAATCCATGTCGTCGGATAGGTCAAATCCACCTCAGCCCCAATCAGCCCCACCTGGAATGACGGCAAATCCGCCCACCGCCTGCGAATCCGCGCATTCAATACCGGCGCCTCGCGCCGGATATCCGCGCCAATAACCAACAGCGCATCAATCTCATCAATGCCGACAATTGTCGTATTGAACAGGTAATAATCACGGCGCGACGCATCCAATGCCGCCCCATCCTGGCGACAATCCAGATTGCCCGAGCCCAGCCCCGCCATCAGCCGCTTGAGCGCAAACATGCTCTCAACATCACAAAGATCGCCGGCAATCGCCCCAATGCGCGCTCCCGCAACCGCACGCATGCGCGCCGCAATCGCGTCAAACGCCTCGTCCCAACGCGCCTCGCGCAGCGTGCCATTCTCCCGCAGCCAAGGCCGATCCAACCGGCGATATTTAATCCCATCCACCGGCGCATGGCGGCCCTTATCCGCAAGCCAATCCTCATTCACCCCATCATGCCTGCGCGGCAAAATCCGCAGCACCGTACCACCCTTGGTATCCACCCGAATATTCGTCCCCACAGCATCGAGCACATCGATACTATCGGTCTTGTTCAACTCCCAGGTGCGCGCCACAAACGCATAAGGCTTTGAGGTCAACGCACCGACCGGGCAAATATCAACAATATTGCCCGATAATTCGGAACTCAGCGCCCGCTCGACATAGTTGGTGATTTCCATCGACTCGCCACGCGCCGTCCCGCCCAATTCCGGCACACCCGCCACCTCAGCCAAAAACCGCACACAACGCGTGCAATGAATGCAGCGCGTCATCACCGTTTTCACCAGCGGGCCTAGATATTTATCGGTAACTGCGCGTTTATTTTCCTCATAGCGCGACCGGGCACGGCCATAACCCACCGCCTCGTCCTGCAAATCGCACTCACCACCCTGATCGCAAATCGGGCAATCCAGCGGATGATTGATCAGCAGAAATTCCATCACGTTGCGCCGCGCCGCACGGATTTTCTCGTTGTCGGTATAAATAACCATGCCCTCGCCCACCGGCTGACCGCACGAGGCCACAGGCTTTGGCATTTTCTCAATCTCAACCAGGCACATCCGGCAATTACCCGCAACCGAAAGCCGTTCATGATAGCAAAAGCGCGGGATCTCCCGCCCTGCCGCCTCAGCCGCCTGCAATACGCTATAATTATTCGGCACCTCAATCTCGATGCCGTCCACCGTTACCTTGGCCATTATTTCTGCTTCCGATGCGCGCTCAACAGAGCGTCGATATCCACACCATCAATATGCAATCCAGCAATCGCGCAGCCCGATATACTCACACCCGACAAATCCGCGTGCGTAATCGTCGCGCCCGCCAAGGCCACATCCTCAATCCGCGCACCCGACATATTGCAATCGCGCAGCCGCACGCCCGCCAACAACGCGTCCTCAATCACCACACCCGACAAATCCGAGCGCACAAACCGGCCCCCCGCCAAATTCACATCGGTGAACGCACACGCGGCAAGGCTCGCATCGGTAAAAGCCGCCCGATCCATCCGCACTTGGGTAAACCGGGATTCGGAGATATCCGATGCCACAATGCAAACTGACTCGGTCAGTTCGGCGTGATCCATGTCCGCTCCTATTCCGCCGCCACGCGCGGCGCAGTTTGCGCCTGATAATCCTTGATCCGCTGCTCAACCACCGGGCGGAAATGCCGCAACAGCCCCTGGATCGGCCACGCCGCCGCATCCCCCAGCGCGCAAATCGTATGGCCTTCCACCTGCCGCGTGACCTGCTCTAACAAATCAATTTCGGCAAGCTCCGCGCGCCCCTCGACCAGCCGATTCATCATCCGCATCATCCACCCCGTCCCCTCACGGCACGGCGTGCATTGGCCACAGCTCTCATGCTTGTAAAACGCCGAAAGCCGCGCAATCGCCCTGATCAAATCAGTGGATTTATCCATAACAATCACCGCAGCCGTGCCTAAGCCGCTGCGCGCATCACGCAAATTATCGTAATCCATCAACACCGTATCACAAATGGATTTCGGCAGCATCGGCACCGAGGAACCCCCTGGAATAATCGCGAGCAAATTATCCCAGCCCCCGCGCACACCGCCCGCATGTTTGTCGATCAATTCACGCAGCGGGATTCCCAATTCTTCCTCGACATTGCAAGGCCGATTGACATGGCCGGAGATACAAAAAATCTTGGTCCCGGTATTTTTCGGCCGTCCCAGACCCGAAAACCACTCCGCCCCGCGCCGCAAAATCGTCGGCGTCACCGCAATCGATTCAACATTATTCACCGTGGTCGGGCAACCATACAGCCCCATCGCCGCCGGAAATGGCGGCTTCATCCGGGGCATGCCTTTTTTGCCCTCAAGGCTCTCTAACAGCGCGGATTCCTCACCACAAATATACGCCCCGCCGCCACGATGCACCCGCACATCAAACGCCCAGCCGGACCCGCACGCATCGGGCCCCAACAGCCCAGCCTCATACGCCTCCGCAATCGCCGCCTTCAAATGCAAATATTCGTTATAGAACTCACCCCGAATGTAAATAAACGCCGTATTAGCGCCCATCGCAAACCCAGCGATCAAGCAGCCTTCCACCAATTTATGCGGGTCATAGCGCAAAATATCCCGGTCCTTGCATGTCCCCGGCTCACTTTCGTCAGCATTGACCACCAAGTAACTCGGCCGTCCGTCGCTCTGCTTGGGCATAAACGACCATTTCAGCCCGGTCGGAAATCCAGCACCCCCGCGCCCGCGCAAACCCGAGTTTTTCACCTCCTCGATAATCGCGTCGCGCCCCCGCGCCAAAATCGCCGCCGTGCCGTCCCAATCGCCGCGCGTCCGCGCCCCGGCCAGCCGCCAGTCATGCATCCCGTAGAGATTGGTAAAAATCCGATCCTTATCACTCAACATCAGGGTTTTGCTCCGTCCGCCGCTTCAACCATGAATAACGTGGTCGGCCCACCCTCAGGCGCCGAACCACGCCGACCAATGGTTGAGCCAGCTGGCGGCGCCACACCATTCTTCACCGCCACTAACAACGCCTCCGTCCGAGCACCGTCCAAATCTTCATAGACATCATCATTGATCATCAAAACCGGCGCATTCACGCACGCCCCTAAACACTCCATCTCCTCAACACTAAACAAGGCCGGATCGGACTGCGCCGCAGCCTTACAGGCCTGATGCACCGCGTCAGATCCGCGTAGCCAGCACGGGGTGGTGGTGCAAACCTGCAAATGATGCGGCGCAACCGGCGCCAAGTGAAACATGGTGTAAAACGTTGCAACTTCGTAAATCCGGATCGGCGCCATACCCAGCCGCGCCGCAATCACATCCATCGCCGCGCGCGGCACCCAAGCATGGCCGGTCAGCCGCGCCATCTGGCGCTGCGCCAAATCCAACAGCGGCATCGCCGCACTCGCCTGACGCCCCGCCGGATAGGTCGCAATAATCGCCGGAATCGCCGCCTCGCTCACCGCGTCAAACGCAAATTCCTTTGGCTGATCCACGTGTTTTGCGTCCATACTCATCGATCCACCTCGCCAAACACAATATCGATCGACCCCAGAATCGCAATCGCATCCGCAAGCATATGGCCCTTCGCCATCATCTCCATCGCCTGCAAATGCGCAAACCCCGTCGGGCGAATTTTGCATCGATACGGATGATTGCTGCCATCCGCGATCAAATAGACCCCAAACTCCCCCTTCGGCGCTTCAACCGCCGTATAGGTCGCACCCGCCGGCACGTGATACCCTTCAGTATAGAGCTTGAAATGATGGATCATCGCCTCCATTGAGCGCTTCATCTCGGCACGCTTGGGCGGGGTGAATTTGTTATCCTGAACCTTGATCGGCCCTTCAGGCATTTTCTTCAACGCCTGGCGGATGATTTTACAGCTTTGCCGCATCTCATTGATCCGCACCAAATAGCGGTCAAAACAATCACCATGCTTGCCCACCGGAATTTCGAAATCCACCTCGGCATATTTGTCATAAGGCCGCGCACGCCGCAGATCCCAAGCCACGCCCGAGGCCCGCAGATTCGGCCCGGAAAACCCCATACCAATCGCATCTTGTGCCGAAATCACCCCGATATCGACCAAACGCTGCCGGAAAATCCGGTTCTCGTTCAGCAAATTCTCCAAATCATCGAGGAATTTCGGAAATGTCTCGCTCCAAGCCCAAATATCGTCCGCAAGGCCCACCGGCAAATCCTTCGCCACCCCGCCCGGCCGCACATAATTGGCATGAAACCGCGCACCGGACGCCGCCTCATGGAAGGTCAGTAGCTTTTCCCGCTCCTCATACCCCCACAGGCTCGGCGATTGCGCGCCAATATCCAACGCCAAATGCACAACAGTCAGCAAATGATTGAGCACCCGGCTGATCTCGGCAAACAACACCCGGATCCACTGAGCCCGATCCGGCACGGTAACCCCAAGCAATGTCTCGGTCGCCAGCGCGAACGCATGCTCGCAGCACATCGGCGAGACATAATCGAGCCGATCAAAATACGGCACCGCCTGCATATAGGATTTGAATTCGATGAGCTTTTCAGTGCCCCGATGCAGCAAGCCAATATGCGGATCGGCCCGCTCCACCGTCTCGCCATCCATCTCAAGCACCAAGCGCAACACCCCATGCGTCGCCGGATGCTGCGGCCCCAGATTGATCGTATGGGGGTCCGCCTTCACCAAGCCCGGCGCTTCGTTCACGATGTCGCTCATGGCTTGCCCGCCCTCTCGCCCGCCACCGCGACAATCGCCTTCTCATCGCCCGGTAACGTGGTCATCGCCTCCCAGGGCGAGAGGAAATCGAAATGCCGAAATTCCTGCGCCAGCACAACATGATCATAAACCACCCGCTGCTCGTCGGCATCATAGCGCAATTCCACATGCCCGGTCAGCGGGAAATCCTTGCGCAGCGGGTGCCCCTCAAAGCCATAATCGGTCATGATCCGCCGATGATCGGCCAGCCCGTCAAACTGCACCCCAAACAAATCCCAAACCTCGCGCTCCCACCACGCCGTGCCGGGCCAAATCCCGCTGACACTCGGCACCGGCTGCGTCTCATCGGTGGTGGTGATCACCCGCAATCGATCATTCCGGGTCAGCGACAAGAGCTGATACACCACGTCAAACCGCTCGCCGCGCTGCGGCCAATCAACCCCACACACATCCATGCATTGCTGAAACGCAAAGCGCGGATCATCGCGCAGCACCATCATCACGCTAGCCAAGGCCGCGCGCTCCACCAGCGCCACCCGTTCGGCTCCTTGCCAGAACACCGAGCCCACCCCCGGCAGGATGGCTAAGGATGCCGCAAATGCATCAATCGGCGCAGCCTCCACCACCGGCGCATCCTCGGCCTCAGCCACGGGCAATCGTCCCCGTGCGGCGAATTTTTTTCTGCAACTGCAAAATCCCGTACACCAAAGCCTCCGCCGTCGGCGGGCAGCCCGGAACGTAAATATCAACCGGCACAATCCGGTCGCATCCGCGCACCACCGAATAGGAAAAATGGTAATAGCCCCCGCCATTGGCGCAGCTACCCATCGAAATCACCCACCGCGGCTCCGGCATCTGGTCATAAACCCGCCGCAGCGCCGGCGCCATTTTATTGGTCAACGTGCCCGCCACAATCATCACGTCACTCTGCCGGGGCGAATTGCGCGGAATAATCCCGAACCGGTCCAAATCCCAGCGCGGCATATAGGCATGGATCATCTCCACCGCACAGCACGCCAACCCAAAGGTCATCGGCCAAAGGCTGCCGGTGCGCGCCCAATTCACCATCTTGTCCAAATTCGCGACAACAAAGCCTTTACCAGCAATCTCGCCGGTAATCCCACGGATCACCGCGTCCTGCTCAGCCCCTGGCGCCAGTAAACCTTGGTTCCAGGCAATTTCCGCGTTCTGCATCTCTGTCACCGTCTCTGATCCCGCCATTGACCCGCGCACCCTTTAACCCGCTCAAGCCCAGTCGAGGGCCCCCTTACGCCACTCATAGATAAAACCAACCCCCAGCAGCGCAAGAAACCCAATCATCGACCAGAAACCCAGCATACCAATCCGCCCCAAACTGACCGCCCAGGGGAACAGAAACGCAATCTCCACATCGAAAATAATGAACAGAATCGCCACCAGATAATAGCGCACGTCAAAGCGCCGCCGCGCATCATCGAACGCCGGAAATCCGCATTCATACGCGGTCAATTTATCGGCATAAGGATGCTGCTTCGCCGCCAACAGCGAGCCAAACACAAAAGCGACACCAATCAGCGCCGCCAGTCCCAAAAATACCAAAATCGGGAAGTAGTGCGATAAAACCGGTTGCATCGGACTTCATCCTTTCCAAACACGGGTCGCTCCAGGCAGAATGCCCCAGGCATCATCCGTAACGCAATCACATCAAACCTATGCGATCGACCATCAATCTTGCTTCTTGGAATGTGTGCCGCACCAAGCCCTCGTCAAGCTTGTCGCGAATATCCCCCTCTTCAATCCGACCACCCGTCTTTCGAGTAAACCACACGACCCTGAACCAATCATGAATTTACCGCAGGCGATCCCCACATTCCGATGGCGCGAGTGACGGGGCTCGAACCCGCGACCTCCGGCGTGACAGGCCGGCGCTCTAACCAACTGAGCTACACCCGCGCGGTATCGAAGCGCGATGAACAGGCTAGTATCGCGCCCCCCAAGCCCCGTCAAGCAGGACCAAATTGGGAGCCGCGCATCGTCATAATCAATACGGAATGGGCGGTGACGGTTTCGAACCGCCGACCCTCTCGGTGTAAACGAGACGCTCTACCGCTGAGCTAACCGCCCCTCAACACCGCAACATCCGAATAGATGGGATCGTCAGACCCGATCTGTTCGGATGAGATGGCGCGGCCTGCTCAGTTCACCGCATCCTTCAAGCTCTTGCCCGGCTTAAACCGAACCGAGCTCGACTCAGCAATCTTGATCGTCTCGCCGGTGCGCGGGTTGCGCCCCGTGCCGGCCTTGCGCGTCGCGGTCACGAATGTGCCAAAGCCAACCAGCCGCACTTCCTGCTTCGCCTTCAGCGCGCCTTCGATCGCCGCGAACACGGCATCGACAACTTCCGTTGCCTTCGCCTTGGTCAAATCCGAAGCGTCCGCCACTTCGGCCACGAGGTCCATTTTATTCACAGGGCTGTCTCCCAAAAATTGCGAAGCCGCGAGCATCATCAAACCACAACAGGCGGTCCGAATCGAGCCCCGGCAACCGCCGCACACTAGAGGCCCCGATTTCCTCTCGTCAACGCAACCGCGCGGTTTTCTGCCCCGCTTGCGCACCAAATCGCCCAAATTGCCCCAAAAAAATAAGGCCCCGGCAGTGTTTCCACCACCGAGGCCCCGTTCTAGCCATCGCCGTCAGGCTCAGTGCGGCAATACCGGCCCTTCCGGCGCCGCCACCCGCGCTGGCACATCATCCGCCGGCTCTTCCCACGCAATCGGCTCCGGCTCACGCACCAACGCACGCGCAATCACCTGATCGACATTCGCAACCGGAATAATCTCCAGCCCGGCTTTCACATTATCGGGAATTTCCGCCAGATCTTTCTCATTATCCTTGGGGATCAACACGGTGCGAATCCCCGCCCGCAACGCCGCCAGCAGCTTCTCCTTCAACCCGCCAATCGGCAGCACGCGCCCGCGCAAGGTAATCTCGCCGGTCATCGCGATATCGCGCCGCACCGGAATCCCTGACAGCACCGAGACAATCGATGTCGCCATCGCAATCCCCGCCGAGGGACCATCCTTCGGCGTCGCCCCTTCAGGCACATGCACATGGATATCGCGCTTCTCGAACAAGGTCGGCTTGATGCCAAACTGAATCGCGCGCGACCGCACATAAGACAGCGCCGCCGCCACACTCTCCTGCATCACATCGCCCAGCTTGCCGGTATGCTTGATATTGCCCTTACCCGGCAGCAACACGCTCTCAATGGTCAGGATTTCCCCGCCCACCTCGGTCCAAGCCAGGCCCGTCACCACGCCCACCATATCCTCAGCCTCGGTTTCGCCGAAGCGGAAGCGCGGCACACCGGCGAATTTTTCCAGATTCTTCACCGTCACCGCCACTTTGGTGACTTTCTTGGTGACAATCTCCTTCACCGCCTTGCGCGCCAGATTGGCCAGCTCGCGCTCCAAATTGCGCACCCCGGCCTCACGGGTATAGGTGCGCACCAGCTCGCGCAGCGCCTCGTCGGACACACTCCATTCGCCCGGCTTAAGCCCATGCGCCTCAGCCTGCTTGCGCATCAAATGCCGTTTGGCAATCTCGAGTTTCTCATCCTCGGTATAGCCGGGAATGCGAATAATCTCCATGCGATCCAGCAAAGGCTGCGGCATGTTCAGGCTGTTCGCGGTGGTCACGAACATCACGTCCGATAAATCATAATCCACTTCGAGATAATGATCATTGAAGCTGCTATTCTGCTCCGGATCGAGCACTTCGAGCAGCGCCGAGGTCGGATCGCCGCGCCAATCGGCCCCTAATTTATCGATTTCATCGAGCAAAAACAGAGGATTAGAGGTTTTCGCTTTCTTCATCCCCTGGATCACCTTGCCCGGCATCGAGCCGATATAGGTGCGCCGATGACCCCTAATCTCGGCCTCATCGCGCACCCCGCCGAGCGACATCCGGACAAAATTCCGCCCGGTCGCCTTCGCAATCGACTTGCCTAGCGAGGTCTTCCCCACGCCCGGCGGCCCCACAAGGCACAGAATCGGGCCGCGCAGTTTCGGGCTGCGCGCCTGCACCGCCAAATATTCGGTAATCCGCTCCTTCACCTTATCCAGCGCGAAATGATCGGCATTCAGCACCGCTTCCGCCTCGATCACATCATTCTTGATTTTACTGCGTTTTTTCCACGGAATCCCCAGCACCCAATCCAGATAATTGCGCACCACCGTCGCTTCTGCACTCATCGGGCTCATGGTCTTGAGCTTTTTCAGCTCCACCATCGCCTTGTCGCGTGCTTCCTTGCTCAGCTTGGTGCTCTTGATTTTCTCCTCAAGCTCGGCGTTCTCGTCGCGCCCATCCTCGCCCTCGCCAAGCTCTTTCTGGATCGCTTTGAGCTGTTCGTTCAAATAATATTCGCGCTGGGTCTTCTCCATTTGCCGTTTGACCCGGCTGCGGATGCGCTTTTCCACCTGCAGCACGCCGATTTCCGACTCCATATGGGCAAAAACCCGCTCCAGCCGCTCGGCGACCGAAACCAGCCCCAGCAATTCCTGCTTATCGGCAATCTTCAAGCCCAAATGGCTCGCCACCGTATCGGCCAGCTTCGAGGGATCATCGATCTGATTAACCGACACCAACACTTCGGGCGCAATTTTCTTGTTCAGCTTGATATATTGCTCAAACTGACCCACCACACTGCGCGCCAACGCCTCCAGCTCGCCCGACTCCAAGCCACCATCGGGCATCGGCTCGGCAAACGCCTCGAAATGGCTATCGACCTCCTTAAAGCCGGTCAGCCGCGCGCGCTGCACCCCTTCGACCAGCACCTTCACCGTGCCATCGGGCAGTTTCAGCAATTGGAGCACCGTCGAGATGGTCCCAACATCATAAATATCCGCACTCGACGGATCATCCTGCTGGGCATTTTTTTGCGCGACCAGCAAAATCTGCTTGTCTTCCTTCATCACCCCTTCCAGGGCGCGCACCGATTTCTCCCGCCCAACAAACAGCGGCACAATCATATGCGGAAACACCACAATATCGCGCAACGGCAGCACCGGGAACGATTCGCCCGGCGGCGGTGCGACGATTTTAGTTTTCGGTTTACGGGTGGGTTCAGACATTACTTTACCTTTCCAGAGCGACACGCCCCGCCCGAATTCGGCACGGTGCGCAGTGCCGGACAACCGGCCACGATCTCGATATGGGACTGACACACGATCTTGGCAACGCCCCGCCCCAAAGCGCGCGCGGAGCGTCGCCTCAGCAAGGCGACGACCGGCCTACGACCCCGCGCCCGCGCGCTCCTTGCCGTAGAGAAAGAGCGGCGTGCCGCGGCCTTCGGCGATCTCACCATTGATCACCACTTCCTCAACGCCATCGAGTCCCGGCAGATCGAACATGGTATTGATCAAAATCTGCTCCATGATCGAGCGCAAACCACGCGCCCCGGTTTTGCGCTGAATCGCCCGGGCGGACACCACTTTCAGCGCATCCTCGGTGAAGTTGAGTTTTACCCCCTCCATCTCGAACAGCCGCGCATATTGCTTGACCAGCGCATTTTTCGGCTTGGTCAAAATCTCAATCAACGCTGACTCGTCCAAATCATCCAGAGTCGCCACCACCGGCAAACGGCCGATAAATTCGGGGATCAACCCGAATTTCAGCAAATCCTCCGGCTCAACCGCGCGCAACACCTCGCCGGTGCGCCGCTCCTCGGCACTGCGCACTTCCGCACCAAACCCCATGCCTGAGCCTTTGCCGCGCTGGGTAATAATCCGCTCCAACCCGGAAAACGCCCCGCCGCAAATAAACAGGATATTGGTGGTATCGACCTGCAAAAACTCCTGCTGCGGATGCTTGCGCCCGCCCTGCGGCGGCACCGAGGCGACCGTGCCTTCCATGATTTTCAGCAAAGCCTGCTGCACACCCTCGCCCGACACATCCCGCGTGATCGAGGGATTATCGGATTTACGCGAAATTTTATCGACCTCGTCGATATAAACAATCCCGCGCTGCGCCCGCTCGACATTATAATCCGCCGCTTGCAGTAATTTCAGGATGATATTCTCAACATCCTCACCCACATAGCCAGCCTCGGTCAGCGTCGTCGCGTCCGCCATGGTGAACGGCACATCGATAATCCGCGCCAAAGTCTGCGCCAGCAAGGTCTTGCCCGAACCGGTCGGCCCCAGCAGCAGAATATTGGATTTGGCGATCTCGATATCGTTATTCTTCTGCGCATGGGCGAGGCGCTTGTAATGGTTATGCACCGCCACGCTCAGCACTTTTTTCGCCTGCCCCTGGCCGATCACATAATCGTCCAGAACCTTGCAAATCTCCCGTGGAGTCGGCACCCCATCGCGCGACTTCACGAGATGCGTCCGGTGCTCCTCGCGGATAATATCCATGCACAACTCAACGCATTCATCACAAATGAACACGGTCGGCCCGGCAATGAGCTTGCGCACCTCGTGCTGCGACTTACCGCAGAACGAGCAATATAACGTATTCTTCGACTCTCCGGACTTACTGCTCATACAAGCTCCCGCGGCGCACCCCCCATCGGACGCGCCCTCTCAATCTGCTAAACCTAGACCCGGGTGCAAAATCGCACAAGCACCGATTACCAACCCTGCCTAAATCGCAGGCTCTTTCGCCTTCGGCTCGGGTGCCGAAGCCGGGTTGCGCAGCACCACCTCATCGACAATGCCGAAACTTTGCGCTTCCGCCGCCGACATAAACCGGTCACGCTCCAACGCGGTCTCAATCGTCTCCAAGGTCTGGCCGGTATGCGCCACATAAATATCGTTCAACCGGCGTCGCAGCGTCAAGATCTCACGCGCTTGGATTTCGATATCTGCCGCCTGACCCTGCGCACCGCCTGACGGCTGATGCACCATGATCCGCGCATTCGGCAGCGCAAACCGCTTGCCCTTCTCGCCCGCTGCCAGCAGCAAGCTGCCCATCGAGGCCGCTTGACCGATACACACCGTCGAAACCGGGCTGCGGATATATTGCATCGTGTCATAAATCGCGAGGCCCGCCGACACCACACCGCCCGGACTATTGATATAAAACGCAATATCCTTGGTCGGGTTCTCACTCTCCAGGAACAGCAATTGCGCCGCGATCAACGAACCCACCTGATCATAAACCGGCCCAGTCAGAAAAATAATCCGCTCCTTCAGCAGGCGCGAATAAATATCATAGGACCGCTCGCCCCGCGCGGTCTGTTCGACCACCATCGGCACCAGGTTATTCATATAAATATCGACCGGATCCCGATCCATCATCGTCATTCCTTTTGCTCAGCCCGACCGCCCGATTCTCCCCACATCCGCAGGGCTGAAAGCGTCGGCGCCACCCCTAACTTAGCGATGGCGCCGCCCACGTCCAGTCCCCATCGATCAGGGCGTCACTCTTCGGGCTCGTCCATCAGCTCATCGAGCGTCACCGGCTTGTCGGTCACCTGCGCCTTGCCGATAATGTGATCAACCACCTTATCCTCGAAAATCGGCCCGCGCAGCCGGTCCAGCGCCCGTGGGTTCTTTTGATAGAACTCCATGATCATCTTTTCCTGACCGGGAAAACGCTGCAACTCCGCCATCATCGCGCGGCGCAAATCAGCCTCGACCACTTCGATTTTGTGCGCCCGGCCAATCTCGGCGACCAGCAAACCAAGCCGCACGCGCCGATCGGCAATCGCCCGATATTCCGCCCGCAGCGTCGCCTCATCCTTCGCCGCATCGTCCGCATCGAGCCGCCCGGCCTGACGCTCCATCTCCACTTGCCGCCAAATCTCAGCAAACTCCGCCTCAATCAACGATTCGGGGGCCGCAAACGCCGCCTGCTCGGAAAGCTGATCAAGCAAAGCCCGCTTCAGCTTCAACCGGCTCGCCCCGGCGCGCACCTGCTCCAACCGGCTACGAAAAAACCCGCGCAAATCATCCAGCGTCTCAAAGCCGAGCTGCTCAGCGAATTTATCATCCAACACCGCCGGCACTTTGCGCTTCAGCGCCTTGGCGGTGATATCAAAGGTCGCTTCCTGGCCCGCCAGCTCCGCCGCCTGATATTCGGCCGGGAAGGTCACGGTAATCACCTTCTCCTCGCCCGGCGTCATGCCCAGCATCTGCTCGGCAAAGCCAGGAATAAACCCCGACCCGCCCATCTCAATGTCAGAATCCTGCCCAGCTCCGCCGTCAAACGGCACGCCATCGCGCTTACCCAGAAAATCGACGGTGAGAATTTCCCCCTCCGCCACCGGGCGAACCTCATCGATCACCTCAGTGGTCGCCCGCGACTGCGCGAATTTTTCCAACTCCGCCGCCACATCCTCATCACTGACCGGGCAAACCGGCCGCTCAAGCGCGAGGCTGGTCAAATCCGGCAAGCTCACATCGGGCAGAATCTCCATCTCAATGGTAAATTCCAAATCCCCCACATCACCCTTGCTGACCAAATCAACCTTGGGCGACAAGGCCGGGCGCAAATTGCGCTCCGCCAGCATCGCATCGGTCGCTTCATTCACCGAGGCTTCGAGCACTTCCGCATCAACCGCCTCACCATAGCGCTTGCGCAGCAGCGATTGCGGCACCTTGCCCGGCCGAAAGCCCGGCATTTGCATGGTCTTGCTCAATTCGGCGAAACGCTTATCGCGCCGTGCGCCCATCTCTTGCTGGGGAATCACCACAGTAAAGCCGCGCTTCAGCCCTTCACTCAGGGTCTCGGTAACCTGCATCGTCAAGGAAATCCTTATTTTAACACACCAAAAACAGCCCCATGCCGCGCCTGCGGGCGGAGGGACTTGAACCCCCACGGCTTGCGCCACCAGAACCTAAATCTGGCGTGTCTGCCAATTTCACCACGCCCGCCCAGGCGCCAGGATCGCGAAACCCCACCCCCAATAGCGTGCAACATCGAACAAAGCGCGGGACTAGCGCGGATCGCGCCCCCCGACAAGGGAGCCGATCCGGCCGATTTCAGAACCGATAGCGCAACCCAGCCGTGACCATGCGCTGCGCACCGTCGGATTTGGCAAAAGTGCTCGCCAATCCAAGCGTCACCGACATCCGGCCCGCCACCACCGTCGACACACCCAACGAGGCGACACCCCAGGCCTTCGCCGGATTGGTATAGGTCGTGGTCAAGCCCACCAGCGGCTCATCGGTAAACACGCTCGAGAACCCGCCATTCGAGCCATCCAGCTCCGCCTCACCCAAAATCGAGGCGTGCGGCTGCAACACCAGCCCACCCAGCGCCACCGTGGTGCTCGCAGCAAACCCGGCACTGCCAATGGTGCGCGTCAGCGATTGGCTTTGCACCGCCATGGTCAACACCGCATCACCTTGCTCGGTATAGGCATTCACATTGGCCTCGGTGTAATCCACGCCCACCACCGGCCCAATCGCCATCGCGCCGAAATGCTTCACCAGCCCTGCTTGCGCCACCAGGCTAAACGTATGGCCGGTCGGCTTGGCGGTCAGCGGACCCAGCACACCCGGACGGCTGAGCTGAGAGAAATTATCGATCCCGTAATCAGCCTGCGCATTCAAAAAGAAATGCCGCGTATCGAACATCGCATAGGCCGCCAGTTGATAGGCATTGGCCTTCACCGTCGCCCCGCCGCTCACATTCGCGGTTTCATCGGCATAGCCCACCGCACCGCCCACGGCCGCATGCGGCGTGAACCGATAATCCGCACCCGCCGCCACCGTGCCGATCTGATCATGAAATCCGAGGCTGGTCGGCTGATCATTGCGATACCCAGCCTGATAATTGCCCGTCACAAACACCGATAAACGATGCCCCGCCATCGGCATCGCGCCCATCGGCCCCACATCGCCCGCTGCCGCATCAGCCAAAATCGGCCCCCCCGGCAAATTCACCGAAAGCCCCGAGGCACCGCCGCGCAACGCATCCATCCGTGCCGAAATCGTATCCGAAAACGCCGTCGCCCCACGCTGCAGCAATTCCGCCGGCACCGCCAAGCCCTGAAACCCTTGCAACGCGCTGGCCGAATATTGCGCAATCAGAAAATGCGTGCGCGTGGTCGGATGCACATGGCCCCAATATAAATATTGATTCTGCACCGAGAGCGGCTGGCCCAAACAATTCGCACTCAACCGGCAAGCCTGGGTGATATTGGTGTAGCCATAAGCACCCGGATTCGCCGCCACTTCACTGAAAAGCTGCGTCTGATTGACCAAAATAATATTAAGCCCTGCTTGATTATGCAGGGTCGCAATCGCCCCGGTCAATGCCGCATCATGCGCCGTCGAAATCGAATTCGCGACAAACGCGGCAAGCGGATTGGTATTGAACAGCGGCGTCGCCCCCAACGGCGGCAAGGTCTGCACAATGAAGGTGCGCCCACCCAGCGACGAGAGTTCCTCGATGCCCTGCACCGTCTGGGTCACCGCCGTGGTCACCGCACCGGTGATGATCTGCGTCGCTGCCGCCGGATTGGCCTGAACCGCACCCGCCGCCACAAAATAGTTATTGGCGCCAACCCAGATACCCACCACATCGCCGGGCCCAAAATGTCCACCCGCCGCCGCAAAACTCTGAACTTCGCCCAGAAAACTCGGCAACGGCGCCGGGAAACCCTCAACATTCGAAATGTTGTTATAGGTGGTGCCGCCAATCACCAGCGGTCCGGTAAACGCCCCGCCCACCCCGTAATCATTCGATGGCTGGAACCCCAACCCGGTCAATTGCGGCAAATATTGCGCCCAAACCGGCCCGTTGGAGAATTCATGCTGATAATAAGGCGGGCTCGCCGGAAACGGAATCCCCGTCAGCCGCGGAATATTACCATTATCGACCAGACTGTCACCAAACGCATAGAAATTGCCGCCACTCCCGCCGGCCCGCGCCAGAGGCGCACCAGCAGCGATCATCGCCGCCACCGCCGAACCGCACAGCAAATTTCTCAGGATCGCATTCTTTTGTAACCGCATGATACCCTCCCCGTTTCGGTGTGATAACCGATTAGCCAAAAGGTTTACCAAAGCGTCACCCCCCGGTCAATCAGCCTGCTCGGCAAAATGACAGATCTTTCAATCACAATTCCCGAATATATCGGCGCGAAACCGCGTTACGCTGATGGCGGTTTCTCGTCATCCAGCGCCTCAATCAGCGCCGCCCGCAGGATCGATAATTTGCGCTCGCTCGCCACTTTCAGCCCGAACACATCTTTCACGTAAAACACGTCCACCGCCCGCACCCCATAGGTGGTTACATGCGCCGACGCGATTTGCAGCCCCTGCCCGGTGATCGCCGCCGTCACATCATGCAGCAAGCCCGGCCGATCACGACCATTAATCTCAATCACCGTGTGCCGATTCGAGGCCTGATTATCGATCACCACCCGGGGCGGCACATGGATCGCGCGCATCCGCGCGCCCATAATCCCTCGCGATGATTTGCGAATTTCCGCCGCCAGTCGCAACCGGCCCGATAAAGCCTGCTCAATCAACGCCGAAACCTTCGCCAGCCGGTGCGGCTCATCGAGCGACCCGCCGGACGCATCCTGGATCCAAAACGTATCCAGCGCCATGCCATTATTCAACGTATGAATCCGCGCATCGACAATCGACGCTCCGGCCAAAGCCAGCGCCCCGGCAATCCGGCTGAACAATCCCGAATGATCGGCGGTATACACCGTCACCTCGGTCACCCCGCGCGCCGGCGAGGGTTCCGCCGCCACCACCAACGGCATCTCGCGCGCCCGCGCCTCACGGATCAACCGCGCATGCCGCTCAATGCTCTCCGGATCAAACCCCAGCCAATAGCCCGGATAAAACAATTCCAGGAAATACGAGCGGTCCGCCTCGCTCCAATCGGCCAGCAATTCCGCCACCACATCCTTCACCCGGGCAATGCGCGCATCCCGCTCGGTGGTCGCCAAGCCGCCTTCCAGCACCTCGCTCACCCGCGCATAAATCTCGCGCAACAGCGTCGCCTTCCAGCCATTCCACACTTTCGGCGACACCGCCCGAATATCCGCCACCGTCAAAATCAACAGCAGCCGCAACCGCTCGGGCGATTGCACCAAATCCGCCACATCCAAAATCGTCTTCGGATCATCAATATCCCGCGAAAACGCCGTCTGGCTCAGCAGCAAATGATGCAGCACCAGCCAGGACACCATTTCGGTCTCTTCCGGGCTCAACCCCAAAGCCGGGCAGATCGTCAGCGCCAGCTCCGCCCCCAATTCCGAATGATCGCCACCCCGCCCCTTGGCGAGATCATGCAGCAACATCGCCACATACAGCGCCCGGCGCGACTGCACATGCTTGGCAATCCCGCTCGCCACCGGCGCAATCTCGCCCAAATCCCCGCGCTCGATCGCATTGAGCACATTCACCGCCTGGATCGTATGCACATCCACGGTAAACACATGATAACTATCAAACTGCATCTGCCCGACAATGCGCCGCCAATCCGGCAAAAACCGCCCCAGCGCACCCGTCTCATTCAAAATCGTCAGCCAGCGCGCCCCATTCATCGAGGGCACCGCCGTCCCACATAACAAATCCAAGAACAGCGCCGCCGCCTTCGGGTCATGGCGCAAATCCGCAATCTGGCGCGCCCCCCGGATCATCGCGCGCAGCGCCAGCGGGTGCAAAACCAACCCGCGATCGCGCGCCATCAGCAAAATCCGAAATAATTGCAGCGGTTCCGCCGTCGGCTCACGCCCCGGTGCAAACAAAATTTTCCCATCCGCCAGCACAAATCCCGCATCCGCGAGCGGCGCGTCGGTCGCCGCGGCCAAAGCTGGCGGCCCCAACGCCACCCGCACCAAGGCCGGCTCCAGCACCGCCGTCACCCGCGCCACTTCGCGCACCACCAAAAAATAATGGCGCATGAACCGCTCAACCCCGTCTTGCCGCCCGTGCCGGGTATAGCCCATCCGCGCCCCGATCACCGGCTGCAAATCAAACGTCAGCCGCTCCTCCGCCCGCCCCGCGACGTAATGCAAATGAAACCGCACGGTCCATAAATAATCCCACGCCCGCTTGCAGGCCCGCGCCTCCGCCTCGGTCAAAATCCCGCCACCCGGTGCCGCAGGCCCGACCAGCTCGGTCATCGCAAAAGTGCCAAACACATAGCGCGACAGCCAGTACAGCGTCTGCAAATCGCGCAGCCCGCCGCGCCCCTCTTTGATGTTCGGCTCGACCATGAAAGGCGAATCGCCAAACCGCGCATGGCGCACCGTCCGTTCATTCTGCTTCGCGGTAATATAACCCGCCGGACTCTCCGCCGCACAATCGGCCCGAAACGCCGCCTGAAAATGCGCAAACAAACGCCGATCACCGGCAATGCAGCGCGCATCGAGCAGCGAGGTGCGCACCGTCGCATCCAGCCGCGCCTCCGCCAAACAATCAGCGGTGGAGCGCGTCGCATGCCCCACTTTCAGCCCCAAATCCCACAAAAAATACAGCATGAACTCAACACTGCCGAGCACCGCACTCGATGGTTCATGTTCGGTCAAAAACAGCAAATCAATGTCGGAAAACGGCGCCAGCGTCGCCCGGCCGAACCCGCCCGTCGCCGCCATCGCCATCCGGTCGCCATGATCCAGCCCCTGAGCAGTGGCGGTATAGCCGCACAGCCCGGTCAAAAACTCATCCATCAACCCCGAATGCAGCCGCGCCGCCGCCAACCCGCCCAGGCCGCCCGCCTCAAAGCGCAGCCGCACATGGGTTTGCAACCGGATCAATTGCCGACGAAACGCCTCAATCGCAACGTCACGCGGCGGCACGCCCTCGGCCAATATGTCGGCCAGCGCAGTCGCAATTTGCGGCCGCGGTCCAGCCTGCTCGGCCGGATCATCCTGCGGACCATTCGAAGCCCGATCCGGAGCGGAACTATAAATAGGAATATCCTGCATGATCTTACTCATCTAGCGCGTCTGCTGGCGGATCGCCAAGAAAGTTTCGTCGCAACGCATAAATTGTCTCCAACGCCGCCCGCGGGCTGAGCCGATCCGGATCGATCGCGCGCAACGCCGCCAAAAATTCCGCGTCTCGCGCCGCCGACATCTCGGTCGCGCTATCCGCCTCCGGCGCACGCTCGAACAGCGGCAATGCCGGCTCGCCCCGCTCCGCCGCCTGGAGCAAATCCGCCGCTCGGCGCACCACCAAAGGCGGCACGCCCGCCAATTTCGCCACATGCACACCCCAACTCCGCCCTGCCGCGCCCTCAATCACCTCATGCATGAACACCACCTCACCCCGCCACTCCTTCACCCGCATGGTCCCCAGCGCCGCACGCGGCAATGTCTCAACCAACGGCACCAAATCATGGAAATGCGTTGCAAAAATGGCTCGGCAGCGAATTGTTCCGTGCAGCGCCTCCAGCACCGCTTGGGCAATCGCCAACCCATCACGCGTGCCGGTCCCGCGCCCGATCTCATCGATAATCACAAAACTCCGTGGCCCCGCTTGGTTCAAAATCGCCGCCGTCTCGATCATCTCGACCATGAAGGTCGACCGCCCGGCCGCTAAATCATCCGCCGCCCCCACCCGCGAAAATAACCGATCCGCCAGCCCGATCAGCGCGCGCTCCGCTGGCACTGGCAGCCCCGCCTGGGCCAGCACCAGCATCAGCGCATTTTGCCGCAAAAACGTCGATTTCCCCGCCATATTCGGCCCGGTGAGCAATAATAACCGCCGCTCCGGCCCCAAATCACTGTCATTGGCAATGAAACGCTGCCCCACCCCCAACGCCGCCTCGACCACCGGATGCCGCCCCGCGACAATCTGAAACTGCGCATCCGCACTCAATTCCGGCGCGCACCACCGCCCCGCGCTGGCCAAATCCGCCGCCGATTGCGCCGCATCGAGCACCGCCAACGCACTCGCCAACAGCCCCAACGCACTCGCCTCGGCCAAAACCCGCCGCCGCAACGCCGCCAACACCACCGCCTCGCGCCGCGCCGCCCGCTCGCTCGCCTCGGCAATCCGCTGATCCAACGCCGACACTTCAGGATGCGAAAACCGCGCCGCCGCCGCCAAACCCTGCCGCAGCAACAGCTCAGGAAACGCCCGCAACCCCTCCACCGAAGCCGTCGGCACTTCGATCACATAGCCCAATTGCGCATGATGGCGGATTTTCAAACTCGCCACACCATAGCGCCGCGCCAACTCGGTCTGCAGCGCCGCAATCACTTGGCGCGCATCATCGCGCAGCGCCCGTTCGCCATCCAATTCACCATCAAAACCCGGCGCAATCGCAGGCGCATCCCCCGCCCGGATCGGCGGGCTCGCCACCAGCGCCCTGGTCAACTCATCCCGCAATCCCCTCGGGCGATCCGGCCAATCAAACCCAACCAGCATTGCACCATCAAGAACAATATCCACCTGATCCGCCACCGCGAGCGCATCGCGCACCAACCCCAAATCGCGCGGCGAGACCGGCCGCACCGCATCCCCGGCCAAACGCAGCCGGGTCAACGCCCGCGCCAAATCCGCCGCCCCGCGCAACGCCACCCGCAGCGCCGCCAACCGCCCGGGCATCGCAGCCAAGCCCAGCCAAAGCGCTTGACGGTCACGCAAAGCCGCCAAATCATCGAGCGGTGCGGCAATCCATTGCGCCAGGCAGCGCGCCCCCGCCGCACTCACTGTCCGGCGCACCGCGCCAAACAAACTCCCCGCCTCCTGACCATTACGATCCCGTAGCAAATCCAAACTCGCCCGCGTCGCCGCATCCATCGCCAGCAACCCCGCCTCACTGACGCGCACCGGCGGCACCAAATTAATCGCGCCCGCCGCCCCGCCCTGGCTGCGCTGCACATGGCGCAGCGCCAGCGCCGCCGCCCGCACCTCGCTGTCACTAAACGCACCAAACGCCTCGATCGAGGCCACCCCAAACGCCGTCGCCAACAATGCGCGCGCCCGATCACCCGCGATCAACCCATCCGCCTGCGCCCGCTTGCCCGCAAACAGCCCGAGGTCAATCGTCGGACCCGCAAGAATCTCCGCCGGATCAAGCCGTGCGAGCAACGCCGCCAACGCCCCACGCGCCACCGCCTCGGTTTCAAAGCGCCCGGTCGAGGCATCAATCCAGGCCACGCCATACTGGTCCCCCGGCTCATCCGCGACCAGCGCCACCAACAGCCGCGTCTGCCCCGCATCGAGCAACGCCTCCTCGGTCAGCGTCCCCGGCGTGATCAGCCGCACCACCGCCCGCTCGATCAGCGTCTTGCCGCCGCGCGCCGCACCCCGCGCCTTATCCGATGCGGGCACCTCCATCTGCTCGACAATCGCCACCGAAAAACCCCGCCGCACCAGCCGCGCCAAATACACATCGCGCTGCCCCACCGGCACACCGCACATGCTGATCGGCTGGCCCTGATGCTGGCCGCGCGCGGTCAGCGCAATATCCAACGCCCCCGCCGCAATTTCGGCATCCTCGAAAAACATCTCGTAAAAATCGCCCATCCGGAAAAAAATCAACGCCTCCGGATAGTCCGCTTTAGCGCGAAACCATTGCGCCATCGCCGGCGTCGCCCCTGCACTCTGCGCCTCATCCATCGCACCACCCTATCATTGCCCAAGCCCCGAAACCAAGGCACAAGCGCGCCACCATGATCAGCCTGCCGCGCACCCGCCATCTCGCTCCCGTGCTGATCCTCATCGTGCTGCCGCTGATCGCCGATGCACCGCTGCTGCTCGGGCTGCTCCACGCCAACCCGCTGATCTATGCCTCATGGCTCAGCACCGATTATATCCCCAGTCCCGGACGCGGCAGCCCTGGCTGGTATGATCCCACCATCGGCCAAATCACCCAACCGCTCGGCATGCTCAGCGCCCATGATTGGCTGCACGGCATCATCCCCTGGTGGAACCCCGATTCCGGCCTCGGCATGCCGCTCGCCGCCGAAATGCAGCCGCTCGCCTTCTTCCTGCCCTTCGTGCTGCTGCTGCATTTCTGGAATGGCTGGCTCGCCATGCTGCTGATCCTCGAAATGCTCTGCGGCCTGTTCACTTACGCGCTGCTGATCGAACTCGGCACCACCCGCGCCGCCGCCCTCATCGGCGGCGCACTTTACGCGCTGAACGCCACCTTCTTCATGGTCCCGCATGCGATGGGCCCGCTGCCCTTCGCCCCGTTGCTGCTGCTAGGCATCGAACGCGCCGCCCGCGCCACGCGCGCAGGCCGCCCGCTCGGCTGGGGCCTAATCCCACTCGCCCTCGCCTATCTGCTCTATGGCGGCTATCCCGAAATCGCCTATATCGCGGGTCTGCTCGCCGCCGTCTGGACGCTGCGCCTCTTCGCCCTTGCAGGCCCCGGCCGCTGGCGCTTCGCGGCCAAAATCCTGCTCGGCGCCAGCATCGGCCTCGCCCTTTCGCTCCCACTGATCGTGCCGTTTCTCCTCTATGTCAGCCGCTCCGTGCTCGCCCAGCATGGCGCCGTGTATCGCCATCTCTGGCTGCCATTTCCCGCCGCCCCGCTGTCGCTCCTGCCCTTCAGCTACGGCCCGATCTGGAATAGCCAACCACACCCCGCCAAGCTGGTACTCAGCCTGAGCCTCGCCCTCAACCAAATCGGTGGCTGGATCGGCGCGCTCACCGCCGCACTCGGCCTCGCCGCCCTCGCCTTTCGCCATGCAAAACGCGGCCTGGCGCTCCTGCTGTTCGGCTTCATCGCGGTCTGGGAAATTCGCCTCTGGGGCAATCCGCTGATCACCCATCTGATCAATTTCATCCCCGCCATCGCCCAAACCGACGCGCCACGCTTTTCCCCGCCCATGCTCGACCTCGCCGCCGCCCTCATGGCCGGCTTTGCTGTCAATGCGTGGCAAACCCAACCCACCCTCACCCGGTCGTCGCGCCGCACCCTCATCGCGGCCGTCAGCCTCGCCATCGCCCTCCCGCTCCTGATCACCCTGCCCGATTTGCGCGCCTGGTTCACCGCCAATCCCGCCCTCCTGCCCGAAGCCGCCCTGGCCAGCACCGCCGAAATCCTGCTCGCGTGCCTCGCCATTTGGCTCCTCGCGCAAACCCCCACCCGCACCAAGCGCACCCTGCTTGCGCTCCTGGTGATGATTGATCTGCTCGGCACCCGCGCCCTGGAACAACTTGGCGCGGATCGCGGCGCACGCATCGAGGCCAGCGGCGTGCGCTATCTGCAAGCTCATCTCCGCCCCCCCAATCGCCTGGGCCAGCGTTTTTACACGCTGCAACCGTTCGAGCCGAACTACGCCGCCGCCTTCGGCCTCGCCTCGATCAATGACAACGCCCTCCCGGTCGCACGCAACTGGAACCGCTATCTACATAGCAAGCTCGACCCCTATGCCAGCGTCATCCAGTTCGATGGCTCACTCCCGCGCACCCTCAACACCACCTTCAACGCCCATCATATCGGCCCGCTGCAGCACCGCCTGCTCGCCCGCAACCTCGCCCAATTGCGCTCAGGCCAGCTGGTCCGCCCGCATAAATTCATCACCCCGCCCGATCAGGCCGCCGAACTGCGCCGCCATCTCCACGCCTATGAAGCCATCGGCGTGCGCTACATCCTGACCAAACCCGGCCAAAACCCATTCATCACCCGCTTACCGCCCGCCCCCGCTAACCGCACCGCGTACGCGCTCGCACCCGGCCAAAGCCTCACCGGCCAAATGCAAGCACGCCTGCCCGGTGCCGGCGAGATTCGCGCCGCCGCCTTGTTCATCGGCACCTATCTCGGCACTGCCCGCGGCACCCTCACCCTCAAACTCTGCGCGGGCACCATCTGCCAATCCGGCAGCGCCCCACTCGATGACGCGCAGGACAATTCCTATCTGACCATCACGCTCGCCCATAAATTGCGCCTGCCCAATGATCATCCGCTGCGCTACGACATCACCCATGCGCCCGGCGGCACCCCGGTCGCACTCTGGCTCGCCCCCCCCCCGGCCACCGGCCTCACCCGCCTCGCGCCATCACCCGGCCCCGGCGGCCAAGCCCCGATTCTGCGGCTCATCTGGCTCACCACCCTGCCGAAAATCGTCTATCAGGACCGGATCATGCGCATTTTCGCGCTACCCCATCCCGCACCGTTTTTCACCACCAACCCCGCCTGCCGCCTAACCCCGCACGGGCTGAACCACCTCACCGCACGCTGCACCGCGCCCGCCAGCCTGCTCCGCCGCGAAGCCACCGATCCCGGTTGGCACGCCACCCTCAACGGCACCGCCACGCCCATCGGCGTGCGCGATGGCTTGCTGCAAACCCTCGCCTTGCCTGCCGGCATCAGCCATATCCGCTTCTGGTATCGCCCGCCTTACACCCGCACCAGCAGCGCCATCGCCCTTGGCGCCTTATGGCTTTGGCTTGGCCTTTGGTGGCGCGGGCGCAAGGCGAACCGCAAGCCAAACCGGCCCCCCATCGCCGCCACCATCGACCAATAACGACACGGTCCGCCGCCCCACCAGCGCCTTGCGTAAGGCCTCGGGCGTCGTCACGAAATCCGCACCCACCGCCTCAATCCGGTTGCCCTTGCGCAATCCCGCTTTGGCCCCCGGCCCATCCTTCACCACACGAACCACCGCAACGGCCGAGGGCACCGCGCGCACCTGCACCCCCAAAGCCGCCACACGCTTGACCTGTAACGACGTCACCACCGGCTTCGCCGCGCCCTGCTTGCGCGCCAGCGCGCCAATCGTCACGCTCACATCGCGCATCGCCCCATCGCGCCGCAGCCGCAACGCCAATTTTTGCTCCACCACATGCTCGCCCACCGCAACCTGAAACGAGTGGGTGCCCCGCAGCCTATGCCCATCGACCGCCATCAGCACATCGCCCGGCCGCAACACACCCTGCGCAGGCCCGCCTGACACCACCCCTGCGACCACGACCCCATCGTGGTCACGCAAATGCCAAGCCGCCTGCATCGCCGCCGAAACATGCTCAATCCGCACCCCGAGCCATCCGCGCCGCATCGCCCCGTGGGCGATGAGCTGCGCCGCCACCGGCTTGACCATGCTGGCCGGAATCGCAAACCCAATCCCGACCGACCCGCCAGACGGCGAATAGATCGCGGAATTCACCCCGATCACCCGCCCCCTGGCGTCAAGCAGCGGCCCGCCCGAATTACCCCGATTAATCGCCGCATCGGTCTGGATATAATCATCAAACGGCTTTGCGCCGATATCGCGATGCAACGCACTTACCACCCCCGCCGACACCGAGGTGCCCAAGCCAAACGGGTTGCCAATCGCCACCACCCAATCCCCCAGCGCCAACCCGCTCGAATGGCCAAATTTCAAATAAGGCACCGGATGCCCAACATCGATTTTCAGCACCGCCAGATCCGCCTGCTTATCCACCCCCACCCGGCGCGCCGCAAAAACCCGCCCATCACCCAGCGTCACCGTCACCCGGCTCGCCCCGGCAATCACGTGATGATTGGTCACCAAATACCCACTCGGATCAATGAAAAACCCGGTCCCCAGCGCCTGCTCGGCTCGCGGCGGCACCACCAACCCGCCCAACCCAGCCGGTCGCGGCGGCGTCGCCGCGCCATGAAGATTGCCGTGCCCGCCATGCGGCCGCTTGACCGGATCGATGCTCTGCACCTCCACCACCGCGCCAATCGCCTGCTTGGCAATCCGCGCCACGGCGGGCGGTGTGGGCATCGCCCAGCCCGACCCTGGCACCGCCAAACCCACCGCCAACACCCAAGCCGCCAAAATCTGTTTCATCATGCTAGAGTGACCATGCTGTGCCATTCCGGCAAGCGTTTTCGCACATCGCTCGGCAAATATCCCGCCGCCCGCCAATCGCGGAGCGCAACATCGCCATCCCGCTTGGCCAGCCGCCGCCCGGCACCATCGCGCATCAACGCATGATGCCGATAATCCGGGCGCGGCCAGCCCAGCAACGCCTGCAACAGCACCTGCACCGCCGTCGCCGCCCGCAAATCTTCGCCGCGCACCACCAAATTGACCTGCTGCACCGCATCATCATGGGTCGCCGCCAAAAAATAACTCACCGGCGCATCTTTGCGCCCAAGCACCACATCGCCCAACCGCTCCGGCGCCGCCTCCGCCCAGCCAACACCAACCTCGTGCCAGCCCAAACGCCGATCCACCATCGCCCGCGCCCGCGCCTGATCGAGCCGCCAGGCAAAAGCCCGCCCCGCCGCCATCCGCGCCGCAACATCCTCCGCCCCAAGCGTCCGGCACCGACCCGGATAAGGCGGCGGCGCATCGCCCTGCGGCGCCCCCACCGCCGCCGCACTATCGCGCCGCGAGCAAAAACACGGATAAATCACCCCCATGGCCTGCAACCGCGCCAAACAATCCCGATAATCCTGCACATGCGCCGATTGCACCCGCACCGGCCCGTCCCAATCAAGCCCCAACCAGCTCAAATCCTCGATAATCGCAGCGGCAAATTCCGCCCGGCAACGCCCCGCATCGATATCTTCCAGCCGGAGCAAAAATTGCCCGCCCGCCGCCCGCGCATAGCCCCGCGCCAGCAGCGCCGACGCCGCATGCCCCAAATGCAAAAACCCGGTCGGGCTCGGCGCAAACCGGGTGATCAGCGCGCCCATCGCCGCCTATAAAATAAACCGGCTCAAATCGCCCTTCGCCGCCAATGGCGCCACCCGCTCATGCACCAAATCGGCGTCAACGCGCACCACCTGCCCGGCGCGATCGGTCGCGGCGAAACTAATCTCCTCGAGCAACCGCTCCAGCACCGTCGCCAGCCGCCGCGCCCCAATATTTTCGATCCGGTCATTGATATCCGCCGCCAACCCGGCAATCGCATCCACCGCATCATCGGTAAATTCCAAATCCACCGATTCGGTCGCCAGCAACGCCCGATATTGCTTGAGCAACGAATGTTCCGGCTCGGAGAGAATCCGCCGAAAATCCTCGCGGGTGAGCGAGGCCAGCTCCACGCGAATCGGCAAGCGCCCCTGCAATTCCGGCAGCAAATCCGACGGTTTCGCCACATGAAACGCGCCCGAGGCGATGAACAGAATATGATCGGTCTTCACCGGCCCATATTTGGTCGCAACAATGGTCCCCTCGATCAAGGGCAGCAAATCCCGCTGCACCCCCTCGCGTGACACATCGCCACCGCGAAACCCGCTTTCGCCCCGCGCACAAATTTTATCGATCTCATCGAGAAACACGATGCCATGATTCTCCGCCAGCGCGCAGGCATCGCGGGTCAGCGCCTCATTATCCAGCAGCCGATCCGCCTCCTCGCGCACCAAAGCCGCCCGCGCCGCCGCAACACTCATCCGCTTGCGCCCGTGCTGGCGGGCAAACATCCCCTTCATCATCTCGCCCAGATTAATCGCCCCGCCCGGCGGCATCCCCGGCACATCGAACTGGCCCATCGGCATCGGGGCGGCATCCTGCACCTCGATCTCGATTTCCTTGGCCTCCAGCTCGCCATCGCGCAGCATTTTGCGAAACTTACCGCGCGTCTCGCCCGAGGCCCCCTCGCCCACCAGCGCCGTCAGCAGCCGATCCTCCGCCGCCAGCTCCGCACGCGCCTGCACGCCGCGCCGATTAAAATCGCGCAGCATCCCGATCGAGACTTCGACCAAATCGCGCACGATGCTCTCCACATCGCGCCCGACATAGCCCACTTCGGTAAATTTGGTCGCCTCCACCTTAATGAACGGCGCCTGCGCCAATTTCGCCAGTCGCCGGGCAATCTCGGTCTTGCCACAGCCGGTCGGCCCGATCATCAAAATATTCTTCGGCACCACCTCTTCGCGCAGCCCCTCGGGCAATTGCTGCCGACGCCAACGATTACGCAGCGCAATCGCCACCGCCCGCTTGGCGTCATTCTGTCCAATGATGAACCGGTCCAACTCGGAAACAATCTCGCGCGGCGTATAAGTCGGGCTGTCCATCATAGCGTTTCAACAATCACATTATGGTTGGTAAACACGCAAATATCGCCCGCAATTTTCATCGCCCGCCGGGCAATCTCCTCTGCCGCCAACCCCTCAACCCCCATCAAAGCCCGCGCCGCCGCCAGCGCGTAATTCCCACCCGAACCAATCGCAATCACCCCATCCGAGGGCTCCAACACATCGCCATTGCCGGTCAGGGTAAAGGAATGATCCTTGTCCGCCACCGCCATCATCGCCTCTAGCCTGCGCAAATACCGATCGGTGCGCCAATCCTTGGCCAACTCCACACAAGCCCGCTCCAATTGATTGGGAAACCGCTCAAGCTTGCTCTCCAACCGCTCAAGCAGCGTAAACGCATCCGCCGTCGCCCCGGCAAACCCGGCCAACACCGCCCCATTGCCAATCCGCCGCACCTTGCGCGCATTGGCCTTGATCACCGTATTGCCCAATGAAACCTGCCCATCGCCCGCCATCGCCACGCTTGAGCCAAGCCGCACACTCAAAATGGTCGTGCCATGCCAGCCGACCGGATCTTCCCGATGTTCCATCGCCTCCAGATGGCATTGCCCGCCGCCCACGGCAAGAACCCGCTTTTGCACTGCCCTCGATTAGCGGCTAACCTCGTACGAAATCCTCGGAGCGTCCCATGAATCGCCGCGAACAACTCGAAATCCGCCTCTATCGTTATTTCGAGCGCACCGTCTCGATCATCCTCACGCTCCTGCTCGCGGTCATCGTGATCGCCGCCTTGCTGCATCTCACCTTGAATATCGCCCACGCCGTGCTGTTCACCTCGTTCGACCCCACCCGCCCGCTGGTATTTCAGGATTTGTTCGGCGGCATCTTCACCGTGATCATCGCGCTCGAATTCAAACGCTCGATCCTGGTCACCGCCGAACATGACGAAGGCGCCGCGCGCGTGCGCATCGTCATCCTGATCGGCATGCTCGCCATCGCCCGTAAACTCATCATCCTCGATCTCAGCCATGTCAGCGCCGCCCAATTGCTCGGCCTCTCCGCCGCCTTTTTCTCCCTCGGCGTGGTCTATTGGCTGGTCCGCGACCAAGACCGCCGCAGCTAACTCCGAAAAAACCCCTAAGCTCCGGCAAAAACCTCACTTTCGGCGCCGCTCCGGCAGGCATAACAACCTGTGATTTTATGCGATATTTCGATTATCATTTATTAGATTACTGCCATTTAAATCCAAAAAACTATTTTATTGACACTTGTTTCTGAGATCGTTAAGTGCGGAGTCACAAATTTTCCTACCAAAGGGTTAGATAATGACTGGATCGACGATTAGTGGCACAATTTCGCACAGTGTCACGTTCGGCTCGGGCGCCTATACGGGGCCACTGACCATCGCCACGACCGGCGCAATCGCCCCCACGACGGCTGATGCGGCCGGCGTCTTGATGCCGGCCTCGGTCACCGGCTCCGTTGTCAATTTCGGCAACATTACCGGCGGGCTCGATACTAATATCTATTTCAACAGTGGCGTCGGCGTGCAAATGGCCGGTGGCAGCTTCATCAATGATGGGCACGTGGCCGGCGGCGCTGAGGCCACAGGCGGGGCGTATGGCGGAATTGGCGTGTATATGACAGGCGGTGTGTTCGACAATGCCGCTTCGGGCACCGTCGCTGTCGGATCAGGTAATCTAGCTTATGCCGTTGATATCGCCGGTGGCACATTTATCAATGCTGGCACCCTGGATATCTCAGGAAATGCAGCCTACGCAGTTGTCTTTGGTGACGTAAATAACGGGGCAACAGCAAATGTTGGCACCCTGGTGGCCGATCCAGGGGCCGTGTTCAATGGCAAGGTCTCCGCAAGCACCAACCTCGCCGATGTGCTCGAATTCGGCTCCGGCAGTTCAGTCGGCACACTCACCGGCATCGGCACCCAATTTCTAAATTTCGCCCATTTCAGCTTCGCCACCGGCGCAAGCTTCGATGTGAGCGGCACCGTCACCGCCTTTGATGCCAAACAGACCATTGCCGGATTCGCCGCTGGGGATGCGCTCACCTTGGATGGCTTTACCGAAAAATCCGCCAGTTTCGTCAGCGGCACCGGCCTCGAACTCACCGGCACGGCAGGCAACGTAATCACCCTCGATCTTGCCGGCGCGTTCACCACCGCGGATTTCAAAATCACCCCAAGCGGCGCCAACACCACAATTTCACTGGTCCAGCCCTGCTTTGCCCAAGGCACCAAAATCCTCACCACCCATGGCGAAATTCCGGTGGAGCAGCTTAGCCCGGGCGATGTGGTACTGCTGCATAACGGCGAACACGCCACCATCACTTGGATCGGTCATCGCAGCCTCACCCCAGCGTCGCATCCCAGCCCCGAGAAAATCATGCCCGTGCTGATCATGGCCGGCGCCCTTGGCGATGGCCTGCCCAGCCGCGATCTCTATCTCTCGCCCGACCACGCCCTTTATCTCGATGCTCATTTGATCCCGGCCAAAGCCCTGATCAATGGCGTCACCATCCGCCAGGTCGCGCGCCATAAAATCACCTATTATCACGTCGAGCTGACCACCCATGCCGTTCTGCTCGCCGAAGGGGTGCCCGCCGAATCCTATCTTGAAACCGGCAATCGCAACGCCTTCACCAACAGCAACGAGCCGCTAAACCTGCACCCTGATTTCGCCCGCTCGCTTCGCGCCGCTGGCAGTTGCGCCCCCCTCGTCGAGTCAGGCCCCATCGTCGAAGCCGTGCGTCGCCGCCTGCTCGCCCGCTTCCCGGCCGACACCACCAACGATCCAGCATTGACGCTCCAATCCCGGCACGATGGCAGCCTAATCATCGCCAGCCGGAGCGCGATCCCCGGCCATCTCAACGCAGACCCGCGCGATCAGCGCCAACTCGGCGTAAAAATCGTCAGCATCACCCGGACCGATGGCACCGCCATCGCTCTCGACCACCCCGATCTTGTGGAAGGCTGGCACATGCTTGAGCCTGATGGCCGCTGGACCAATGGCGCCGCCATCATCCCCGCCACCCTGCTCAATGGCCAGACCGTTCACCTCACCACCGCCGCCACGCTACCCTATCGTATCGCCCCCCAAAACCGCATCGCGGTCTAATGTGGCCCCTGCGTTGGCCGTTCAATACGGCCAACGCAGAATGCCCCACACCCGCTAACCTTTCACCTTGACTATCGCGGCGCGAATCCCCGATACTACAACCTGAAGTCGTATTCCGCTCGTTCGGATACACAACCACAGGGGAGTATCGCATGAGCGGCACAGTCACAGTTGGCGTCTCCATCGGCGCCGTCGCCACCATCGATCAAGCCGGCAGCTTTGATCTCTATTTTACCCAAAATCCCGGCGTGCTCAACGTGGCGCTGAATGCCGGAACCGTCGACATCACCGGCTTTTCCGGCCAAACCGCAACCGCTTTGCTCAACAACGATATCAGCGGCGGCGGCACCGAAATCATCAGCCCGTTGCTCAATTTGGGTGGCGAGAATTTCAATCTCGGCCTGAATGGCGTCACCGGCAATAATGTTGGCTTGGGCACCTTGGAACTCGCCAATAGCCTCACAGCCGCTTACGCCCCGCCCAACATCAATTTCGATGGCAGCAATAACGCCCTGATCCTCGATTCCAGCTTTAACCCGAGCTATCTCGGCGCGGTCAATGGCTTCGGCCCCACCGACAGCATTATTCTCCGGGGCGTCACCAACGCCCTCACCCCGGTCTGGACCCAAAATGTCGGCGCGGCAGGCGGCGTGCTCAACCTTGAGAGTGCGAGCAATATCGCCGCCAGCATCACCCTCGCCACTGGCAGCTTCACCTCCGCCGCCTTCAACGTCACCACCGATGCCAGCGGCGGCGAAGCGATCAGCGTCACCTGCTTTTGCCCCGGCACCCGCATCGCCACCCCTGATGGCCCGGTCGCCGTCGAACAGCTCGCCATCGGCGATCCGATCACCACAATCAGCGGCGCCATCCGCCCGATCAAATGGATCGGCAGGCGTAGCTACGCCGCCCGCTTTGCTACCGGCAACAGCCTGCTCGCCCCGGTCTGCGTGCGCGCGGGCGCCCTTGGCGATGCAAGGCCCCAGCGCGATCTCTGGATCAGCCCGCAACACGCCTTATTCATCGATGGCGCGTTAATCCCGGTCGCCCTGCTGATCAACGGCATCACCATCATCCAGCCCGAGATCAGCGACGACATCGCCTATTTCCATATCGAACTCGACAGCCATGACGTGCTGCTCGCCGAAGGCGCCCCTGCCGAAACCTATGTCAATGATGATAACCGCCTGATGTTTCACAACGCCGCCACCTATGCGGTGCGCTATCCCGGCGCCGAGCCGCCCGCGCGCTATTGCGCCGAGCGCCTGCTTGAGGGGCCGAAACTCGCTGCCATCCGCGCCAGCCTCGCCGCCCGCGCCCACCAACCCAGTCAGCGCAAAAGCCCCTTGCGCGGCAATCTCGAAACCATCCACCGCCACGCCACCGGCACCACCCTCACCGGCTGGGCGCAATCACCGGACACCAGCGAACTCCCGGTCTGTCTCGATATTCTCCTGGCCGGTCGGCGCATCGCACGCACCCTCGCCAACCTCTATCGCGGCGATCTGGAACAAGCCGGCCTCGGCAGCGGCCGCCACGGCTTTACCATCATCCTGCCCCGCACGCTGATTTCCGCGCAAGCCGAGCTCAGCACCCTGCATCTGCGCCGCAGCGCCGACCACCATCGTCTCTCCAGCATCGCCGTCACCCTCATCGATCAAACCGCCTTGCACCCGACATCGCGCCAGCACGCCTAACCCCGCCATGCTGACCGGGCATCTCGATCAGGCCTGCCGCACGCGGATCAGCGGCTGGGCGATCGATACCGCCCAGCCGCATCAACCGCTCGCCCTGCTGATCACCGCCAACGGCACGCTGCTCGACCGCGTCATCGCCAATGTCCACCGGCCCGATCTGCTGCGCGCCGGCCTCGGCCCCGGCCCGCACGGTTTTGATTTTTTTCTCCCCACCGGCCTACCGGCCCATGAACGCCAAATCATCCGCGTCACCTGCGAGCGCGACGGCACCGAACTCGCCAACTCCCCCGCCTTGATCGACCCCACCACCAGCCTCGATGAAGCCGCCGCCAGCTTTTCAACCCTCGCTGATGCCACCAACAATTTCACCGAGATCACCCACGCCATTACCCTGCTCCGCCAAGCCCTAAACCGCCAAATCGCCCGCCTTACCGCCACCACCGAACCACCCGCACCAACGCGCCGTGCTCTCGTCATCGATTCGCAAAACCCGCACCCGGAGCACAATGCCGGCGCCAACGCCATCACCGCCCATCTGCTCGCCCTCACCCGCCTCGGCTACGAGGTCCATTTCGCCGCCGCCGACGCGCTGGCCGACCCCCCCACCCCCATCCAAAGCATCACCCACCACGCCGCCACCATCGGCTCGATCGAAGAGCTTATCGCGCATGCGCCGATCCAGTTCGATTTGATTTATCTGCATCGCCTGACCATCGCCGCGCGCTACCTGCCGCTGCTGCGCCATCACTGCCCCAAAGCCCATATTCTCTACAGCGTCGCGGACCTGCACCATCTGCGCCTCGCCCGCGAAGCCGCCGCGCGCGATCTGGCGCAACTCCTGCCCCGCGCCGCCGCCCTGCGCCGCACCGAACTCGCCCTCGCCGAAGCCGCCGACGCCGTCATCACCCATTCCACCGCCGAGGCCGATCTGCTGCGCACCGCCCTGCCGCGCGCCAACCTGCACCAAGTCCCCTGGCACGTGCCAACCCGCCCCACGCGCACCCGACCCACGCGCACCCGACCCACGCGCACCCGACTCACGTCGCGCACCGCCATCGGCTTCATCGGCCATTTCGGCCACAACCCGAACCACGACGCCGCCACGCGCCTAATCCATGACATTCTCCCCGCCTTGCACCGCGCGAACCCCGCCATCCAATGCCTGATCGCTGGCAGCGCCATGCCAGTTTCGATCCGCCATCACCAAGCCCCGAACCTCGTGCTCCTGCCCGATCTGTCAGACAGCGAAAATTTCTGGTCACAACTCCGCCTCAGCGTTGCCCCCATGGCTTTTGGCGCCGGCGTCAAAGGCAAAGTGCTCGATAGTCTCGCCGCCGGCATCCCGTGCCTGATGTCACCCATCGCCGCCGAAGGTTTGGCACTCCCGCCGGCCCTCAATGATTTGATCATTGCCGATCTTGCCGATTTCACCGCCGCGATTCTGGCACTCTACGCAAACCCCAAGCGCCTGCGCGCCCTCAGCCGTGCCGGGCGCACCTATATCAACACGCACTGGTCGCAAGCCGCACAAGATCAAGCCTTACGCGCCGCCTGCACCCCCTTGCCGAAATTCCGCCAGCCCGATACGCAGCATCTTCTGCACCCGGAGAGAATCAATGAGCCGCATCATCCGCACCGACGCGAACGAAATCCTATCCAAAGTCGTTGAATATCATGGCTTCATCTACACCCAAGGCGTGGTCGCCAGCGATCCGAGCGGCGATGTCACCGCCCAAACCACCGACATCCTCGCGCAAATCGACGCGCTACTGGAAACCCACGGCACCGATAAAACCCGCCTGCTGCAAGCCCAAATCTGGCTCGCCGACATGAATGACCGCGCCGCGCTGAACAAAATCTGGACCGCCTGGCTGCCCGAAGGCGGCGCCCCCGCCCGCGCCTGCGTCGAAGCCAAACTGGCCGACCCGCGCTACCGCGTCGAAATCATGATCACCGCCTGCCGCTAGTGTCCTGCCCCTGAAATTCATGAGATGAAATTCATGAGATGAATTTCAGGGATATGCAAGCCAAAACAACGCTCTAAGCTGCGGGATCGCCCGCCGCCTCGCGCACCAGCAATTCCGCGAGGCGTAAATCCGCCTCGGTGGTAATTTTAAAGTTACGCTCATCACCCGGCACCATCGCCACGGCCATGCCCGCCGCCTCGGCGATCATGCCATCATCGGTCATCTCGCGCCCGCTCGCCGCCAGCGCCCGATGCGCGGCCAAAATCCCCGCAAACCGAAAACCCTGCGGCGTCTGCGCACGCCATAACCCCTGGCGCTCAACCGTCTCGGTCACCACCCCTTCGGCCACCCGCTTCAACGTATCCGCCACCGGCACCCCGGCCATCGCCGCTGGCCCGGTCTCAAGTGCCGCAATCACCCCGGAAATCACCGCCGCCGCCACCAAAGGCCGCACGGAATCATGGATCAACACCAGCTCCGGCGACCACGCCGCAATCGCCTCCAACCCCGCACGCACCGAATCCTGCCGCGACGCCCCGCCCAGCACCGGCTCGGCCAAATCAAGCCCCGCCACCGCCGCCTCATACAACGCCCGATCATCGCGATGGATCACCACCTGCACCCGATCAATCTGCGGATGCGCCTGCAACGCCGCCACCGTGCGCGCCAAAATCGATCGATCCCCCAATAGCCGATATTGCTTCGGCACCGGCCCGCCAAAACGCTGCCCGCGCCCCCCAGCCACCACCAACGCCACCACTTTTGAAGCAACATTCATACCAATTCAGCCCCTGCACCGTAGCGCGCCTCGCGCCCTATCCATCGCAGCCGCGACAAAATCAACCGGCCCCCAAATCAGTACCTCCTGACGATCCTCACAAAAATTCGCGCAACATGCCCAAGATATTAATGGAATTTTAGGAAAACTGTCTTAATACGACCCCTGCACAAATGCCCGATATCAAAAAATCCGGCGTATGTGATTTTTTTGCCGCATCCAGCCTTGCCCTGCTTGCAATGCCGCCTTAACAGAAATGCCGACACAGGGTCTGGCTCGACTAAGGGATTTTACTGAATGCAGAATCGACCGATGCAGGGCAACGTCCTACGCCACGTGACCAAAACGCTGGTCGCCGGATTAATCGGCTGCGCCGCAGGAATTTTCGCGCCCCAGGCCGCCTCCGCTGCAATCCCATCGCATAAAGCCGCCCCGCACGTCATAATCCATACCGCCACCCATCACCCGATCTATCATCCGGTCTATAAGCGTCCCATCTATCGGCACCCCATCATCAAACACGTCGTCTATCACCGGCCGATCGAGCGTCACTTGATCATCCGCCGCCCCATCTATCATGCACCCGTGATCCATTACGCGGTGCGCAAAACCTACCATCACATCTATTACCACCCGCTCTATCGTCGCACAGGTTATCTCTGGTGCGTCCCCTATGCGCGTGACGTATCTCACATCGATTTAACCGGTGATGCCTTTCTCTGGTGGGCCGAAGCCGCCGGCCGCTACGCCCGCGGCCAGCGCCCCGCAGACGGCGCCGTGCTCAATTTCCGCTCCAGCGCGCGTATCCGCCTCGGCCATGTCGCGGTCGTCGCGAAAGTGATCAACAGCCGCGAAATCCTGGTCAATCAAGCCAATTGGGTGCCCGATCAAGTCTCCCATGACGTGCCCGTGATCGACGTGTCGCCCGATAATAACTGGACCATGGTGCGCGTTTCCATAGGTGGTGGCCGCTTCGGCGCGCCCTACCCAACCTACGGCTTCATCTATGACCAGCCCATCGGCGGCGGCGCCATCTACGCCTCGCGCGGCACTGAAACCGAAGTGGCGGCAGCCCCCCCAGTCCGGCGCCTGCGTCTGACCGCGCCGAACCGCTCGGTGCGCTAAAGCATTATTTTGGCGCGCAACTTTATCCGATCAGATGATTCCATCTGATCGGATGTTGCGTTAACCGCTGCCGCTCAAAACCGGTCTTTCGCTGCCCGTAGCCGGCCAAACTCGTCGGCACTGCGCGCCCGCAAAAACGGGTTGGTCGCCAACTCATCACTCAACCGCACCGGCAGCGTCGCCGCCCCGCGCGCACGCAACGCCTCCACCTCGGCCGCCCGCGCACGCAACGCAGCATTCTCCGGCTCAACCGACAACGCAAATCCCACATTGCCCTTGGTATATTCATGCCCGCACAGCAGCAGCGTATCGGCCGGCAATGCCGCAATCCGGCCCAAACTCGCATAAAACTGCGCCGGATTTCCCTCAAACATCCGCCCACAACCCAGGCTGAACAGCGTATCCCCCACCGCCGCAATCCGCCGACCGATCACATACGCCACATGCCCGATCGTATGGCCCGAACTCTCCATCATCCGAATTTCCGTGTCGCCAAACCCCATCACATCGCCCGGCTGCATCGCCACATCCAACGCCGGTAACCGCGCCGCATCCGCCGCATTGCCCACCAGCTTGGCGCCATACTGCGCCACCAGCGCCGCCGCCCCGGCAATATGATCATCATGATGATGGGTCAGCAGCACAAAATCCAACCGCCCTCCCGCCTGATCAATCACCGCCTGAGCCGGCGCCACCTCAGCCGGATCAATCATCGCCACCATCCCGCTCGCCGTCTCACGCAGCAACCACGCATAATTATCGCTCAACATCGCAATCCGCGTGACCGCAATTCCATCCACCATCACCGTCGCCGCCTCATCGCTCATGTCATCCTCCAATTTGTGATAATAACCCCTCATGAGCCCAGATGGCCCCAATTTTGATGATTTCTACCGCGCCCCGCTCGGTGCCATCACCGCAAGCCTGCTGCGCGCCCAACTCCGCCAAATCTGGCCCCATCTCACCGGCCAAACCCTGCTCGGCCTCGGCCATACCGATCCCTATCACGATCTCTGGCACCCCAACACCGCCCGCAACCTCGCGATCCTGCCGCACATTCCCACCACCCCTCGCCGGCCCCACACCGCCATGCGCTGCATCGCCGAAACCGATTATCTGCCTTTGCCCGATCTCAGCATCGATCGCATCCTGATGATCCACGGCCTCGAACATGCCGAATCCGCCCGCCGCCTCTTGCGTGAGCTCTGGCGCGTCCTGCGCCATGATGGCCGCATGATCGTGGTGGTGCCCAACCGCGCCTCGCCCTGGGCCTATCTCCAGCGCACCCCGTTCGGCAGCGGCCAACCCTACACCGCCGCCCAACTCGGCCGCCTGCTCGCCAGCATGATGTTCCAGGTCGAAACCCGCGGCTCCGCCTTGTTCATCCCGCCGCTGCATAATCGCCCGCGCGCACGCAACGCAGTCTCAATCGAGCGCCTCGGCCAGCGTTTCGCGCCTCAGGCGGGCGGCGCCATCCTGATCGAGGCCACGAAAAACATCGCCGCCCCGATCGGCCCGGTCGCCGCCACCCAGCGCGTCAGCTCGCCCGCATCCGCGCCAGCTGCTGATGCATCGCCTTGAGCAAAGCCGCAACCTGCCCGCCATTATCATCAATCACGCTGGCATAGTCGGACCGCTCGGTCACCCGCAGCGATGTTCCCTCCACCACCACGTCAATAATCTTCGGCTGCCCACCAATCGACTGCACCACCCATTGCACATGCGCGGGCGACTGCCCCGGCCGGGTGATCACGGTCGACACCATCTCACCCTCCGGCCCGGTGGACGCGCCTTTCACGGTAAATGTCAGCCCCTGATACGCACGGATCTGCGTGGTGATGTTATAAGCGAGCAACTCATGAAACAGTTTCTCATACTCGGCCACCTGCGCCGGCGTCGCCACCCGCACAAACCGCCCCAGCACAAACCGGCCAATCTTGCCCACCGCCACAATCTGACTAACCAGCTGGCGTAACTTGTCCGCCTTCGCCGCCTTGCTGCCCGGCCCGTTGACAATCGCCACCAGCCCCTCGCCGGCATTCTTGATAAACGCTTCCGCCGCCGACCCCGAAACGCTAGGCGCCGCCAGCGCCACCCCCGGCATCACCGCCGACAGCGCACCCAACATCGGCATTACCGCAAAACCACCCAATAAAACCCGGCGCGAACCCATCATCCTCAAGACCCTTTCTGATATTTCTGATCAACCGCCCGCTGCATTGCCGCGCGCTGCGCGGGCGAATACCAAGCCGGAACGGTCGGCACATCGTGACGATCAATGGACTTCAATTGTGCGGCACGATGTTGGCGATAAAGACTCCGAAATGTGGCATAGGGGTCAAGCGCCGTCGCCTTGATGTTCCCCAGCATCCCCAAATAGGTCGCGCGTTCATTGACAATATGCAGCCCATCCGACGAATAATTAAAAATCGTCAAGCCGGTGGAGGGTGGCGCCGCCGCCGCCGGTGTCAGCACAAACCCCACCGGAATCTGCGTCGCATCGCGCACACCCGAGGGGCCAAACAGCGGCAAATACAAATACGGCCCCGGCGGCACGCCATAGCCCGCCAGCGTCAAGCCGACATCCGTATGCACATGATGATAACCAAGGCTCCCCGCCGGATCAAAAATCCCGCCAATCCCCACGGTCGAATTGACCACGAACCGCATCAGCGCCGTCCCGGCATCGCGCGGCTTGCCCGCCGCCATGAAATTCACCAGCTCGCCCGGCTCATTCAAATTGCTCATAAAATCAGAGACGTGATGGCGTATGCCCACCGTCGTCACCGCCTTATAGCCCTGCGCCACCGGCTTTAACACATTGGCGTCCAACACATTATTGAACCGATACGACGCCTTGTTGAACGGCTTGAGCGGATCATTCTGCTGCTGATAAGCCCGATACGCCGCCACATTGCTCTGTGGCGGCGGCGTCGCACAGCCCGCCAATAAACCGGCCGACCCCAGCGCCGCTACCATCGCCCCAACCGATACTCTAAAACCCATCTCCCGATCCTTTCTGAATCGCCAAAATCTCCGCCCGCCGCATCCGCCGACGCACCGGCGCCGGATACCAATCAGGCACCGTCGCCACATCCCGCCGGTCAATCCGCCGCAAATCCGCCGCCCGCCGCTGCCGATACAGGCTGCGAAACGCGGCATAAGGATCAAGCGAGGTCCGCTTGATCCGGCTGATCGTCCCATGCAACGCCGCCCGCTGGTTAGCCGAGGACACCGCAATCGTGCCATAGCCAAAAGCCCGCCCCGCCACCCCGCGCGGCAATGCCGGCAACGGTGACACCAGCCCCGCCGCGAGCATCGCCGTCGTATCCCGCAAATCCGACGGCCCTGACAGCGGAACAAATAAATATGGCCCCTCAGGCACGCCATAATTGGCCAAAACCAACCCAAAATCCGTATAAACCCGCCGATACCCCCAATTGCGCGCCGGATCAAAAATCCCGCCAAGCCCAACCGTACTATTCACCGCAAATCGCACCAGCATCGTCCCCGCATCACGCGGCTTGCCCGCAGCCATAAACTCAATCACCTCGCGCGGCGCTGCCAAATTGCGGGTGAAATCCTGCAAATGCGCCCGCAACCACGGCGGCGTAACATGGATATAGGTAACCGCCACCGGCTTCACAACATGATGATCCAGGCTGTTACTGACACGATACATAAACCGATTGGTCGGCTGCAACGGATCATCCGCCCGCTGAAACGACCGATACGCTACCCGATCCGTCCTCGGCGGCGGCGTCGCACAACCCGCGAGTACCAGCGCCACCCCCACGAAAACCGCCCAAACCCCCAGCCGCGCCATGCTCGCTCCCTCGATGCAAAACCCCATGCACCAGCGCACAAGGCTTATCCGCAATCGATTTAGGAACGGTTAACAATCACGCAATTCATTCCACGAACCGCCACTAGGATCGCCATACTGCCATCGCTTGTCACGTTTCGCGCAACACCGTAGGATTCCCCCATGACGCCAATCTCCAACGATCAAAAAGCTGCGATCAAACGACGCTGCACCCGCTTTCTCTCCTTCGAAAAACCCCGCAGCGCCGCCGATTGGCTGACCAGCCTCGCCGCCTCGCCCGCCTTGCCACTCGGCCTCGATTCCTACAGCGCCGGCCCCGCCATCGAACAGCTCGAACAGCGCGTCGCCACCCTGCTCGGCAAAGAAGCCGCCCTCTGGTTCCCCAAAGGCATCATCGCCCAGCAAGCCGCCCTCCTCGCCCACGCGCAAACCACCGGGCGCAAAACCATCGCCCTACACCCCAAATCCCACCTCGCGCTCGATGAAGCCAACGCCATCGAACGCCTCTCCGGCCTCACCGCCATCCGCGTCGGGCGGGATTACCAACATTTCGCGCCGAGCGATCTCGACCAAATCGCCGAACCGCTCGCCGCTCTCACCCTCGAATTGCCGCTGCGCCGCTCAGGCTTCCTCGCACCCAGCTGGGATGAACTCACCGCCATCGCCGCCTGGGCCCGCGATCACCACATCCCCTTCCATCTCGACGGTGCCCGCCTCTGGGAAACCCAACCCTGGTATAACAAACCCCTCGCCGAGATCGCCGCCCTCACCGACAGCCTCTACGTCTCGCTCTATAAGGGCCTCGGCGGCATGAGCGGCAGCATCCTCGCCGGCCCCGCCCCCCTGATCGCAGCCGCCAAAATCTGGCGCCTACGCTTCGGCGGCGATCTGCCCCTCGCCTTCCCGCTGATCCTCAGCGCGCTCGATGGCCTCACCAACACCCTGCCCCTGATGCCCCAATACCACCAACATGCTTGCACCCTCGCCGCCGCCATCCACGCCGCACCCGGCCTCACCGCCTTCCCCCACCCGCCCCACTGCAACTCCTTCCAAGTGCATTTCCAAGCCCCCGCCGCCGCCCTGCAAACCGCCGCCCTGGAATACGCCGAAAACCACCAAACCTGGCTGTTCGGCTGGTTCGAACCAACCGCCACCCCCACCACCGCCTGCGCCGAAATCGTCGTCGGCCCCGCCGCCCTCGACTGGCCCATCTCAGATATTCTCGCCGCCCTCACTTCTCTCCAAACCACCGCCCAAAAATCCACCCCCTCCCCCTAATTTCGCCCCTTTCGCACCCCGCCGCTCCTATGCAATATTAACGCATAGCGAGCATAATTAACACACCCGCACAATCCCTCACCGACCGTCTCTCCGAGATTCTTTCGCTCCTCCGCCAAATCCTCGGCACCCACGAACAGTCTCGCTCCCTTGAGCAAAACCTGAAATGGGCCATCTGGCACCGCCTCATCTTTTT
>NCBV01000015.1 GCA_002279355.1 Acidiphilium sp. 37-60-79
CGCTCCACTTGATGGACTGTCTCATCATGATGCGCAGTGAATGCCGCCTTCAGCGTCGAAGCCTCCGCGTTCTTCGCCATTTTCGGCAAGGCTTTAACCAGCTGACGTTCTGCGTAGTAGACGTCTTGCAGAAAATGCATGAACAAGTCATCGAGGGATTTCATCAAGCTTTTCCTTTTTTCAGTTATGGACGAAACAGAAAATCTCTAAGTCGCTTAAACGAGGCGGCTCGATTTCCTGGCAAAGACTTGTTGTAGTCGCTTGTCGTCTGAAAGGGTCGGAATCTACTTAGACAAGTTATTAACGGTGAATCACGCGGGTTTCCCGGAGGCCACTCGCGGAATTACATTGGAGAAGTTCCATCCAGAAATTGCTTCGATAACTCAAAACATGGGTAAGCTGAGTTCGATATAAAAATATCAATTAGTTATATTTTTCAAAAAGTATGACCGAAACTCCATAAACAGTCATTTGGCAAACTCCGTCATCCGATTTCAATCATTTTTTGCTCGGGGCTGTTCATAACCCAAATGGCCGTATCTGCGTTCCCCTATCCAAAGTGGCCAAGCCGCGTTCGGCCAGATCCGGCTCACGACAGACCGGAAGGTTTGCACTTCAATATCTTCATTCTCGGGACTCATCGCTAAACCCGATAATAGTCATTCATCCTGGCTCGGTAGAGCCTGGAATATTTCAATCAAATCTCAAGGCCCCAGAATCTGGCGATGTGATACGCACCAGATATTCCTGCATCAACAACCCCAAAGGCGGCACGCCCTCCTCCTGGGATTGCCGCATCCGCCGGAAAGCCGTGCCCCATTTCGGGAAGCGTCCACCATTCGACTAAGGGCCGTTTTGCTGCGCCCCAGGTCCGTCGGCGTATTCCAGACGCTGCTACGTCGTCAAAACTGGGCGCGTTTCCAAAACCATGTATCCCACTCCACTGAACAGCCAAGGCCGCCCCGTTGGCTGGATCGACCGCTCGGTCGCGTTCACCATGCCAAATTGAAATACGTGGCCATTTTCTCGGTCTTTGTGTTATTTTTTGTTTGCTCGTGATGGCACTGATTAGCGTTTCGCGGGTAGTCAATGGATTTCCATGGTGCATATGGAGTAAAGCCGAAGTCGCATTACGTGCAGAGCCGACTGGCATACCGGCGACCACCGCGCCTGCATTGAATACTGTGGGATAGGCCGCAAGCAACGCTGCCGTAAGAGCGCCACCCGCGGATAGTCCGACGACGAAAACCTGGCGTTGATCGGATGAAAATCTTTTGATGGATGTGCGTATCATTTGCCGGACTGACATCGCCTCCCCATGTCCGCGTTGCGTATCAGAGGGGCGATACCAATTAAAGCATCGGCTGGCATTGTTGCGGGCTACTTGTTCGGGCAACAGGAGAGGCAGCCGCAAATGATTGGCAAGCGCAATCCAGCCAGAATTCGACGCAAATGATTCCGCATACTGACCACAGCCATGAAGCACGACGATCAACGGTGCATTGCGCGGAACGAGCCTTTCCGGCGTGTAAATAAACATCTTCAATTGGCCTGGATTGGTCCCAAAATCAGATATTTCGATGGTTCGGCCCATTGGATTTGCGGCCTTAGCCGTCGTAAGCAAGCCGAAAGAATTAAGCGTTGTCAGAGATCTGAATAGCGATTTGGTCTGCCGGGGAACAGTTAGGCGGACTTTCGGAAATCTAAATTTGCGCTGTCTTGCCATAATACCTTACACTGGAAGATTATGATTGATACTGCCTAAGACAAGCATCTGCGTCATACGATAATTCCTGTTCATAAATTGAATTTATGATAGATGCATATAAGGATTTATTATCGTTTATAAAGCGGCGCTGTTGTGGAACGCAAAAAGACTAAATTTATTTTTTCGGTATTACTGCTGCCTAGGTCAATACGTGTTTAGCGCAATTTCGAGCGTGCTGTGGCGCAAACCAGATGGAATGTTCGAGACACTCCGTAAGCGGGACCTCGATGTGAAGCAATGCTTACAAACCGCCGCAATCGGTGCCGATGAGCTGATCCGCGATCGATTTTTGCTCTGGCCCGAGAACTATATAGCGTGCTTGCAACCACCGCAGCCGGAGTAGAGCTTTGTGGACCAGAGGCCCGCGCTTGGATGATTTAAATTAAGTTTGGGCCACGCGCCACATCAGTCAGAATACCCGCAGACCAGATGACTGAAGATAGGATGAAAAGCCAGCAAGCCACCACTCAGGCGCCGTTGCATCGAGGCTTGTAGCGACAACGGCTCTGAGCGCCGTGCATGAGAGCAAAACGCCATTGCCACGATGACCTCGCGAGCGACGGTTGTGGCTGATCGGACGGCGCGAGGATCCGCACCCTTTCCTTGATCTAGATCAAGGCAGCGTGCTGGGGCGTGTCATAGTTTCTTTACATGACAAATGCAGATCTCATTGCGCGGTATGATGGTCGGGTGCCGCGCTATACGAGTTATCCGACGGCGCCGCATTTTTCGGCTGCGGTGGGGCCGGATCGGTATGGGGCTTGGTTGCGGGATTTGGCCCCGGATGTGCCGATTTCGCTGTATCTGCATGTGCCGTTTTGTGATCGGCTTTGCTTATATTGCGGCTGCAATACCGGAGTGGTGCGCCATGAGGCACCCCGCCGGGCTTATGCGGCGCTGCTTGAGCGCGAGGTGCGGCTGGTGGCCGCGCAGATGGGGCGGCGGCGGGTTAGTCATGTGCATTGGGGCGGGGGGACGCCGACGACGCTGCCAGCCGATTGTTTGACCGGGCTGATGGCGTCGGTTCGCACCTTGTTTGACGTTACCGATGATGCGGAAATTGCGATTGAGTTGGACCCAACGGCGCTGCCGACGGACCGGCTCGCGGCGCTGGCGGCGATGGGGGTCACGCGGGTTAGTCTTGGCGTACAAGACCTTAATCCGGCGGTGCAGCGAGCGATTGGTCGTCTGCAATCCTATGAGGAAACCGAGGCGTGCGCGCAGGCGGTGCGCGGGATTGGGGTTCGGGCAATCAATTTGGATTTGATTTATGGCTTACCGCTGCAAACCGAACAGAGCGTGGCCGAGACGGCGCGGCGGGCGCTGGGGTTAGAGGCAGGACGGGTAGCGGTGTTTGGCTATGCGCATGTGCCCTGGATGAAGCGGCATCAAGCGCTGATCCAAGAGGCGACATTGCCCGGCGCGCAAGCGCGATTTGATCAGCGCGCGGCGATCGGGCGGGTGTTAGAACAAGAGGGCGGCTATTTGCCGGTCGGGCTCGATCATTATGCCCGCCCGGACGATGCGCTGGCGCAAGCCGCTCACCATCGGCAATTACATCGCAGTTTTCAAGGCTACACGACCGATGCGGCGCCGGCTCTGATCGGCCTCGGCGCAAGTGCAATTGGCTGCCTGCCGCAAGGCTACATCCAGAATGCGACCCGTGTTCCGGACTATGCGCAGGCGATCCGTGCCGGACAGGCGGCCACGATGCGCGGGGTGGCGCTGTCAGCAGAGGATCGGCTCCGGCGGGCCGTCATTGAGCAGGTGATGTGCGATTTACATGCTGATTTGCCCGGTCTTGCGCGGGCGCATCAGGCCGATCCTGCGCCCTTGTTAGCCGCGGCGCGCCGCCTTGAAGGGTTCGCGCGTGACGGGCTGGTGAGCTGGGATGGCGCGATGGTGCGCGTGACCGAAGCCGGCCGCCCATTCGTGCGCAATGTTGCTGCTTTATTCGATGCTTATCTCAATCAACACAACGCCGATAACGATACAAAGCCGCGCCACGCCCAAGCGGTGTGAGCGCGATACAGGGAGGCCATACCATGCGTATTCTTTTGATTCACCCAAATTATCATTCTGGTGGCGCGGAAATTGCGGGGAATTGGCCGCCTGCTTGGGCCGCCTATCTGGCGGGATCGTTGAAGGGCGCTGGTTATACCGATATTCGCTTCATCGATGCGATGACGAATAATTTGACCGATGAGCAGTTGCGCGCCCTGCTCGCGGCTGAGCGGCCCGATATTATTGGCGCGACCGCGATTACCCCGTCGATTTATAAGGCCGAGCGGGCGTTGCAGATTGCCAAGGAATTGCATCCGAACGCCGTGACGATTTTGGGCGGTATTCACGCGACATTCATGTATCAGCAGGTGCTGAGCGAGGCGCCGTGGATTGATGTGATCGTGCGTGGCGAGGGCGAGGAAATTCTGCTGGAGCTGGTGAAATGTATCGAGGCGGGGGCATGGCCTGCCGATCGGCATGCGATCAAGGGGCTGGCGTTTAGCGAGAACGATGCCGAGGGCACGCGGATTGTCGCGACGGCGGCGGCGCCGACGGTGAAGGATCTGGATGCGATCAGCCCGGATTGGGGGATTTTGGAATGGGATCAGTATAAATATATCCCGCTCAACGCCCGCGTGGCGATCCCGAATATGGCGCGGGGCTGCCCATTTACATGTTCGTTTTGTTCGCAGTGGAAATTCTGGCGCGATTATCGGGTGCGCGATCCGAAGAAAGTAGTGGATGAAATCGAGACGCTTTTTGAGCGCCATGATGTGCGCTTTTTCATCCTGGCGGATGAGGAACCGACCATCAATCGCAAGAAATTCATTCAATTCTGTGAGGAGTTGATTGCGCGGGGTTTGAACGAGAAGGTGAGCTGGGGCATCAATACGCGGGTGACCGATATATTGCGCGACGCTGATTATTTGGCGCTGTATCGACGGGCAGGGTTGTTGCATGTGTCGCTGGGCACCGAGGCGGCGGCCCAGATGAAATTGGATCGGTTCAACAAAGAAACCAAAGTGAGCGATAATAAGCGGGCGATCCAGTTGCTGCGCGAGGCGGGCATTGTGGTCGAGGCGCAGTTCATCGTGGGGTTGGAGAACGAGACCGCGGAGACGCTGGAAGAGACCTATCAAATGGCGCTCGATTGGAAGCCGGATTTGGCAAACTGGTCGATGTACACGCCGTGGCCGTTTACCCAGCTCTTTCAGGAGCTGAGCAACAAGATCGAAATATTCGATTTCGAGAAATATAATTTTGTCACCCCGATCATGAGGCCGGAGGCGATGGACCGCGCCGAGTTGCTGGATCGGGTGATGAATAATTATCGCCGGTTTTACCTGCGCAAGGCCCTGTTTTCCTATCCGTGGTCGGGAACCGGTCAGCGGCGGCGTTATTTGCTTGGTTGCCTCAAGGCATTTCTAAAATCAGGGTTTGAGCGGAAGTTTTATGACCTTGGTAAGGTTGGCTATTGGGGTCCGCAATCCAAGAAGAAAGTCAATTTCCATTTTGATGAAAGCCGACAGCCGGCGCCCGCGCAAACGGCGGATTGGGCGGCTAGTGCTGATCGGTCGCGCAAGGCCAAGCCCCAGGCCCCAACCATGACTGCGTGCGGGAGCGAGCATCGGGCGGATGCGCCGGTTGCGCATGACCATCAGCATTCGTGAACGCGCACGCGCACGGCAAGGCGGCGGATCGGGCCGGGAAAATCGGGCCGAATGCGGTGATCCAGCTAATCGAGGCGCTGCGGGCGGCGGGCCTGGATGCGGCGATGGCGCCGGTGTTCGTCGCGGTTGGTGCGCACGATTGGCTGTTGGCGCCTCCGGCGGCGATGGTCGATGCGATGCAGGTGGGACGGTTGCACCGCGCAGTGCGCGCCAACCTAGCACCCGTACAGGCCGCGGCGGTGATGGCGGATGCTGGACGGCGGACGGCGGATTATTTGCTGGCTTCGCGCATTCCACCCTTGGTTAAGTGGTTGCTCAAACGGCTGCCGACACGCATTGCCGCCATGGTTCTAGTCGCGGCGATCCGCGCCCATGCCTGGACGTTCGCAGGATCGGGCCGGTTTGGCGCATCTCCTGGCTCACCGACGCGATTGTTTCTGGCTAATAACCCGCTCTGCGCGGGCGAGTGCGCCAGCATGCCGGTATGTGCGTGGCACGCGGCGGTGTTCGAGCGATTATTTCAGGCGTTGGTCGCGCCGTCCGCTCATGCGGTTGAAACATCCTGCGCAGCCTGTGGCGATGATTGCTGTTCATTTGTGGTGGCGTGGCGGCGGTAGCATCGCGGGCGACGCCCCTCTTGATCGCGGGCGCGATCCGGCGTTGAACGTTGCCATGAACAAGGTCACGATATCGATGAGTGAAACCGCCCCGGCGCGCCGGTTGTTCGGGACGGATGGGATTCGCGGCAAAGCCAATAGCGCGCCGATGACCGCCGAGATGGCGCTTCGGTTGGGCCAGGCGGCGGGGGTGATGTTCGTGCGCGGAACTCACCGGCATCGGGTCATTATTGGCAAAGATACGCGGCTCTCGGGCTATATGCTGGAGCCCGCGCTGACGGCGGGGTTTATTGGCGCGGGAATGGATGTAACGCTGGCAGGGCCGTTGCCAACACCAGCGATTGCGATGCTGACGCGCAGTTTACGGGCGGATTTAGGGGTGGTGATTTCGGCCTCGCATAATCCGTATGAGGATAACGGGATCAAATTATTCGGGCCGGATGGGACAAAGCTGTCGGACGCGACGGAGGCGGCGATCGAGGCGCTGATGACCGAGGATTTGAGTGCGCGTCTGGCCCCGCCGGCGGCGCTGGGCAAGGCGAGCCGGTTGGACGATGCGCCCGGGCGGTATGTCGAATGGGTGAAGGCGAGTTTTCCGCGCGGGATGAGCCTGGAAGGCATGAAAGTGGTGCTCGATTGCGCGCACGGGGCGGCGTATCGCGTGGCGCCGGCGGCGTTGTATGAGCTTGGCGCGACGGTGATTCCGCTGGGGGTGCAGCCGGACGGGTTTAACATCAATCGCGATTGCGGATCGACCGCGCCGGGCGCACTTTGTGCAGCGGTGCTGGAGCATCGGGCGGATTTAGGAATTGCGCTGGATGGCGATGCGGATCGATTGATTTTGGTCGATGAAACCGGCGCCGTCATCGATGGTGATCAGGTGCTGGGGCTGGTCGCACGGCGGTTTCAGGCGGCGGGACGGCTCACTGGCGGCGCCGTGGTGGCGACGGTGATGTCCAATCTCGGGTTGGAGCGGTTTTTAGCCGGTATTGGGCTTTCGCTCCAGCGGACGGCGGTTGGTGATCGATATGTGGCGGAAGCGATGCGCGCGGGCGGGCGCAATGTCGGTGGCGAGCAATCGGGCCATGTCATTCTCACCGATTTCGGCACCACCGGCGATGGGTTGATCGCCGCATTGCAAGTATTGGCGGCGATTGTGCAAGATGGGCGGCCCGCGAGTGCGGTATGCCGCGTGTTCGCGCCATTGCCGCAGATTTTGCGCAATGTGCGCTATCGGGGCGAATCACCGCTCGGACGCGCCGGGGTGCAGGCGGCGATTGCCGACGCGAGCGCACAATTGGATGGCGTCGGGCGACTATTAGTGCGCCCCTCAGGGACCGAGACCCTGATCCGGGTGATGGCCGAGGGTGAGGATGCGGCAATGATCGAGGCGCTGGTAAGCAAGGTGGTGGCGGCGATCGAGCGGGAAGTGGCGGGCTGAGGAGCGATAGGCCGATGATCCGGGTGCTGACGATTGGCGGCTCGGATAGCGGCGGCGGCGCAGGGATTGAGGCGGACATCAAAACGATTACCGCGTTGGGTGGCTATGCGCTGACCGCGATAACAGCGGTGACCGTGCAGGATACGCGGGCGGTGCATCAGATCGTCGCGATTGAGCCGGCCGTGGTGGCGCGGGCGATCGAGGTGGGCCTTGCGGATATCGGTGCGGATGCGATCAAGATTGGCATGCTCGGCTCGGCCGCGATGGTGAGCGCGGTGGCGGATGCGCTGGCCAGCTGGGTAACGCGGGTGCCGATTGTGCTGGACCCGGTTTTAGCGGCGTCGACCGGTGTTTCGCTGCTAGCGGCGGACGCGGTGACGGCATTGCGCACACGCTTGATGCCCTTGGTAACTCTCGTAACGCCGAATTTGGCCGAGGCGGCGCTGTTGAGCGGGATGGAGGTGACCGATGTCGTGCAGGCGCAGGCGGCGGCGCTGGCGCTGGCGGGGCCTGGTTCAATATTGGTCAAAGGGGGGCATTTGACCGGTGCGACATTGGTGGATGTATTGGCGCAAAACGGTGCGGTGACCTGCTTTAGCGGCGAACGGATCATTACACGGGCGGGGCATGGGGCGGGGCATGGGACAGGGTGTACGTTGGCTTCCGCGATTGCAGTGGGCCTGGCCGAGGGGCTGGATCTGATTACCGCGATTGAGCGGGGGCGCGGGTTCTTGCGTGCGGCATTGACGGCTGCGCCGGGTTTCGGCGCAGGAGTCGGGCCGCTGGGCCACGCGGCAGTAGAAATTCGACCCGATCGCATTATGTAGGTAGCGCTTTAACCAAGGAGGATCACAATGAAGGCTTTGTATCACGCACATGGGCATGCAACGGGCGGACGAACCGGCCACGCTGAGACCGATGATGGACGTCTGAAGATTGATTTGAGCACGCCCAAGGAGTTGGGCGGCGATGGCGGTGCCGGAACCAATCCGGAGCAGTTATTTGCGCTGGGCTATTCGGCCTGTTTTCTGGGCGCCATGAAGTTTGTGGCGATGCAGGAGAAGGTGAAGCTGCCAGAAACCACCACCGTTAAGGCGAGCATTGGCATTGGCCCGCGTGACGATGGTACCGGCTTTGGCATCAATGCGCATTTGACCATCACGATCCCTGGCATGGAGCACGAAGCCGCTAAGGCGCTGGTGCATCAGGCCGAAATTGTTTGCCCCTACGCCCATGCAACGCGGGGCAATATTGATAATCGTTTCACGGTCGCCTGAAAAAACGTGGATTTGTTGATCAAGCGTTAAGCTTTTTGTTGCATCGTTGCGGTCATGATGATCGTAATGATGCGGCAGAGAGTTCGGCGATGAGCGAGGGAGCGCTGCGCGACCGCAGCCCAACGCCGATGCGCCGGACCAAGCGCAGTGTCATGGGTTTCGCCGCGGATGCCGCGAGTGAGGCGGTATTGGAGGATGCGCTTCGCGATTTGGTGCAGGCGGAGTTGACGCGCAGCGGTGTTGAGGTGAGTCACGAGATTAAACGTGGCACGTTGAAAAGCGCGATTGCCGCGATGATGCGGGCACCGGCACCGGATATATTGATTGTCGATATTGGCGCGGACGCGGCACCAGGGCGCCTGCTTGCGGCATTGAGCGAGGTGATCGAACCATCGGTGGCCCTGTTCGTCCTCGGCGAGGTGGATGATATCGGACTATACCGGTTGATCACGCGCGACATTGGAGCGGTCGATTATTTATTTAAGCCGCTCACCCGCGAAACGGTGGCGCGATATTTTGGCCCTTTGATTTCACAGGATATTCAGGCGGTCGAATCGTCACGCGGTGGTCGTGTGATTGCGCTGACCGGCGCCCGCGGCGGGGTGGGGGCGAGTACGATTGCGGCGATGTTGGCGCTCTATCTTGGCGAGACCTCGAACCGACATACGTTGTTGCTTGATGCTGACCCCTTCATCGGGATTAGCCACGGGCTGTGCGGCGGCGCACCGGGTGAGGCGCTGGGTGCATTGCTGAGCGGGGAGAGCGCAATTGACGCTGCTGCGCTCGATGCGGCGATCCAGCCCGTGCGGGGGCGATTGAGCCTGTTGGCACTGCCGCCTGATTTGAATCGGCAATTCGTGCCCAAAGATGGCGCCGCAAAGGCGTTGATCGCTGCGTTGCGGCAGCGGTTCAATTTCATCATCGTCGATCTGCCGTTTTTGCCGCTGCAATCGCATCGGGAATTATTGGAAGCGGTGCATCATCGGGTGATTGTGCTTGACCCTTCGATTGCGGGTCTGCGTGATACGTTGCGTTTGCTTGCGTTGCCGAAAGGGCCGACGCAACCCCAACGACCAACGATTATGCTCAACCATGCGAATATCAAGGGAGGGTTTGATCGCCGACGGCTGGAGGATGCGCTTAAACGTAAGGTGGATATCGCGATGCCGGATTTACCCAAGCGGTTTCAGCCGGTGGCCAAGCTGGCCGATTTGATGCTCTCGCCCCGCGATCCGGCATTTCGGGCGGTCGCCGAGCTCGCCCGCGAGGCGGGGTTTGAGAGTGGGCGCGGGGCGCTCCGCGCGGACCCGCTAGCCGTTCAGGCAGCATGAGCCTCGCAGTCCAGATTTGGCACGGGTGAGGTCTGAGAGGGCGGTGAGAGTGACGAACGCTATGAGAGCGGGCGATTTTGACTGTTTAGCGGCGTTGCGATGGGGGAGTAGCGGTGACGGAGGGTTTCGGTTAAGGAGAGATTGTGTGCCAAGGGGGCACGCCGATAGGGGGAATGGTCCCCCGAGACGATCGGGACGGTGTTTGCCGCCCGTTGCACGTTCCGCCGGCAAGATTTACGGCGTTTCCGGCCACATGGCCCGTGGCTGTGACGAGTTCTGCTCCGCACAGCCCCGACCCATGCCGCCCGAGACGCCGTTCTGGTGGGGGCGCACGGCGCTTGCTGTTTCGGTCCTTGTTTGAGGATCTGCTGATGTTTGATAAATATTTCCGCAAAGAGCTGGACTGGGGTGGTCGCACTCTGATTTTGGAGACCGGCAAAGTGGCGCGCCAAGCGGATGGCGCGGTCATGGCACGCTATGGCGACACGGTCGTGCTCGCGACAGCGGTCGGCGCAAAATCGGCCAAGCCAGGCCAGGATTTTTTCCCGCTAACCGTGAATTACCAAGAGAAGTTTTTCGCAGCGGGGCGGATTCCAGGTGGCTTTTTTAAGCGCGAAGGACGGCCCACCGAGAAAGAAACGCTGGTTTCGCGCCTGATCGACCGGCCGATACGCCCGCTATTTCCGGCGAATTTCCGCAATGAAGTGCAAGTTGTGGTCACGGTGCTGAGCCATGATTTGGAAAATGATCCGGACGTGCTGGCGATGGTTGCCGCATCGGCCGCATTGACCCTATCCGGCATCCCGTTTTTCGGGCCGATAGGTGGGGCGCGCGTTGGACATATCGATGGCGCTTATGTGCTGAACCCAACCACCGCGCAGCGCGAAAAAAGCGCGCTGGATTTGGTGGTGGCGGGGACGCAGGAAGGCGTGCTGATGGTCGAAAGCGAAGCGCATGAATTGTCCGAAGAAATCATGCTCGGTGCGGTGACCTTCGGCCATGCCGCGTTCCAGCCGGTGATTGATGCAATTATCGCGCTGGCGGAACATGCCGCGAAAGACCCCTGGGCGCTGGTTGAGCCGTCTGAACAAGAGAAATCGCTGGCAACGCGGATTGACGCGCTAGCACGCGAGGGCATTCGCAGCGCGTATGACGAGCGTGAGAAGGCGTCGCGCCATGAGAAATTGAGCGCGGTGAAGAACGCCACGATGGCGGCTTTGACCGAGGAAGGTTTGGCGACCGATAAGGCGAAGGGCCTGTTCAAAGAGTTGGAAGCCGATATCGTGCGCAACGCCATTTTGGATCATGGCACCCGCATCGATGGGCGCGATACCAAAACCGTGCGGCCGATTTTGGCGGAAGTGGGTATTTTACCACGCACCCATGGCAGCGCGTTGTTCACCCGGGGCGAGACCCAAGCGATTGTGGTGGCAACGCTGGGCACGGCGCAGGACGAGCAATTGATCGACGCGATCGAAGGCGAGTTCCGCGAGCATTTCATGCTGCACTATAATTTTCCGCCCTTCTCGGTCGGTGAAACGGGGCGCATGGGTTCACCGGGCCGTCGTGAAATCGGCCATGGCAAGCTCGCATGGCGTGCCGTGCATCCGCTGCTGCCGGGCAAAGACAAATTCCCGTATACGATGCGGGTGGTGTCCGAAATTACCGAGAGTAACGGCTCATCCTCGATGGCGACGGTGTGTGGCACGTCGCTGGCACTGATGGATGCTGGCGTGCCGCTCACGCGGCCGGTCGCGGGCATCGCAATGGGCTTGATCAAGGAAGATCGTGGTTTTGCTGTGCTGTCCGATATTCTCGGCGACGAAGATCATTTGGGCGATATGGATTTCAAGGTGGCCGGCACCGAGACCGGGGTAACTGCCTTGCAAATGGATATCAAAATCACGTCGATCACGCCGGAAATCATGAAAATCGCGCTGGATCAGGCGCGCGATGGGAGGCTGCATATTTTGGGCGAGATGGCCAAGGCGCTGCAAGGCGCGCGGGCTGATGTGTCCTCCAATGCGCCGCGCATTACCGTGATTTCGGTGCCGAAGGACAAGATTCGCGACGTGATCGGCACGGGCGGCAAGGTGATCCGCGAAATCGTTGAACAAACCGGCTGCAAAATCGATATCGAAGATGACGGCACCATCAAAATTGCCGCCACCTCCGATGAGCAGGCGCAGAAAGCCATCGATAAAATCCGTGGCCTGACCTCTGAGGCGGAAGTCGGGGCGATCTATACGGGCAAGGTTGTCAAAATTGCCGATTTCGGCGCGTTCGTGAACTTCATGGGCGCGAAGGATGGGTTGGTGCATATCAGCGAACTGGCTCAGGGTCGGGTGGCGCGCACCGGCGACGTGGTCAAGGTTGGCGACGTGGTTAAGGTGAAAATGATCGGCGTCGATGATCGCGGCAAGGTTAAGCTGTCGATGCGCGTGGTCGATCAGGCGACCGGTGCGGATATTTCCGAGCAGGTGGGCGCCAAAGGGGCCCGCCGCGACGATGCCGCTGAGTAAATCACGCATCCGCGCGTGACGCGAAATACCCCGTCCGGACCACCGGGCGGGGTTTTTTTACGCCCTATTTGCACAAATTCGTTAACAGGATATCGTATAGGGAAGTGTACAAACGGGAGCGAAAATCATGTCGCAACGCCAGGCTCTGATCGCCCAAGCGGACGAATTGCCCCTTGCGGCGATTCATGTCGGTCAGCCACTACTATTTCAACATGATGCGTTCTGGCCTTATTTTGCCCGGCTGCGGCGTGAGGCGCCCGTGCATTACTGCAGTGACAGCGAATATGGCGCTTATTGGTCGATCACCAAATATCGTCACATTATGCAAATCGAGGCCAAGCCAGAGATTTTCTCATCGGATGTGAAATATGGCGGCATTGCGATTCGCGACCAACAGCTGGATTTCACCATGCCAATGTTCATCGCCATGGACCCGCCGCGCCATACCCAGCAGCGCGCAGCGGTGCAGCCCATTGTCGGCGCGCCCAGCTTGGCGGCGCTGGAAATCCTGATCCGCAAGCGCGCACAGGGAATTTTGGATGGCTTGCCGATTGGTGAGGATTTCAACTGGGTCAGCCAGGTCTCGATTGAACTCACCACCCAATTATTGGCGACGTTATTCGATTTTCCTTGGGCAGATCGCCATAAATTGACCCGCTGGTCTGACGTGGCGACAGCGGTGCCAGGTGGCGGCATTGTTGAGAGCGAGGAGCAAAGACGGGCGGAATTGCTGGAATGTTTGCAGTATTTCCTGCAGCTATGGCAGGAGCGCGCCGCAGCGCCGCCCCGTGGTGATTTGATCTCGATGATGGCGCATGCGGACGCGACGCGCCATCAAACGCCGATGGAGTATTTGGGCAATTTAATTTTGCTCATTGTCGGCGGCAACGACACCACCCGCAATTCAATCAGCGGCGGGCTGTTCGCACTGAACCAGTTTCCCGATCAATATACCAAATTGCTTGATAATCCAGGATTGGTTGCAAATATGGTGCCAGAAATCATTCGCTGGCAGACCCCGCTTGCGCATATGCGGCGGACGGCGGTGTGCGATACCGAATTTGAGGGACAAAAAATCAAGGAGGGTGATCGCGTGGTGCTCTGGTATGTTTCCGGTAATTATGACGAGGACGCCATCGAACAAGCGGACCAGTTGGTGATTGATCGGGCGCGGGCGCGCAAGCATCTATCGTTCGGCTTTGGGCTGCATCGGTGCCTCGGCGAGCGGCTCGCCGATATGCAGTTACGGATTATGTGGGAGGAAATCTTACGCCGATTCGGGCGGATCGAGGTGGTGAGCGAACCGGAGCGGATTTTTTCTGCATTCGTTAAGGGCTATTCGCGGCTGACGGTGCGTATTCCCGCCGATCAGGTAAAGCCGGGATTTGGCCGCCATTAGGGTGTTTCGCTCTGCAATGGACGCGTTCAACTCATCATTTGTTCATAAATTTCATCGAATCACTCTGAAGGGCACCACTGAGGCGAAGGCTCGATTGCGCCGAAGCTGATGCGGCTCGGCCCGCAATCAAATTGATCATCATCGAGAGTTTGCGTCGTGCTGCACGTGCGAACCAATTGATATAGATCAATGCCCCCTGCCCGGCTCGGGCGCATGGATTACGGATCGAGATAGGGGAGATTTTGTTATGCGTAAGGTCGTTCAACAATCAGGTTTGCTCGCGATACTAGCCTTGAGCGCCTTGGCGCCGGGGCGGGCGTGGGCGATTCCGGCCTTTGCCGCGCAAACGGGCGAGCCATGTTCGGCCTGCCATATCGGCTTTCCACAGCTCACGCCGTACGGGCGGGATTTCAAGCTCGAAGGCTATATCGCTGGCGGGACGTTTCCGACCTGGAAGAATTTTGCGCTGATGTCGCAAATCGGGTTCACCCAAATGCATGACAAGGTTCCGGGTGGATTGGCGCCAGGTTTCAAGAGCAATGATGCCTGGGCGGCCCAGCAAACCAGCCTGTTTTACGGTGGGGCGCTCGATTCGAAGCTTGGCATCGGCGCTTTCGTGCAGGTTACCTATGATGGCATCGCCCACCAGCTCCACTGGGATAACATCGATATTCGTCTAGCGCGTCCTGGCCAGCTGTTCGGCAAGCCATTATTCTGGGGCCTTACATTCAATAATGCGCCGACAGTCACGGATTTATGGAATTCGCCGCCGAGTTGGGGCTATCCGTTCATCCCCTCAGGATTAGCGAACGGGCCGGCGGCGGAGCAACAAATACCGGCCTTGGCGCAGGGTGTTTATGGCGTCGGCGCCTATAGCGCGCTTAACCTGACGCCCGAAAACATGCTGTATACGGAAGTAGATTTTTACAAATCACTACCAAACCGGATGAGCTATGCACTTGGTGTCGGCCCGGCAACCCAAATTGATGGCTTAGTCCCGTATGTGCGGCTCGCGGTGCAACATCAATGGGGCAATTCATCGATTGAAGTGGGCAGCTACGCGCTGATGGATCGGCCTTATCCGCAGGGCATGATCAATGGTCCGACCGATCAGTTCCTGGATATCGCGGCGGACAGCCAGTTTCAATATATCACCGCCAAGCAAGCCTTCTCGGTGCAAGCGAACTTCATCCACGAATCGCAAAGCTGGCAGGCCAGCTATCCGCTTGGCCTCGTGAGCAACCCGGCGGACACGTTGAATACCGCAACCCTTACTGTCTCAGAATTGTTGCTGCAAAAATATGGCATTACTGAATCATACAGCATAATCTATGGAAATAGTGATGTTTCACTCTACGGAAATGCCAATGGCAAGCCCAATACCACGAGTTGGACCACCGAGCTTGACTATTACCCGTTCAATAATGGCGGTCCGGCGTTCCTGCCCTGGTTAAATGCGAAGTTCTTTGTTGAAAATACCCTCTATCCGACGTTTAATGGCTTGGCCCGTAATTATGACGGTGCCGGCACGAACGCCCAGGCCAATGATACGCTGTTTGCCGGAATATGGCTCGCTTTCTAATCGTTTACCTTCTGAAAGGACTGACTATGCTCAACATGAAAAATTCACTTATCGCCGCCATCGCACTCGCAGTTGCCCTTGGCAGTTTGGGCGTGGCCCATGCCGCCAATGTGGCGAAGGGCAAGAGCGTCTTTGCCGCTCAATGCGCCGCCTGCCATAGTGTGGCGCCGGGGCAGAATGGTATCGGGCCGAGCCTTGCCGGGATTTATGGCAAGCCAGCGGCCAGCACCACGGGCTTCATGTTTTCCCCGGCGCTGAAATCTTCGCACATCGTCTGGACCAGCGCCGCACTCGATAAATTCTTGGCCAACCCGCAAGGCGACGTGGCCGGGACGAAAATGCCGTATATGGGCATGCCGAATGCGAAAAAACGCGCTGACGTGGTGGCCTATATCAAGACGCTCGGCGCCAAAGCGCCATAACGCTTCATCAGAATTTCGTGATCAACGCGATGGCTTTGATGGGTCTCTGCATGGTTCCATCAAAGCCATCATTTTTGGGTGATTAATCGGCCTGATGAGGGTGCTGCGCACACGCGGCCAAGGACCAGCCGATAGTCATGAACACCCAACCCGCCGTGGACAGGGTAAAAAGGCTACTGGTCGAGGCGATCGGCCATAAAATCACGCAGCACGCGACCGTCAGCATCGCTTGGCGTGGGTCGCGCAGCGGCGCGACGCGGCGGATCATGCTGGTAACCCACCAACCGACCATCGCGAAAAAAATCAGCAGGCCGGGAATGCCCGCCGAGGTGCCGATTTGCAAATAATAATTATGCGGATGGATATTGCAGCCGCGCAACCCGCCATTATCGGCATTGGGCAGGCCGAGCGCGGGAAACCCATGGAAATAGGCGGGATTGGCGCAAAAATCCCGAAACCCGTCAAAGCCAAAGCCGAGCCAGGGATGGGCTGCAACCATCACGGCTGCACGGGTATAAAGCTGGCCATAGGGGCTGCGGGGAAAGTGCGACATTTGTGACGTAAATTTGATAATCAACTTGGCATAGGTGGGCGGCGAGATCACCGGCAGGGCGATCAGCGCGATGATGCCGATGCTCACCGCAATGGCAAAGGGAACGCGAAACCGTTTGACCAGGAGCGCACTCAAGCAAAGACCAAATAGCATGAGCAAATTGGGCATGCGTTGGCCAATCAGGATCATGGTCAGCACCAGAAAAATCAGCAGCGCAGCGCCGCCAAGACGGGAGCGCCAGTCTGGCCGCTGGATCAGCGTAACCACCACGGGCATCAGACCCGTGAAAAACACCAGCAGGAATTGCGGCCCGGCACGCGGCTTGAAGAACGGGCCGGTGAGCGAGCCATCCGGCCAGCGTGCATCACCGAGGATGTTATGGCCGAACAAATATTGCTGCCAGCATTGCACCAGCAGCCAAACGGCGGCGATCGCAACACTGACCCCGAGCCACGAGCGCGATTGCGCGTCGGTCAACACCCAGGATTCCAGAGCAGCGGCAAAAATAAACAGCCGGATCAGGACCAGGGCCTCCAGGCTGGAATGGGTTTTACCGCTGGTGATCGAGCTGATTAGAATCAGCAGCCAAAGCAGGAGCGCAAGTCGTACCCAGGGCTTTTGGGTCCAACGCCAATCACGGGTGATGGCCGAATGGGCGAGAAATAGGATGGCAGTTATCGAGAGTAGCCCATCGGCAACAGCGCGCCCATAGAAAAAAAACGCCGGGAGCAGCAGGGTTGCGCCGAGTGCGGCTTGCCGGAGCCGGAGGGAGACAGATTTCATAGGGATCAATCAAGCCAAGCCAAATTAAAAGGTTGCGGAGGTAAGGTGGCCGGCTTGCAGGCGCCAGACCCGGTCGATCTTTTCCACGCCGGTCAGCCGATGGGTGATCAGCAACACGCTGCGGCCTTGGGTGGTGAGGTTGAGCGTGGTCATGAAATCGCGCTCGGTCGCGGGATCCAGCCCGGCGCAGGGTTCATCGAGGATCAGGATAGGGGCGGGGCTGAGCAGGGTGCGAGCCAAAGCGAGGCGACGCCCCTCCCCGCCAGAGAATTGCGCGCCTTGCTCACCCACCCAAGCATCGAGCTGATCGGGCAGGCCGCGCACCATATCGGCGATGCGCGCCGCATCCAGCGCGGCCCATAATTGGTCATCGGTGGCGTCAGGGCGAGCGAGGCGCAAATTGTTGCGCACTGTGTCGGCAAACAAATGCGTGGTTTGCGCCAGATAAGCGATGCGGGTGCGCACATCGGCGGCGCTGAGCTGGGCCAGATCGACGCCGCCGAGCCGGATGCTGCCCGCTTGCGGCGCAGCAAGTTTCAACGCGAGGGCCGCGAGGGTGGATTTACCCGCGCCGGAGGGCCCAAGCACCGCGATGCGCGCACCGGCGGGGAGTTGCAGCGATAGACCATCGAGCACCACGGGGTGATCAGGACTCCAGCGAAATTGCACATCATCGAAGCGGAGTGCTGTGGCGGCAGATAGCGGCACCGGATCGGCAGGATCAGGCACGCTGGGCGGGGCTTCTGCGGCGGCGATCACGCGACTGGCGGCGGCAGCGGCAACCCCAGCGAGCGCACCAGCGCGTGGCATGCCGCCAACGGCCTCAAAAGCCGCAATCACCACGAAAGCCGCGATGAGCGCCGCAATCGGTGCGTGGGCACCGCCGATCAGCAGCACCGCGAGCAGGGCCGCTTGGGCCGCAAGAAATGACCCGGCTTGCAGCACAGCGCCACGGGCGGCGAGGCCGCGTTCCGCGCTGAACAACCCGGCCTCCTTGGCTTGAATATTGGCCAACATGCGGCCTTCCGCGCCAAAAACCTTGATCTCGCGCAAGCCCGTCAACGCATCGAGCGCGGCGACGCGCAACGAAGATGCGGCCTCGGTTTGCGCCGTAGCCGCAGCACGGGCGGCGCGCATGGCGCGAATCGGCAATAGGCCGACGATCAGCACAAACAGAGCCAGCACAAGGATCGCGGCAATCACGCTATCGCGGCCAACCGCCCAAGCGAGGATCGGCACCAGCATCAGCGCGGACAAGCCCGGGACCAGAATGCGCAGATAAATCCCGTCCAGCGCGTCGATATCGGTGATCAGGCGCGAGAGTAAATCACCTGCGCGGCGCAGGCCAAGGCCGCCAGCAGCGCTCCCGGCGAGGCCGCGCAGGAACCAGACGCGCAACGCCGCCAGGGCGCGGAAGGTCGCATCATGGGTCGATAGCCGTTCGAGATAGCGCAACACCACGCGCGCCACACCGAGAATCGACAGGCTCAGCGGGACCACCAGCACGAGGCCCGCGATGGCGGCGCCGATAAAACGGGCCGATTGCGCCATCAGCGCAATACCACTGGCGAGCGCCGCGAGGGCGATCAACGCGCCGAGGATCAGCGCCGGAGCTTGGCGGCGCCAGAGGGAGAGGATGCGCAGCAAAGGCGGGCGCGGATTAAAGCCGGGTTCGGTCATAATACGCTATCGAGCCTGGATAAGGTGCGTGCGCCAAGATCAAGCTTGCGGCCGGAAAATTCGTGCGCGAAGGCGGCATGGGTCGCGAGAATAACGGTTCGGCCCAAGGTCAGGCGGCGCAGTGCGTCCAGCACGTCGCGCTCGGTCGCGGGATCAAGCTGAGCGGTTGGTTCATCGAGCAAGAGCAGTTGAGCGTCTTTGAGGAAGGCGCGGGCGATGGCGATGCGCTGCGCCTGCCCCCCCGAAACGCCGAAGCCACCATCACCGATCAGGCTATTCAGCCCGTCGGGCAGCGCATCGGTAAACGCCGTAACGTGAGCACGTTCGGCGGCGCGCTGCACCGCCTCATCGCTCGCCTCGGGTTGGCCGAGGCGAATATTATCAGCGATTGAACCGGCGAACAAAAAGGGTTTCTGGCTGATCAGCGCGGTCAAGCGGGCCAAAGCGGCGGGAACAACCGACTCGATCGGCGCACCGTTGATCGTGATCCGGCCCGATTGCGGGCGCACGCCGCCGAGCAGCAGCTCGATAATGGTGGATTTACCCGAGCCGGACGGGCCGACCAGCATCATGGTTTCGCCCGCCGGCAGGCGAAAGCTGAGATGGCTGAATACCGGGCCGCGCGCATCGCTCCAGGCGAAACCGACATCCTCGAACGCGATGGCCACACCTTGGGCTGCGACGGTGCGGATCGGTGGGGTGGCTATCGCGGCGACGGGCTCGGCGCTGGGCAGGGTCGCAAGCCCTTCGGCAGCGGCCTGGGCGGCCATGCGGTCTTGATAGACCGCGCTGAAATTGCGGAATGGGGTGAAAAACTCCGGAACCAGCAGCAGCGCGAACAAGGCGGTCGGTATTAAAGCGACATTGCCAGCGCGCAGCGGTGCCGCGAAGCGAAGCGCAATCCCGATCAGGGCAACAGCGGCCGCCAGATCGAGCGCGGTCGAGGAGAGAAACGCGACCCGCAACACGCGCATGGTGCGTTGGCGCAATTCATCGGCAGCAACCCCAAGGGCGATGGCTTCCGCCTCGGCACGGCCCGCGAGCACGATGGTGCTGATGCCGCGCACCCGATCAATGAAGCGGGTCTGCAGGCGGGTAAGAGCGGTAAATTGGCGCCGCGAGGCGGCGGCGGCGCCGATTCCCGCGAACGCCATCGCGATGGGCACCAGTAGGCCGGTGACAGCAAGGATTAGCGCTGTGCGCCAATCGACCAGGAGCGCCGCGAGAACAACGAGGGCCGGGCTGATCAGCAAAATGGCGGCGGCGGGGATCCACCGGCCAAACAAACCATCCAGCGCCTCAATCCGGTCCACCACCACGCCGGTTAGTTCGGCAGAATGGCGGCCGCGCAAGCCGGCCGAACCAAGGCTGAGCAAGCGCGACAACACCGCGCCGCGCAGCCGACGGCGGGCGCCAATGCCGAGCGATTTGGCCAACCGCTCCTGGAGGATGGTCAGGCCAGCGCGCAAAAGGGCTAGGAGCGAAAAACCTGCGGCGGCCAGAAAAATACTGTGATCGGTGGGATGCAGCACGGCGGCGAGCAGTCGGGTCGCGCAAAAAATCTGGCCGATGGCAAGGGCGGTTTGCGCGACGCCGGCGGCGATGGCAGGCGAAGCAAGGCGCCGCCCCGCGCCGATTTCATGCCGAAGCCAGGATTTAGCCGCGATGGTTTCTGCGCTGTCACTCTGAGCCATGCCATCTCCATATAAAGTTCCGCGCTAAAACCCAAGCCCCGGCAGCTTGCGCGCCCGCGCAATGTGGCACAGATGACCGCCGGAACATAACAGGACCATTAAAATCACTTTAGAAACGATCATGAACAAAGGGTGATTCTGGTCGTCGCGAACTCTGGACGCGGGCGTTGCTCTGTCGCATGAGGCGGAGCAGAAATTGGAAACGAGGTCATACAATGATCATTGCCCGCACAATCGAGGCGTTGGATGCCGCACGCACCACGCTGGGGCCGTTGGCGCTGGTGCCGACGATGGGCGCGCTGCATGCGGGCCATGTGTCGTTGGTGGCGGCAGCGCACGAATCGGGGCTGGCGGTGGCTGCGTCGATTTTCGTCAATCCGCTGCAATTCGGGCCGAATGAGGATTTTGCCCGTTATCCGCGCGATGAGGCGGCGGATTTGGCGGCGCTGCGCGCGGCGGGCTGTGCGCTGGCGTGGCTTCCCGATGCGTCGGTCATGTATCCGTCGGGCGATGCAACGGTGATTGAGGTGGCTGGGCCCGCGCAACGCTGGGAGGGTGCGGCGCGGCCGAGCCATTTTCGCGGGGTGGCGACGGTGGTGGCAAAATTATTCGGCCAAATTCGCCCCGAGCGCGCTTATTTTGGCGAAAAAGATTGGCAGCAAGTGCAAGTTGTCAGTCGGATGGCGCGCGATTTGGCGCTGCCGGTAACAATTGTGACGGTACCGACGATGCGCGAGCCTGATGGGTTAGCGTTATCGTCGCGCAACCGCTATCTGGCGCCGGAGGAGCGGCGCAGGGCGGCAATTTTACCCGCAACCTTGCAGGATTTACGCGCTGAATTACAAAATGACGCGGTGGCTGAAAGCGCAACGGCGGCAGCGCTTGAGCGCGCTCATACGCGACTGCGCGATCATGGATTCGCGGTCGATTATGTCGCGCTGGTGGATGCTGTTTCGCTCGAGCCGATCACGTGTCCGCGCGCCGGGAGCCGGTTGCTGGCGGCAGCACGGCTCGGTGCGGTGCGATTGCTGGATACGATGAGCGTGGATATGACGATGGTGCGGGAAGAAATATCGAGTGAGGTTCACTGAAAATTCATTTTTAGCCACGATTATAAGTTCAGCAAAACAGAGATGAGGTCGCAAAATGCGGCAGCTGGATGAGCCGACGATCAAGAATGGCTGAGAGTGGATGATGAGTAATGTTGCCCCTGATGAAGCTGCATTTGCTGCCCCCCCATTAGATTTGCGCGATGATATAAGCGGGTTCGACCCGATCACCTCAGAGGCGAGTGATGCGAGCGAGGCAGCGCGCCGCCATGCCGCGATCCGTCGGCTGGAGGCGACTGACCGGCGGCGTTTGGCTGCACGGCTTGATAGCGCCATTCAGGAACATGGATTTGCCTTGCGCTATGCGCCGCGACTGACCGCCCTGACCGCAGCGGCAGAGGCATCACTCGACGTGGGCAGAGTGAACCAGGATGGCTTGGAACGCAGCGAATGGGCTTCTGGCGGGCCGAATGAGGGCCGGTTGCGCAGCGCACGCGGCGATAAAGACCGATTTGGCCATAATCGATTTGACCCCCGAGCAACCGGAGCCAACGCGGCGCGCTCGCTGTTCTGCGGCGCAGAGCTGATTATCGGGGTACAGCATCGGCGCCGTGGGGTCGTGCCGGTGGAGCGCTATTTGCGCTCGGTGAAGCGCGCCCCCCTGATCGCCTCCGTCATCGTCGAGGGCCTGACCGAGGCGTTGGCCGAAATAGCCGCTTGGCCTGCCGCCTGGACATTGAGTGTGGTGGTGCCGCCGCGCCTCGCTGATTTGGCGGCCTTGCACCAAGCACTCAGCAAGGTTCCGCCGGACCAAGCGCGTCGCGTTGCGTTCATGGTGGATGAAGCAACGCTCATCTCTGACGGTCTTGACGCGCTCGATTGGCTCGATGCGCTGCGCAGCGACGGGTTTGGCCTGATTCTCGATCGGTTTGGCGGCCGGTTTGGCAGTTTGGCGCTGCTCCGCAGCCTGCCCCTGACCGGCGTAAAATTGGATCGGGCATTGCTGCATAGTGAGCCGAGCCAACGCCAATCCAACTTGGTGCTGACCGAGGCAAGCATTGCGATTGGGCATGATCTCGGCCTGATGGTGATCGCCGGCGGGGTGGAAACCGAGACCGATTATAATTTGCTCCAGCGCTTGGGCATTGATGCAGTGCAAGGCAATTGGGCCGGGGCCGCGGTGACTGCGTCCGCGATTCATCATTCACCACACGGGGCGCCGCACGCCGCCTGAAGCCATTGGCGCGCAGGGCCGGTCGCGGCTGCTGGCTGATCCGTGCTTGCCAAAAGCCGCAAACCGGATCATGCCGCGATCGTGAATAATTCCAATCCAACGGATCCGGCGGCGGCCGAGGCAATTTTGACTCTGTGCCGAGAGCGCGGCCCGGCAAAATCGATTTGTCCAACCGATGCCGCCCGCCGACTAGCCGGACAACCGTCTGACTTAGCCTGGCGCGCTGCTTTGCCGCGGATCAAGCGAGCGGCTGCAGGGCTTGCACAAGCCGGGATTATCGACATTTTACGCAAGGGCAAACCCGTTGCACCGGCGGACGCACGTGGCGTGGTGCGGCTTCGGCTGCGCGATGAGGTCGATAAAACTGAAGGAGCGGACTGATGGCTGTTGGTCTTTTACCGCTAATTTTGAGCTTAGTGTTTCCGCTATGCGGCACTCCCGGCGCGAAGAACGTGCCAGCGCCGGGGGTGCTGGATTTCGCGCATCTGACCCTGCCAACCTCGCCGAATAAGGCGCTGGCCGCGCCAGCCGGGTTCAGCCCCAAGCCTGATTTGGTGACGCCCGCCTATGCGCTGCCGCCGGACCAACTCTTTGAAACGGTGCGCACGACGCTGCTGGCTATGCCAAATACCTATGCGCTCGATGATCACCCGGGGCATCTTCAAGCAGCTTTCGTCGCACGCACGCCGCGCGCCAATTTCCCGGACATCATCGCGATTGCGGTGCAGCCTGATGCGCAAGGCGGATCGCAGCTGGTGATGTATTCCCATTCGATTTACGGCCACTCGGATTTGGGTGCCAATCTGGCGCGGCTGACCGCCTGGCTTGCCGCGATCAACGCAAAACTCCCCGCGAAACCATGAAATTTGATCTGATTCTCGCCGACCAACGGCGCGATTGGTTGGATCGCGCCGGGTGACCGCGCCAAAAAGATTTCCCGTATTTGGCCATCGTGGCGCACGGGGTTTGGCGCCGGAGAATAGTTTGCCCGGCTTTGCGCTGGCGCGGGATTTGGCGCTGACCGGCGTCGAGTTCGATATTGCATTAAGCGCCGATGACGTCGCGCTGGTGCATCATGATCCGCAATTGAACGCCGAGATCACCCGCGATGCGGCGGGACAATATCTGGCCGCACCCGGGCCGATTTTGCGTGATCGCGCGGCTGCCGATTTGGCTGGCTTTGATATTGGCCGGGCCCAACCAGGTTCGGCCTATGCGGCCCGCTACCCAACGCAGCGTGCGCTGGATGCTGTGCGAATCCCAACCTTGCGCCAAGTGCTGGACGCGCTGGGGCCACTCGATGTGTTGATCGAGTTAAAGAGCTTTCCCGACCGGCCGTCATTGACGGCGCCGCCGGATGTCATGGCGGCTGCGGTGATTGCGGTGTTGCGGCAGCATCAGGCCATTGAGCGGACCCTGTTGTTCGCGTTTGACTGGCGGGTGCTGCGCGCGGTGGCTGGATTGGAGCCGCTTCTGCGGCGCTGCTGCCTCACCGCCCCCGACACCGTCGCGCCGATCAGCGCGACGGGCGGACGCCTTTGGCTGGATGATATCGATTTAGACGCGTTCGGCGGCGAGGTGGCTCGGGCCGTGGCCGCCACCGGCGCCTGCGCTTGGGCGCCGCTGCACAGCACGCTTGATCGGCGCTCGTGCGAGCTGGCGCAGTCGCTCGGCCTCGCGGTCATACCGTGGACCGTCAATCTCCCGAGCGACATTGAAACCATGATCGCTCTCGGTGTCGATGCGTTGATTTCCGACTATCCGGACCGGGTGATTGCCAGGCTGCGGGGCGAAGGACGCGATGTGGCGCCCCCGGGATTCGTCGCGACCTTGCGGCACAATCGCTGAATCCCAGAAATTAGCACGGCGCGCGGCGCGGCCGAGAAAGTCACGCATGGCCGGGGCGCGCCATGCCCCGATGCCGGTGAGCGCATCAATGGGCGCGAATAATTCGTGGGCGTGAGCCAAGCTGCCGCAGGCGAATTCCTGGAACTGCCTCGGTTTGAGCGCATAGAGCACGCGAATATCACGCACCGGCAGCACCAACGGCCGGGTTGGTTCCTCATCGAGCAGGCCGGTTGCGCGCCAACGCGGGATCGCCTCGGTGCCAGGAACCGGGCTGAGCAGCCAGGCGAGTGGGCAGGTGATCAGCAAGGAATGCAGGCTCGGCGCGTAGCGCGAGCGTTTATCGAGCAGATTTTGCAAGCCACCACAGACTTCGATGGCAAACAAATCGACATACGGATCATTGGCATCGCCGCCGAACCACAACCATAGCCCATCGGGCACGGTGCGCATCCGCGCTGAGCCTGGAACTTTGAGCAGCGGTGACTCAGGATCGGTTTCACTACAGGGCCGCGCCTTAAGCCACGCGCCGGTCGCGCCGAAATCAGCGTTTTCGAGGCCGGGCGGCGTTTGCGGCCAAGCGCGCATGGTTTGCCGAAAAAATGCGTCGAGACTTAGAAAACCTGTCATTTTTGGACCCACTTGTTCGATATGAGACAGAAAATACTACCTTAGGTAGTATTCTATCATTATCGATGCTTGGCAAGTGCTTTTGCTGCAGGCAACGAAAGATTACGCAGGTGAGACAATCAAACAAGTCGGTTAGCGTCACTGGATTTTCTCTGCAGGATCGGCCAGATCACAATGACGCAAGCGCGCAGAGACGCATAATCAGGATGAGTGCCAACAATGGATCAAGCGACCGATCAAAACACGCCGAAAGACGCTCGCAAAACAGGCACCACTGGTGGTGTGCGGAAATTCATTATTCTCGGGATCGTGCTGCTCGGATTAGCGCTCGCCGGGCTGATTTATTGGCTACATGCACGGCATTTTGCGGTCTCCTCCGATGCGGAAATCGACGGGCCGATCCATCCGATTGCACCGCGCATCGCCGGAAGCGTGCTGGCCGTGCTGGTCCATCAGAATGAGCATGTCATACGCGGCCAAATACTGGTCCGGCTCGATCCGGCAAGCGAGCAGACCGCGCTGGCCCGCGCGCAAGCGCAGGCGCGCGAAGCCCAGGCGCAGATTGCGCTGCGCCGGGCCCGGCTGCTGGGCGCGCAAGCGCAGGTCGAGGTCGCGAACGCTGATTTAGTCAAGGCGAAGCAGGATTTTGCCCGCTACGCCGCGATTAATCCGCAGGCAGTAACCCGGGCCAATCGTGATAACGCCACCGCCGCTGAGCGAGCGGCGATGGCGCGGCTGGATGCCGCAAAGGCGCAGGTCACCAGCGCGCAAGCGTCGTTGCAGGCGGCGAAAGCGACAGCGCAAGCCGCGAAGGTCGCAGTGACCACGGCCCGATTGCAATTGGGCTATACCATGATCCGCGCGCCAGCCGCAGGCTATATCGCCGATCGGACAGTGCGGCGGGGCAATATCGTCGCCCCCGGCGCGGGGCTGATGGCGCTGGTGGGGGATCGGATCTGGGTAACCGCGAATTTCAAGGAAACCCAGCTTGGGCGGATTCGTCCCGGCCAGCAGGCCCGAATTACGATCGATGCGGTGCCGGGCCTATCGTTTCATGCGCGCGTGGCGTCAATCCAGCACGGCACCGGCTCAGTATTCTCGCTGCTCCCCGCTGAAAATGCGACGGGCAATTACGTGAAAATCGTGCAGCGCGTGCCGGTGCGGCTGGTGTTTAACGACCAGCGGATAAAAAAATATTTGATCACGCCGGGCATGTCAGTTGAAGCCTCGATCCGGATCTCGGGGAAATAATCGCCCGATGAGTTTGATTTACGCCTCCAAACCCAATTTACCCCGCTCGGCGGCCGGGCTTTATAACCCCTGGCTGATCGTTGCGATGATTGCGGTGGCCCCGTTCATGGAGGTGCTGGATACCACCATTGCGAATGTCGCACTCACCCATATTGCCGGGTCGCTGGCCGTCAGCCCGGAGGAAAGCACCTGGGTGCTCACTTCATATTTAGTGTCGAACAGCATTATTTTGCCGATCACCGGCTGGTTGCAGGGGGTGGTGGGGCGTAAACGATTATTCCTGATTTGTGTAGCGCTCTTTACCGCAAGCTCGGTTTTGTGCGCATTTTCCACATCCTTATCAATGCTCATCATCGCGCGCGTGTTGCAGGGTTTGGGCGGTGGCGGGTTACAGCCGATCACCCAATCGATGTTTGCCGATACGTTTCCACAGGAAAAGCGCGCGCAGGTTTTTGCGGTCTATGGGCTGGTGATTATCGTCGCACCCGCGACCGGTCCGCTGGTCGGCGGCTGGATTACCGATCATTTGTCCTGGAACTGGGTATTTTTGATCAATCTACCGATCGGACTGATCGCGTTCGCGTTGATCGCGACATTCGTTGCCGAGCCCGCGATTTTGGTGCGCGAGCGGGTGGCACGGCTGGCGCGCGGGCTGAAATTTGATTATGTCGGGCTGGTGCTGGTCGCGCTGGGTTTTGGCTCCTTGCAGATTTTTCTTGATAAATTCTCGCTCGATGATGGATTTTCCAGCCTGCTGATCCGCACCCTCTTCGTGATCTGGAGCGTATCATTGGTAACGCTCGCCGTCTGGGAGTGGGATCATCCCGAGCCCGTGATGAATATCCGGCTATTTCGCTATCGGAACTTCGCGATTTCCTGCTTGCTGATGTTCGTGATCGGGTTTGTGCTGCTCAGCACCACACAATTATTGCCGCAACTAACCCAAACATTGCTCGGCTATTCAGCGCAAACCTCGGGCTTCGCGCTGGCATTGGGCGGTATGGCGACGATTGGGTTGATGCCGGTGGCGGGTATCATCACCGGCCGCTTCGTCTCAGCCCGGGTGTTGCTCATTGGCGGGCTGGTTGAGACCGGCATTGCATTGATCATCCAATCGCATTTAGCGCCAAACGCATCATTCGGGATTATCTCGACCGACCGGATATTGCAGGTATTGGCCTTGCCATTTCTGTTCGTGCCGGTCTCGGCGCTCTCCTATGTCGGCCTGCCGCCGGAGCGCAGCGCCGATGCCTCCGCGATCATCAACCAAGTGCGCAATATCGGCGGCAGTATTGGAATTTCGTTTGTGACCACCATGCTCGCCTGGCGCACCCAATTTCATCATGCACGGCTTGCGGAGCAGATCACCGATTATGGCAGTCTTCATGGCCAAACCCTTCCCCATATCGCTGCTATCGTGCAACATCAGGCTCAGTTCATGAGCTATCTGGATATGTTTCATCTACTGGGCATTGGCGCGCTCCTGGTTTGGCCCTTGGCGCTCCTGCTCGGTGCGCCGCCGAAATCGGCCGCTAAAGGAGTTGTTTATGAGGTTTAACGGTCGGACCGGCAGGCAAGCGGCGCGAATCGTCGCTTTCGGCATTTTGAACCTGGGAATGATGGGGGGCCTCGCGGGATGCGAATTGGGGCCAAATTTTAACGCGCCACACCCGCATGTGCCCGCATCGTTCAAGGCGGCGGATGCGCCCGCACAGGATCGGAACCAGATTTCCAATGCGGCCATCGATACCGCATGGTGGCAAAGTTTTCATGATCCAGTGCTGACTGCGCTTGAGCATGACGCCGTCAGCCAGAATTTAGACGTGCAAATCGCCACCCAACGCTTGGCCGAGGCCCGCGCTCAGGCCGAAATTGAGGGCGCTTCGTTATATCCTTCGCTCGATTTTGCCGGATCGCTCACCCGCGAAGGGCCGAGCAAAAAGGGCGTGTTTACCGCGCTCGGCGGCGGCTCCAACACCGCAACATCGACCAGAGCATCGAATACCGCCGGTGGTGCCCGCACCTCCATTGGCGGGGGCGGGATTCCGGGCTCGGCAATCCAGCCATTCAACCTGTTTCAATACGGGTTTTCCTCGGTGTTCGATTTTGATCTGTGGGGCAAGAACCGGCGCACCCGCGAAGCAGCCCTGGCGGCTGTTACCGCCTCGGCCGATGCGCGCCGGGCGGTATTGCTCAATATCGAGGCCGAAGTGGCGCAGGATTATATTTCGCTCCGCGCCGATCAAACCTTGCTCAACATCGCGCAAAGCAATTTGCGCACCGCCGATCGTTTGACCAAGCTCACCCACGAGCGCGCCCAGGCCGGGCTTGCGAATGCGCTGGAAGTTGCCGATTCCGAGGCCCAAGCCGCATCGGTCAAGGCGCAAATCCCCTCGCTGCGCGCCGCGATTGCCGGCCAAGAAAGCCAGATCGGGCTGTTGCTCGGCCGTTCGCCGGGAGCCTTGGCCACCGAGCTTGGTGCGCCTCGTGCGGTGCCCGCTGCCCCGCCGGTGGTGCCGGTGGGCTTACCATCACAGCTATTGACCCGCCGGCCCGATATGCGCGAAGCCGTTGCGAAACTGCATGAAGCAACCGCAGAAATTGGCGTGGCGACCGCGGATTTCTTCCCGGATTTGACCCTCTCCGGGTCGGTTTCCCTGCAGGCGCTGCAATTCTCGAATTTGAACCAGTTAGCGGCGGTGACCTATGCGATTGGTCCGGAAATCACCGTGCCGTTGTTCGAGGGCGGTAAATTACGCGGCCAGTTGCGGCTGCGCAAAGCCGAGCAGCGTGAAGCAGCGGTGAATTACGCCAAAACGGTGCTGACCGCCTTGCACCAAGTAGATGACACGCTCACCGATTATGACCAGGAGCAGCACCGTTTGGTATCGCTCAACCGCGAGGTGGCCGCCAGTCAGCACGCACTCACCCTAGCGCAAGAGCGTTACCGGCAAGGTCTCGCTGATTATTTAGAGGTGTTGACCGCCCAGCAAACCGTGCTCGGCGCCGAGCAAACCCAAGCGCAGAGCCTTGCCGCGATCTCGATGGATCTGGTCAAGCTCTATCAGGCACTTGGGGGCGGATGGGAGCAGACCTACCCGATCATGATTGCGGCGAAGGCGAACTGATCGTCACGGTAAAATTAGTCCCCTGCCATGTTTCCGGGTGATCACGCAGGCGCCAGGTAAAAATCACCTGGCCGCCCGCGATAAGGCTTTTGGTATCGAGCGTCACGATATGCAGGCCATCGCCAAAGTCATCGGTTTCGCACTCCTGCCAATGCGCCCAATCATCGCTGGTCCAGCGAATGATCGCGGCGTCATCGAGCTGTATGCGGAGCAAACGCCCAGCCATCATTTCGCTCCGGCGCCAAACCGGGCGCCAGTCCGCGATGCAAGGTTTTTGCTGATCCTTAATGTATCGTTGCACGGTTTGCGGCGGCAAATCGAACACCGCGCCATCGCGTAACGAGCGGAGTAATTTGACATATTCGGCATGGGCCCAAACCAGCGGCATCGCCGAGCCGCTGGGGCGGCCGCGATAAAGCTCATGTTCAGGAATATCCGCACTATCCCAGACTTGCTCGGGCAATAATCCGCCGGCACTCGCGCAATTCTCCAGCGTGGTGCAAAGCACGCGGGCTGTCGCACCGTCGCCCGCGCAGAGCGCATAATGGGCGCGCTCGCCAGTGAGGAGCGGCCAAGCGCGGCCATGGCCGGTGCCATCGAACGGGCGGCCATCATGATGTTCGCCATACCCATCATCATTGTAACGATGCCATACCGGGCCTTGCGGCAACTCCACCCGGGTCAGATGATCGATCACTTTCAGCGTATCGAGAATGCGCGGATCATTCGCATCACGCAGGCCGAACCGCACCAAGGCGAGAACGTCTGGCCCGGTCAACGCATCCGCCGCAATGCCAGCTTCGCGCTCAGGGCGGTTGCGCAGCGCAATCCGGCCATGGGCGTCGGTGCGGGCCAAATCATGATTTCCCTCCGGCGCGATGCGGACATAATAGCCCGCCACCCCCACCGCGCGGGCGGCTGGCGTGTCCGTGACATAGATCCAGTTTTCGATATCCGCGTTCCAAGCATCGGCGGTGTCACGCAGGATCGTCGCCAGATCAGCCTCACCCGCCAGCGCCGCCCGCTCCGCCGCCACCAACAAAGCTGCGATTTCAACCGCGAGCGTCGCTGGGGTGTAGCCGGCATTTTCCTCCCAACGATCCTGCCCGGTCACCGGGCCGTTCCGCAACAAAAACGCCGCCGCAGCGCGGATCATCGGCCAATAATGCACGGTTTCCTCAGCCGGAATGGCACCAGTGCGGCATGCGAGATCGACCAGCAGGATCGGGAAAGCGGTTTCATCAAGCTGCAAGCCGGACCAATAGGCGGAACCATCGAGCCAGCAATTTTGCGGCCAATGCCCGTCCGGCTCCTGGGTCGCACGCAAATAATCGAGCGTGCGCCGCGCATCGGCCAACGCGCCGCACGCGAGCAACGCGCCCGCAGTCTCCACTAGGTCGCGGGGCCAGACCAGATGGTAGCCCCCCAGATCATCATCGCCTTTCGAAGCCCCCCACGGGATCGACAGGCTGGCAATCGAGCCGCCGGGGAAATTCGGGCTTTCATGGGCGCGCAAAACGGCGGTGCTGATCCGGTAGAAATTATGCCGTTGAGCCTGCTCGGGAGGATCGAGCTTGAGCAAATCATGCTGCCAGCCTTGCCAGCTTGCATTATATTCCTGCTCCGCTGCGGTGAAGCCGCGCTGCAGGCTCATGCGTGCCTGAAAAGCTGCCTCTTCGGGCTTGCGGCCAAAACCGATGGCGAGCAAGCAGGAAGCCTCGATTTCAGCAACCAGCGCCACATTGCCGTCGCTTGCCGTATCAAAAGGCTCAATCAAGGCCCCATCGCGCTTGAGAATTTGCCACCCATCCGACGCGCCGACAAAACCGACCGAGCGCGCACGGAACCCTTCGCGGCACGCGAGCGCGAGGGACGACCCATCGCCGGTCGCAAACAGCATATCCATGCCTTTAAACTGGCCAAGCCAAGCGTTGTTATGGCCGCCGCCATTCACCAAATGCGGTGCCAGCAGCACGAATAGACGCAAATCGGGCGCGCTCTCGCCCGGGTGCAGCCTGATCCGCTGCAACACCGCATCGCCCCACGGATCAGCCACGATGCGCTTTTCGATGCTGAACAGCCCGTCCGGATGGGTGTTGCGGATGGCGAAGGCCGGCGTGCCATCCATCACCCTATTGGTTTCGCTAATCGTATCGCGCTTTTCCTCAGCGAACAGGCCGCCCGCACGACCATCGGTAACAATCAAGCCGCAATCGCGCGTGCAGGCCTGATCAACGCGGGGAAAATAAATCTCATCAAGAATTCCGTGACTGAGCGTGAACCAAACCCTGCTCAGCGGCGACAGCGCCGTGCCAACGCCGTCTTTGGCGCTGGAGGTCCAGCGCGGCGCCATCCCGGGCTGGCCGGGCGCTTCAGCCATTACGAGCCGCCATGCCTTGGTGCTCGCTTGGTGTGGGCCAATTCGGCCTGCAGCCGCTCCACCTCAGCACGCAAGGTGCGAATTTCCTCGTCACGCTCATCGGCGGGCGCGGTGCCGCCTTCGGCCGTCGCAAACGGCGCGAACAGGCCCATCGCCCGCTCGATCATCGCAATATTTTGCCGGCCGATCTCTTCCATGCCCGGAGGCAGGAAGCGACCCATGGTTTGCTGCATGGTTTGCTGCACGGTTTGCTGCATCGCCTCGCGCATTTGGCGCTGCTGACGGCCAAATTGGCTCATCGCGGAATCGAGGTAACGCGGCACAACCGATTGCAAATTATCGCCATACAGGCCGATGAGTTGGCGCAGAAAATTGATCGGCAACATCGCCCGATCATCCTTGCTTTCCTCCTCGACGATGATTTGGGTCAGCACGGCGCGGGTGATGTCTTCGCCGGTTTTCGCATCAGACACCACGAAGTGCCGCCCGGCGCGCACCATGTCCGCCAAGGTATCGAGCGTAATGTAGCTGGATGTTTCGGTATTATAGAGACGCCGGTTTGCATATTTTTTAACAATAACCGGCGGTTCCGGTGGGGTTTCATCGTCTTGTGGCATTGGCGTGACCCTTTCAACACGCAGCCCCCAGGGCCAGGGCGCTGCCTTAGCGAACCATGACAGAGCGCGGCACGATTGACCAGAGCGATGAAGTGGACCGTGGCCCCGTCATATGAATGAACTAGATTACCATGCACGTGATGCGGTAAGGCAGGCGAGATGCGAAGCGCTGTGATCCGGAATGGACGATGACCAAGGATACCGAACCCGCTTTGGCGGATCTGGCTCAAGATTGGGTGACATTGTGGCAAAGCGAAATGACCGCCTTGGCGCGCGACCGCGAGGCGCAGGAACATTGGGCCAAACTGGTTGGCTTCTGGGCCGGCATCGCCGTGCAGGTCATGACGGCCAATGCCGCGACTGCCAATGCCGCTGCGGCGCGCAGCCGTGACGGGCACGCGCCCCGACCAGCCCGGACCAATGACCCGGCGCGGCCCGCGCCCGCTCCTGCTGCATCTGACCCTGGCGGCCAGCCGCGCGCTGATCAGCTTACCATCGCTGGGTTGCACCGGCGCATCATCGACCTCGAGGCAAGATTGGCCGCGCTGGATCGAAGCAGCGAGCCGCGCCGCGACTGATCCGGCCTTCGCCCACGCGCTGGTCAGCGCCGCAAGCGGCCCGGATCAAGCCTTGATCGCCGGGATCGCTGCCTATCGCCGCCACAGCTACCAGCGCGATTTGGCGGAACCGCCAGTGATCTGGGCCGAGGGTGAAACCCGGCTGCTCGATTATGGCGGCAACGGGCCAATTGTGCTGTTCGTCCCCAGCCTGGTCAATCGGGCCTATATTCTGGACCTCGCCGAACAAGCCTCTTTCATGCGCTATCTGGCCGCGCATGGCGCGCACCCGCTGTTGCTCGATTGGGGATGGCCGGGGCCGATCGAACGGCAATTCACGCTTACCGATTATATCGCCGGGCGGCTGGATCGTGCGCTGATGGCAATCGAGGCGCCGATTATTCTCGCTGGCTTTTGCATGGGCGGGCTGCTTGCTTTGGCCAGCGCTCAACGCAACCCCGCGCGCATCAGCGGCCTGGCTTTGCTCGCAACACCTTGGGATTTCCATGCCGATAATCCCGAGGGCGCCAGCCGCCTTGCCGCGAGCCTGCCCCTCATGGAGCCGATGCTCCAGGCGAGCGAAACTCTGCCGATCGACGCTTTACAAACTTTATTCGCGATGCTCGATCCGTTCGGGGTTAGCGAGAAATATCGCAGCTTCGCCGATCTCGACCCCGCCTCGGCACGCGCACAGCGTTTCGTGGCACTGGAAGACTGGCTCAATGATGGCGTGCCGCTCGCCGCCCCGGTCGCCCGCGAGACGCTAAGCCAATGGTATGGCGCGAACGCACCGATGCGCGGGCAATGGCGCGTCGCCGGATTGCCAGTCGATCCCGGCCAGATCCCCTGCCCTGCCCTCATCGTCGCCCCATCCCGCGACCGGCTAGTGCCGCCAGCCGCCGCCAAGCCACTCGCATCGCTGATTGATCGCGCCACCCTGATCGAACCGCAAGCCGGGCATATCGGCATGGTGGCCGGCATGCATGCCCAGACGGCGCTGTGGCAGCCATTCCTGAATTGGCTGGCCGCACTGTAGCAGCGCGACAGCAAATCAGTTAGAAGGAGCGAAATCGAGGAGGGGACCATCATGGACGATATCGTCATCGTAGCCGCCGCACGCACACCGGTGGGCAGTTTCAACGGCGCCTTTGCCAACACACCAGCCCATGTCTTGGGCGAAATTGCGCTGAAGGCCGCGATCAAACGCGCCAACCTGTCCCCCGATGATATCGACGAGGTTATCCTCGGTCAGGTGCTAACCGCCGGGGCAGGACAAAATCCAGCCCGGCAGGCCGCACGCAATGCCGGTATCCCGGACAGCAAAACCGCCTTTGGCATTAATCAAGTCTGCGGCTCAGGCTTGCGCGCCGTCGCCCTCGCCGCCCAGCAAATCATGTCCGGCCAGAGCGATATCGTGATCGCCGGAGGCCAGGAAAGCATGTCGCTCAGCCCGCATTGCGCGCATCTGCGCGCCGGCACCAAAATGGGCGATATGAAATTCATCGACACCATGATCAAAGATGGTCTGTGGGACGCTTTCCACGGCTATCACATGGGCACCACAGCCGAAAACGTCGCCCGCGCCTATCAGATCACCCGCGATGAGCAGGATGCGCTGGCACTCGCCTCGCAGCAAAAAGCGTCAGCGGCGCAGAAATCCGGCAAGTTCAGCGACGAAATCGTCGCGGTGACCATCGCCGGGCGCAAAGGCGATATCGTGGTAAGCGATGATGAATATATTCGTCACGATTCCTCCGCCGAAACCATGGCACGGCTCAAGCCCGCTTTCGCCAAGGACGGCACCGTGACCGCAGGCAACGCGTCTGGCCTGAATGATGGCGCAGCCGCGCTGGTGGTGATGAGCAGCACACAAGCCGCCCGGCGCGGCCTCACCCCGCTCGCCCGCATCGCCAGCTTTGCCACCGCCGGGGTCGATCCGGCGCTGATGGGCACCGGGCCAATCCCATCCTCGCAAAAAGCCCTCGAGCGGGCCGGTTGGACCGTCGATGATCTCGACTTGATCGAGGCCAATGAAGCCTTCGCCGCCCAAGCCTGCGCGGTCAACAAGGCCTTGCATGTCGATCCGAGCAAGGTCAACGTCAATGGCGGCGCCATCGCCATCGGCCATCCGATCGGCGCCTCAGGGGCGCGCATCCTGGTGACGTTGCTGCATGAAATGCAGCGTCGTAGCGCCCATAAAGGCCTTGCCACCCTCTGCATCGGCGGCGGCATGGGTGTTGCGATGTGCGTCGAGCGCTAAGATGAGCAAAATCTATCCCAACGCCACCGCCGCCCTCGCTGGCATTTTGCGCGATGGCATGACCATTCTCTCCGGCGGCTTCGGCCTGTGCGGCATTCCCGACACGCTGATCGCAGCCATCCGCGAAAGCGGCGTGCGTGATCTGACCATCGTCTCGAATAATGCCGGGATCGATGGTACCGGCCTCGGCATGCTGCTCGAAACCCGGCAAGTGCGCCGCATGATCTCCTCCTATGTCGGCGAAAACGCCACCTTCGCCAAACAATATCTGGCCGGTGAATTAGAAATCGAGTTTAACCCGCAAGGCACCCTGGCCGAACGCATTCGCGCTGGCGGCGCTGGTATTCCCGCGTTCTTCACCGCTACCGGCTATGGCACCGAAGTGGCCAAGGGCAAGGAAACCCGCGAATTCGATGGCCGCCATTACGTAATGGAACGCGGCATTTTCGGGGATCTCGCCATTATCCATGCCTGGAAGGCCGATACCGAAGGCAATCTCGTCTATCGAAAAACCGCCCGGAATTTCAACCCGATGATGGCAACTGCTGCAAAAATAACCGTCGCCGAAGTCGAACATCTGGTCGAAGCCGGCACCATCGATGGCGATCATATCATCACCCCCGGTATTTTCGTCAAAAGGCTGGTCAAGCTCGATCACGTGCAGAAGCATGTCGAGCAACGCACCACCCGCAAACGCGCATAGGACCGCTCAACATGCCCTGGACCCGCGATCAAATGGCCGCCCGCGCCGCACGCGAATTGCAAGACGGCTTCTACGTCAATCTCGGTATCGGTATCCCCACCCTGGTGGCCAATCATATCCCGCCCGGCATCTCCGTGCAGCTTCACTCGGAAAACGGCATGCTCGGCATCGGCCCGTTCCCCTATGAAGGCGAGGAAGACGCCGACGTCATCAACGCAGGCAAACAAACCGTGACCGCCCTCCCCACCACCAGCTATTTCGATAGCGCCGCCTCCTTCGCCATGGTGCGCGGCGGACATATCAACATCTCCATCCTCGGCGCCCTGCAAGTCGCCGAAAACGGCGACCTCGCCAACTGGATGATCCCCGGCAAAATGGTCAAAGGCATGGGCGGCGCCATGGACCTCGTCGCCGGCGTACCCCGCGTGGTGATCCTGATGGAACATACCGCCAAAGGTGAGCCAAAAATCCTCAAATCCTGCAGCCTGCCCCTAACCGGCAAAGGCGTCGCCAGCCTTATCGTTACCGATATGGCCGTGTTCACCGTCAACCCCAGCCAAACCCCCTCCCTCACCCTGATCGATAAACCCGACGATGTGACGATCGATGCTATCCGCGCCGCGACCGAGCCGGATTTTGCGGTGGCGTTGTAAGGGCGGAAAAAGGCCAGGGGCAGCGCCCCTGGCCTTCCCTGCCCTGATCAATCCTACGCCAACCCGATCATGTCATCCAGGGCGGTATGGGCAGGTTTTTGCTGGCAAGAAAGCTGGGGTTGAACAATTTGGATTGGTAGCGTGCGCCTGAGTCGCAGAGGATGGTGACGATGGTGTGACCGGGTCCGAGTGTGTGGGCGGTTTGGATGGCGGCGGCGACGTTGATGCCGGCGGAGCCACCGATGCAGAGTCCTTCGTGGATCATCAAGTCGAACACTTGGCCGAGTGCTTCGGTATCGGAAATGCGGACGGCGTCATCGATGGGGGCGCCGTTCAGATTGGCGGTCACCCGGCCTTGGCCGATCCCTTCGGTCATGGACGAGCCACTCGCGCTGAGTTCGCCGGTTTTAACCCAGCTATAGAGGGCGCTGCCATCGGGGTCGGCGAGGATAATTTTCACCGAGGGGTCGTGGGCTTTGAGGGCCATGCCTACGCCCGCGAGGGTGCCGCCCGTGCCGCAGGCGCAGGTGAACGCATCAATTCGTCCGCCGGTCTGCGCCCAAATTTCTGCCCCGGTGGTGCGGCGATGGCCTTCGCGGTTATCGACATTATCGAATTGATTGGCCCAGAACGCCCCCATTTCCTCGGCAATGCGCTGGGAGACATGGACGTAATTGCCCGGATCTCGATACGGCTTGGCGGGCACTAGGCGCAAATCCGCGCCGATCATGCGCAGAAAATCGATTTTTTCCTGACTTTGGGTTTCGGGCATCACGATAATGCAACGATACCCGCGCGCATTGGCCACCAGCGTCAGCCCGATGCCGGTATTGCCGGCGGTGCCTTCGACGATGGTGCCGCCGGGCTTGAGCGCACCACGGACTTCGGCGGCTTGGATGATAGCGAGGGCGGCGCGGTCTTTAACCGAGCCACCGGGATTCATGAATTCCGCCTTGCCGAGAATGGTGCAGCCGGTGGCCGCGGATGCGCGGTTGAGGCGGATGAGCGGCGTATGGCCAATGGCACCGAGTAGGCCATCGGCGATCGAGGAGGCAGCATGGGGCATCACGGTTGATCCTGGCGTTGGTATAACGGTTCGGCGGGTTGCCAAAATTGTTGGTTGCACGCAAACTAGTCCCAACGCCGAGCAGAAACAATTCACGGGAATAGCCAATGATTGACGATGTCGCACCGCGTCAGGTTTGGGAAGCGCTGATGAGCAATCCGGATGCGTTTTTATGTGATGTGCGCACGGTCGCGGAATGGCAGTTCGTTGGCCTGCCTGACCTCTCGCAGACCGGCAAGCGACCGGTGATGATCGAATGGCAGGTCTTTCCCAGTATGCAGCCAAATCCGGATTTCATGGCGGCGTTGCAAGCGGCGGGGCTGACGCCCGAACAGCATGTGTATTTTGTCTGCCGATCCGGCGGGCGCAGCATGGCTGCCGCGCGACTGGCGCGCGACCATGGGTTTCACCATGTCTATAACGTAAAAGACGGCTTTGAGGGCCCGCATGACCAGCGAGGCCAGCGCGGACACGTCGCGGGCTGGAAGCATGATGGCCTGCCCTGGTCGCAAAACTAGCTGGCTTGATCGCTGAACGACCCTGATCAGCGTGACCACGGCTTGTTGATGGGGATCGGTTCGGCGAAAACGGTTTAATGAGCGTCGTCTTTCAGCCTGAGCCTCGGAGCGGCGCATGATTTCGCGCGGGAGTCGCGAATTCCGCCGCGCCAATCTGGCGATGGTGGCTGCCGGTTTTGCCACATTCGAATTGATGTATTGCGTGCAGCCATTATTGCCGGTGTTTGTGCGCGTGTTCGGGGTAACGCCGTTGGGGTCGAGTTTCGCGCTTTCCATGACCACCGGGAGCTTGGCGTTGGCGTTGCTGGTGGCGAGTGCGTTTTCGGAGACGCTGGGGCGCACGCCGATGATGATCAGCGCGATCTTGATGGCGGCGGCGCTGACGATTGCCTCGTCGGTGATCGGCGATTGGGGTCCTTTTTTACTTATGCGTGCCGCGATTGGGGTGGTGTTATCGGGTCTACCCGCCGTGGCGATGGCGTATTTGGCCGAGGAGGTCGATCGCGAGTCGATTGGCTTAGCGATGGGGCTTTATGTGGCCGGCAGCGGCTTTGGTGGAATGACCGGGCGATTATTGACCGAAATGGTTGCCGATGCGGCGGGCTGGCGCATCGCGATTGCGGTGGTGGGGGCGATTGGGCTGGCGGCGGGGCTGGTGGTGGTGATGGCGCTCCCGCGCTCACGGCATTTTGCGCCAAGGCCATTCGCGGTGCGCCAATTGGCGTTTAATTACCTTGATCACCTGCGCGATCCGGCTCTGGTGCCGTTATTTTTAGAAGCGTTTTTGATCATGGGCGGCTTTGTTAGCGTATATAACTACATTACCTTCCGGCTGTTGGGGCCACATTTTGGCTTGTCGCAAAGCCGCGTCGGGTTGATTTTCGCGGTCTATTTGGTCGGCGTGGTGAGTTCGGCTTGGGTCGGCGGGATTGCCGGGCGGGTCGGGCGCGCGCGGGCCTTGCCGGTCGCGATTGGGGTGGAGTTGCTGGGGGTTTTACTGACGTTATCGGGGAATTTAGGCCTTGTGGTGTTGGGCATTGCGCTGGTGACGTTTGGCTTTTTTGGGGCGCATTCGGTGGCGAGTTCCTGGGTAGGGTTGCGGGCGCGGAGCAATCGGGCGCAAGCGGCGGCGTTATATTTGTTCTTGTATTATCTTGGATCGAGCGTGATTGGATCAGCCAGTGGCGTAGCGTACGGCAAAGCGGGTTGGGATGGGGTGGTGACATTCATCGCCGCACTCTTGATCGGCGCGCTGGGGGTTGCCCGGCTAGTCGCCATCTTGCCATCGCGCACAGGCGCGGTCATGTAAGGGTCATGAACAACGTCTTGCATTCGCGCCGCCTCGGGTGATGGACGCCGTGACCGCGCCGCAACGGATTACCATCCATCAAGCGCAGGATTTCGCGCCGATGCGCGCTGCCGGCGCGTTGGCGGCGGCGACCCTTGATATGATCGCCCCTCATGTGCGCCCCGGGATAACGACCGGCGCGTTGGACCGGATTTGCCATGAGTTTATCGTCAGCCATGGGGCCGTTCCGGCAACGTTGAATTATCGCGGCTATCCGAAATCGAGCTGCATTTCGATCAATCATGTCGTTTGTCATGGAATTCCCGGTGATCGGCGCTTAGATCCGGGTGATATTCTGAATATCGATATCACCGTGATCCTGGATGGTTGGCATGGCGATACCAGCCGGATGTATATAGCGGGGGAGGCGTCGGTGAAGGCGCGACGCCTGATCGATGTCACCTATGAAGCGATGATGCGCGGCATCGAGGCGGCCGCACCCGGGCGGCATTTTGGCGATATTGGCCATGCGATCCAGCTCTATGCCGAAGCGCAGCGCTGCGCGGTGGTGCGCGATTTTTGCGGCCATGGGATTGGCCGGACCTTCCATGAACCGCCGAATGTGCTGCATTTCGGCCGCCCTGGCACCGGGCCGGAATTACGGCCAGGGATGTTTTTCACCATCGAGCCAATGCTCAATCTGGGACGACCCGAGGTCAAAATTCTCGATGACGGCTGGACCGCAGTGACCCGTGACCGCAGCCTATCGGCACAATTTGAGCATATGATTGGCATTACCGAGACTGGGTATGAGATTTTCACCCTCTCGCCGGCAGGCCATACCCGCCCGCCTTATTAGGGCGCTATTCCGACAAACACGCTTGCCGGGCGTCATTGATCAGCGAGGCTTCCATCTCGCACGCGAATATGACAACCTAAGCGTGCATGACTCAAAACACACACTCATGGCACGATTATGCTGAATTTGATTTTGCGCTGACGGCGGAACCGCGGGTCGATAAAACGCCGCCCGGTGCTAGCGGCCATCGCGCACGGCTACGCGAGCGGCTCTTATGTGCGGGGCCTGAAGCGTTGGCCGATCACGAAGTGCTGGAAATGATCTTGTTCACCGCCCTGCCCCGGCGTGACACCAAGCCGATCGCGCTTGCGTTAATCAAGCGCTTTGGGTCGTATTCGAATGCGATTGCCGCACCGTTGGCGGATCTGCTGGCGATTGAGGGCGTGGGCGACGCAGGGGCGGCGGCGTTGAAATTGGTGCAAGCGGCCGCGACGCGGCTGGTACAGGCGGAGCGACGATATCGGCCGCTGCTGCACAATTGGGACCGGCTGATTGAATATCTCACATCGGTGCTCGCCCATCAGCGGATCGAACATCGGCGCGTGTTATATCTGGACCCGCGCAATCGACTGATCGCCGATGAGGGTGAAAGCCGGGCGGCAATGGACCCGATCAATATTGATCCACACGCGTTGGTCATGCGGGCCATTGCGAAAAAAGCGACGGCGATCATTTCAGTGCATCATCATCCCGCCGGTGACCCGACCCCGTCCGCTACGGATATTGAGATGACCCGCGCGCTCAAGCTGGCCGCTGCCACCTATGCGATTGTGCTGCATGACCACGTGATTATCGGCAATGGCACATGGGTAAGCTTGAAACGGCTGGGATTGTTATGAGGCCCAGCCGGTGAGCACGCCGAGTTGCAACGTGATCGTCGCCGACGCTTCCGCCGGTGCCAGGCTTGCCAACGCCTGGGGGAACAGCGAGCGCGGCGCGATTATGCGGGTGCGGGCCAGCAAAGCGTTGGTTTCACCAGCATCCTGCAAATCGCGCAGCACGCCGAGCCGGTCGCGATATTCAAAACGGATCATATCGCGTTCAGCCACCGGCAGTGCAAAGCCCGCACGTTGCAGCAAAGCGGCGCAATCGGCCAAATCAGGGAATGGGGCAATGCGCGGTGGCGCGCCGCCGCTCAATAGGCTGTCGGCTTCAAGCAAGGCCGTGCGCAATTCGGCAAGCGTGCCGACCAGCGGCAGGCTGGCGAGGAATAATCCGCCAGGGCGCAATATGCGGCGTAGCTGCACCAAGGTGCCGGGCAAGTCATTCACCCAATGCAGCGAACAATGCGCAACAATCAGGTCAAATGAGCGCTCGGCAAAGGGGATCGCTTCGGCGTCAATCACCACATCCGCACCGATCGGCGTGGCAAGATCCGCCTTGGTAACCGCAATCCCCCGCGCGGCGAGAAACGGCGCAACCGCGCCGCGCCCGCCAATATCCAAAGCGGCGGTGAAGCGGACCGCACTATCATCAAGCCGGTCCAGCACCCGCGCTGCCAAATCATCCAGTACCAAGCGGAGCCGCTCCAAGCGGCGGCTCGCACGGTGGCGATGGGCAGCCACTGCTTTGCCATCAAAAATCAATCTTTGGTTCATCGACGTCTGTTTGCACGGGTTGCGCCCGGCGGAGAAGCCCTGATGTGGACCCTCGCACGGACGATGCTTGATGCGCTGCTTCCCGCCCATTGCATGGCCTGCAACGAAATGGTGGAGCAAAACGGCTTGCTGTGTGAAGCCTGCTTCAAAGCCACCGATTTCATCACCGATCCGGTCTGCCGCCATTGCGGCTTGCCGCTGGAGCAGGATAACGGACTATGCACCGGCTGTGACTGGGACCCGCCGCGCTTTCGCGCCGCGCGCGCGGCCTTGCGCTATGGTCCCGGCGCGAAAAGATTGATTTTGCCGTTCAAATATTCCGATCGGCCGGAAGCCGCTCGCGGCCTCGCCAAAATGATGATGCGGCCAGGGGCGGCGATGCTGGCGCAGGCAGACTTTCTCGCGCCGGTGCCGCTGCATCGGCGGCGCTTGGCGCAGCGCGGCTATAACCAGGCGGGGCTGCTGGCCGGCGCACTCGGTCATTGGGCCCAACGCCCTGTGCTGATCGATGCGCTGGCACGCATTCGTGCGACCCCTGCCCTCGCCAGCCTCGATCATGATGCGCGCGCCCAATGGATGCAGGGGGCGATTGCCGTGCGAGCGCATCGGCGTGCCCAGATCGAAGGAAAGATTATTCTGTTGATCGATGATGTATTGACTTCCGGCGCTACCGCCTCGGCCTGTGCCGATGCGTTGCTCGCATCCGGTGCGGCGGCGGTGGATGTGCTCGCCCTCGCACGGGTCGCCGATGAGCGGGCCGATGAGGATTATGCGTAACATACGATGGTGAAATTACCTCGGCGCACGCCATCCCCCCTTGTGCAGCGTGCTACCTCGCGTATGTGACGGGATGGAGACAAAGAATGCCGCAGATCGAAATCTACACCCAGGCTTTTTGCCCCTATTGCAGCCGCGCCGTGAGTTTACTGCGCCGCAAGGGCGTGATGTTCACCGAGATCGACGCGCCCAATGGCAGCGCCGCCCGGCGCGATGCGGTATCCCGCTCTGGCGGCCAAACCACCGTGCCACAAATTTTTATCAATAACCGCTCGATTGGCGGCTGCGATGAATTGATGGCGCTCGAGCAACGCGGCGCGCTCGATCCGCTGCTCACCGCCTGAAGCGATCCACGCAGGTCGGCAATCCAATGATCCATTACGATCTTCGCTGCGATGACGGTCACGAGTTTGATGGCTGGTTCAAAGGCAGCGCCGCGTTTGATCGCTTGGCCAAGGCGAAATTACTGACCTGCCCGCAATGCGGCGGGTCCACGGTTGATCGGGCGATGATGGCGCCACGGATCGCCAAGCGCGCTCGGCCAATGCCGACCCCGATGCGTGACGAACCCGCCGCACCAGCCGAGGCCCCCAAGCCCGCCCCCGCCCTCGCCGGCCCGATCCCGGATGGGTTACGCGCCGTGCTGGCCAAATTGCGCGACGAGGTGGAGTCACGCTGTGATTATCTCGGCGCCGACTTCGCCGAGGAAGTCCGCCGGATCCATGAAGGATCGGCACCGGCACGCGGTATTTACGGCGAGGCGACGCCCGATGATATCGAATCATTGCT
>NCBV01000016.1 GCA_002279355.1 Acidiphilium sp. 37-60-79
GGAGCGAAACTCAAATCCCCAGCCGGTAACGCCAAGGCGCATAATCCGCGAGCGCAAAGGCTGGCTTTTTCTCCTCCTCCCCGGCTACCAAGTCGCCGGTGCGCGCTCCCAACTGATGCACCTGCTCGACGACCCCGACCTCATCGCGCTCCTGAGCGAAAATCCCAGCCTCGGCCGCGTCCTGCGCCCCATGTGCCACATGCTCCGCATTTCTCTCCCCACCCACCTAAAATTGGAGCGAAAACCCCGCAAACCCCGCCCCGCGCGTCCGCGTCGGCCAAAACCGGCGCCAAAACCACCACTAACGCTCCTAGAGCACCTCCTCCAAAAATACCCTCCCGCCCCGCCCCGCCCCACACTCCCCGGCCACCGCTACGCTTTCTCTCCACCCTTCAAAAATCGCCCCTAAACCCCATCGCAAACCCACCACTTTTTCGTTACGATATAATAACGAAAATCAGCACAACAACCCTGCGCTTGCTATTCTGCGCCAAACCTCCAATCTGTAGCGCTCAACCAAAGCGTATCGATGCAGGAGTTTGCGCAATGACCACCCAACCCGACTACACCCCTCCCGAAATCTGGACCTGGGCGCGGGAAAATGGCGGCCGGTTCGCCAACATCAACCGCCCCATTGCCGGCCCCACCCATGACAAGGATCTCCCGGTCGGTCGCCATCCGCTGCAACTCTACTCCCTCGCCACCCCCAACGGCGTAAAAATCACCATCATGCTCGAAGAGCTCCTCGCCCGTGGTCATGTCGGCGCGGAATATGACGCCTGGCTGATTCGCATCAATGAGGGCGATCAATTCTCCAGCGGCTTCGTCGCCGCCAATCCCAACTCAAAAATCCCCGCTTTGGTCGATAACAGCGGCGAAAAACCCCGCCGCGTGTTCGAATCCGGCGCCATCTTGATGTATCTCGCGGAAAAATTCGGCGAATTCCTGCCCACCGACCCCGATTCCCGCGCCGAATGCCTCTCCTGGCTATTCTGGCAAATGGGCAGCGCCCCCTATCTCGGCGGTGGCTTCGGCCATTTCTACGCCTACGCCCCGTTCAAAATCGAATATGCGATCGATCGCTTCGCCATGGAAGTCAAACGCCAGCTCGACGTGCTGGATCGCCAACTCGCCAACCATGAATTCATCGCGGGTAAGGACTATACCATCGCCGATATCGCCATCTGGCCCTGGTATGGCGGCCTCGCCAAAGGCTGGCTCTACGATTCAGCCACCTTCCTCCAAGTCCATGCGTACAAAAACGTCGTCCGCTGGGCCGATCAAATCGGCAGCCGCCCCGCCGTCCAGCGCGGCCGCATGGTCAACCGCGTCACCGGCGACCCCGCCGGCCAATTACGCGAACGTCACGATGCGGGCGATTTCGAAACCAAAACCCAAGACAAACTCGAAATCCCCGCGTCGTAGCCAACGCGTCGTAGCCAACCCCCTATAGGGCCGGGACCGGTTTAACGATACGCGCCGACGTGAATGCCTTGATTGACCTGCACCAAAGCAGCATTCACCGCATTCAGCGCGGCAATCCGGTGCCCGCCCTTATTATGGGCCGCAATCGAAAGCTGATAGCGCGCTGACAGCAGCGCATGACGCGCCGCAAACATGTGCGGCTGCGGATAAGCCGCAACCGCGCACCCCCCAATCGCCGCGCCCAGCATCAGCGCCGCCACCGTCAACCCGGCCGATTTCGTCTTGATTTTCATTTTTTCGCTCCATGTGATGTGATCAACGTTCCAACGTCTCGCGCCCAATTATGGCGCAGATCAGGCAAACCGTGTAACCAATCATCTCACCCACCCTACAGGACCAGCATGACCGGCACCACCCAAAACCTCACCCTCAGCAATGGCCGCATCATCGATCTCTATCTAGGTGGCGACCCGAACGGCCACCCGCTGGTCATGCATCACGGCACCCCGTCGGATTCCACCACCTTCGCCGATTGGCACGAGGATTGCGCCGCCCGTCATATCCGCCTGATCTGCATGAGCCGCCCCGGCTACGCTGGCTCGCCGCGCATGGCCGGGCGCAGCGTCGCCGACATCGCCGCCCTCACCGCCGAGCTGCTTGACCATCTCGGCCACACCGAATTCCACACCGCCGGCTGGTCCGGCGGCGGTCCACATGCGCTCGCCTGCGCCGCCCTCCAAGCGGATCGTTGTCGCGGCGCCGCAATCCTCGCTGGCGTTGGCCCCTATGGTGAACCGGATCTCGATTTCCTCGCTGGCATGGGCCCGGAAAATATCGAGGAGTTCAACGCCAGCCTGCAAGGCGAAGCCACCTTGCGCGCCTGGAAGGAAGCCAACGTGCAAAGCTTCCGCACCGTCACCGGCCCCGAACTCGCCGCCGCCTTCGGTGGGCTCGTCCCCCCGATCGACCAAGCCGAACTCACCGGCCCCTACGCCGAAGCCATGGCCACCGAAATGCGCCGCGCCCTCTCAGGTGGCTTCGATGGCTGGATCGATGATGATCTCGCCTTCATCCGCCCCTGGGGGTTTGACCTCGCCACCATCACCATCCCCACCAGCATCTGGCAAGGCGACCTCGACTTGATGGTCCCCCACCAGCACGCAACTTGGCTCGCCGCCCATATCACCGCCGCCCAACTCCACATGGTGCCCGGCCACGGCCATATCTCGCTCGTCACGCGCTACCGCAGCAATATCCTCAACACCCTGTTCGGCGCCTAACATGACCCTAACCCCCCCTTTCACCCCCGAGACTGCCGCGCAAAAAATCCGCCTCGCCGAAGATGGCTGGAACAGCCGCACCCCCGACAAAGTGGCGCTCGCCTACACACCCGATTGCCAATGGCGCAATCGCCACGAGTTCATCACCGGGCGCACCGAAATTATCGCTTTTCTCACACGCAAATGGGCCAAGGAACTTGATTACCGCCTCATCAAGGAATTATGGGCCTGCGCCGATAACCGCATCGCGGTACGCTTTGCCTATGAATGGCATGATGCAAACGGCCACTGGTTCCGCTCCTACGGCAACGAAAACTGGGAGTTTGCGCCCTCCGGCGTCATGCAGCGCCGTATCGCGAGCATCAACGACCTACCGATCAGCGAGACAGAGCGCAAATTCCACTGGCCCCTCGGCCGTCGTCCGGATAATCATCCGGGCCTGTCGGATCTCGGACTCTAACTTGATCGCACATCTATGTTAGAAAATACGCCGCAAGAACCAGTTTTTACTTGAACCCGGGTCCGCGAGACCCAAACTCCGGCTGATATCCACCAACGCGGCATCACCGTCCGAGGAGATATCATGACCTTGTCAACCAACCCGGTTACCGACCCCGTTACCAAGCCCATTCTTCACGCGCTGCATGGCTGGCCGCCCGCCCTGACCACCCTTGCCCTGATCGCCAGCGCCCTGATCAGTGCTGCGGTTTTCTATCTTATCCTGACCCACATCATTCCCAAACGCATGCTGGCACATCGCCCCTCGATTGCGGGGTTCATCGCCCGGAGCAAAACCCTGCTCGGACTGATCCTGCTTGATTTATGCCTCGCGGGCATTATCCCCGCAACCACCCTATCACCCGGCACCCAAACAATCGCGTTGCGCCTGCTCAGTGCCGCTTTCATTGCCCTCCTCGGCACGGGCAGCATCATCGCGCTCGATGTGATCACCAGTGAAAAACTCGCGCATCGGCCGGATGATATTCAAGCCAACGTGATCGCCCGCCGCCACGCGACCCAATGGCAAGTTCTCCGCCGGGTAAGCCTCATGCTCGGCATTATCATCACCATCGCCGCGACCTTGATGGTGTTTCCCGCCGTGCGCCAATACGGCGTCTCGCTCCTTGCCTCCGCTGGCGCCGCCGCACTGGTCGTTGGCCTCGCCGCTCGACCGGTGCTCTCCAACCTGATCGCCGGCATCCAAATCGCAATCACCCAACCCTTCCGGGTCGAAGACGCAGTCGTGATCGACGGACAATGGGGCTGGATCGAGGATATCACGGCAACCTACGTGGTCGTGCGCATCTGGAACTGGCAGCGCATGGTGGTACCACTCGCGTGGCTGTTACAAAATCCGTTCCAGAATTGGACCCGCGAAAGTGCCGAGTTGATCGGCACCGTGCATTGGAGCGTGGACTACACGGTGCCTGTGGAAAAGCTGCGCGCAAAACTCAGCGACATCGTGCAATCGACCAAACTCTGGAGTGGCAAGGTCGTTGTGCTGCAGGTCACCCACGCGCTAGCAACGAGTATTACCCTGCGCGCCCTCGTCTCCGCCCGCAACTCCGGTGAAGCGTGGGATTTGCGCTGTTATGTGCGGGAAAAAATGATCGATTATCTGCAGTCCGAATATCCCGGCGCTCTGCCCAAACACCGAATCGATGTAGAATCGCAGGAACTCGCCTCTACCATCACGAGCCCCCATGACAATGTGGATATTCCAGTCTGACCCCGTCCAGAATGCTACTCAGGTCGAAGACGATCAAAATGCACATCGTTGGTCCAAACAATGAAAGGATCAACTGATTATTTGCGCTGTTGCGGCATAAAATACCATAACGCATGTTTGTGCGCCCCAACGCAATCGGCGCTTGACCGAAAAGCTGCACAGCATCGCTCAATCTCTTGCGAGAATTAGGACCGTCGTCTTGCTCATGAGCATCGTGCTGTATTACATTTAGGGTTTGGAGCGTCTTTTCAGCCATAAAAGGTGATAGCCCGATGCCGCGCATGACCACCGCCCGCCTGTTATCCAGCTTTGCCGTGACCACCTGCCTCAGCATTCCGCTCGCGTATGCGGCTACCGCGCCCGCACCAACCGATGCAACAAACCGGGTGCCAGCCGGCGTTGATGCCAGCGTCAGTGGCGCCCGCACGCGGCAAATCAGCTTCCATCAATCGGTCGTGGTTCAGCCGAATGGCGAATATACCAGCAAAGTCAGCCAGGTCATCAAAGTGCTCAGCCGCTCCGGGCTGAAGGAATCTAATCCATTTCAGGAGACCTTTTCCTCCTCGCTATCGACGTTGAAAGTGGTCAAAGCCTGGGTGACCACCCCGGCCGGCACGGTGACTGATATTCCGAAATCCGATATTTACGTTCGCCCGGTTCCCGCGGCCCATGGCGCACCGATGTACAGCCGGTCGAAAGTGCTCAGCATCGTCATTCCCAATTTCGCCGTCGGCGATGAGCTGCATTTGATTACCGAAAAACATCAATTCGCCCCCTATTTCAAGAACGAATATTCGAATTACTGGATGATCCCGCAATCACAATCCGCGCGCGATGAGTCCATCAGCGTGACCGCCCCAGCCTCGATGCATTTGCACGACGCGCAAACCGGCGGTTGGACTGTTAGCCAGAAAAAATCAGGCAACATGGTTGTTCTCTCCGCTCATTTTACCACGCATCACGCTTATTATGCCGGCCCTTCGACGGTTTCGGCACGCGATTATAGCCCGTTATTTGAGGTCACCAGCTTCCCGACATGGGCCTCCGTCGGCGCAGCCTATTGGTCGCGCGCGCAACAGCAAGCGGCCGTCACACCGGTGGTGCAAGCGGTCGCTGATCGCGTGGCCGGCAATCTGAAAGGCTGGGCAGCGGTCAAAGCGCTGTATGCGTGGGATTCCGCGCAAGTGCGCTATGTCGGACTTGAACTCGGCGTGGGCGGTTTCGTGCCCATCTCGGCGACCAAAACGCTCGAAACCGGCTATGGCGATTGCAAAGCCCACTCGACCCTGCTGGAAGCGCTGCTGGCAGCCAAAGGCATCACCGCCTATCCGGTAATCATTAACTGGAGCAACACGTTCAGCAAACCGCCATTGCCAACGCCGTTCTGGTTCAACCATGCGATTGATTATTTGCCAAAATATCATGTGTTCCTGGATAGCACAGGTGAATATGAAACGCCGGGCCAACTCGCCATCGGTGAACGTGGCAAACCAACCGTTATCGCAGGCCCCCATCCGCGCCTGCTCTACACGCCAGGCGCCGAGCCTGCGCATAATCGCTTGGTCTATAACGCGACGCTGCATCTAACAGCGGATGGTGGGATTACCGGCACCGCGCAAATGACCACCCATGGTTGGTGGGCTTGGATGTATCGCGAAATTTTTGCCTCGGTGCCGCCGAGCGCCTATGGTCATGTGATGAATTTACTGCTCACCCCCAGCGGCGGCGGCAGCGGTTCATTCACGCCGGGCGTGCCCACAATGCTCGATAAGCCGTTCGTGGTGGGTGCGCATTGGTCCAACCCGCATTTCACCGCGCCGGGTAAAAATATCAGCTTCCCGATGCCGCCCGGTCCATACTTGGTGCCCTCGCTGTCTGGCACACCCAACCCGATCAACGCGCTGGCTTCAGCGGCGGGCGCAAGCCAGCGCGCCCATCCGGTGGTGACCTATCTCGGTCAGGTCGATTGGAAAACCACGCTGGATTTCCCGGCAGGCTATACGCCGAGCTACCTGCCACACGACGTTACCGTTTCTAACCCGGCGGGTAGCTTCAGCTATCACGTGGCCACTTCTAACAACAGTATCGTGACCGATTACACGCTCAAGCTCAATAAAATTGTCTATGGGCAAAAATCCTATGCGGCCTTGCATCAATTATTGCTGGCAGATCTCAAATCGCAACGCACCCCGTTCGTGTTGACGCAGACCCCAGCAGCCAAGCCGCGGAGCTAACCATGACCAAACCGATCCATATCCTCGGCGCCCTTACCGGCGCGGCGCTGATCGCCGCGTCAGGGATCGCCCATGCCGCCAGCAAACCGGCTCCGGTGGTAAATTACCGCATCCTGCGCGACACCACACTTATCCAGGTGCACAAAAACGGCAGCTACACCAAAACCGTGACGCGAATCGTGCAGCCGCTGACCACCGAGGGCGTCCAATCAAGCGCGCAAATCGCCGTGGCCTATCCAGCCAACTTCGCCACCGCCAAAGTGCTTTACGCCTACACTGAGACCAAATCCGGCAAAAAACTCAATGTGGTTCCCTCGGCGATTTTCGATCAATCAGCCCATAGCGCCCTCACCGCGCCTTTTCTCAGCGATGGCAAAATCCAAAGCCTGATTTTTCCCGCTGTGCATCCGGGTGATGTGCTGCATATCAAATATCAACTCACCTTCGCGCATCCCTATCTGCCCGGCCTTTACGCCGCAGCATTGGTGCTCAGCCCCTCAATCCCGATCAAGCAAGCCACATTGACGCTCACCGTGCCTGCGGGCATGCATGCTTTTGCCAAAACCCGTGGTCCGTGGATTGTCAAACAATCCCGCCAATCGGTGACCATCACTGGCTCCTATGATGGCGCAATTTTCCCGCCGATGGGCAGTGCGGCGATCACCCAATACGCGCCGATGGCCGTGGTGACCACCAGCGATGATTGGAACGATCTTGCCCACGCTTACAGCAAAGCCGCGCATTCGGCGCTGACGCTGACCCAAGCCATCAAAACGGTTGCGCACACCGCAGCACAGGGTGCGACCGGGGCTGTTGCCGTGCAAAATATCTATCGCTGGATGCAACAAAATATCCAGACCATCTCGGTTAATTATCAAAGTGCTGGCTTCATCCCACCCGCAGCGAGCGAAACGCTGGCAAAGAAACTGGGCGACAGCAACGCGAGTGCGACCTTGCTTTGCGCCCTGCTCCAAGCAGAGAATATCAAAGCCGTGCCAGCCTTGATTTCGCAAAGCCCGCGCTTCGTCCCCTATCCGGGTGTTGATCCGTTTGCGTTCAGCCATTTCATTGTCTATGTGCCGGCCTACAAGCTTTATCTTGACCCGCGCTACCGTCACGCCGCCGCCGATACCATCCCGATCATGGATTCGGGTCGCCCAGTGCTCCTTACGGGCAGCATTGCAAAACTAACAAAAACGCCGGGCCCCGATCTCAAGACCGTGCAATATGATATCACCGACACGATGAAGCTTGCCCGATCGGGCGAATTATCCGGCAATTCCCATCAGATCGCCCAAGGCTGGCGCGCTGCTGAAAAGCGGGCGGTGCTTGGCGACAAGGTCGGGCGCCGGTTGATCAACGCGGCTGAAACCAGCTTTTATCAGCAAGGCAATTTCGGCACGATCAGCAATTTCCAAATCAATCATCGTGACGATCTCAACAAGCCCATCGCGGTCACCTATGATTTCAAAAAATTCGGTGTGCTTGATGGTGGCAGCAAAGGGGCGATGTTGATCCCCTCGGATCATTTGATTGCAGGCGCCCTTGCCCCGTTCATCGACCAATCAAAGCGTGCGGTGCCGACCGTCACCAAACCCCAGCGCATCCAATATACCTTGCATTTGCAACTGCCCATCAGCATGAGTCCGGAATTCATGCCAGAAAGCGTGAACGTGAACACCCCGATTGGTGATTACGCGGTAAATTACACCATCAAAAACCACGTTCTTACCGTGAAAAAATCGCTGGCGCTGAAATCCTTCGTGGTCAATCCCGCCGATTATCATTATCTGCACACGCTCGCGATCAAGGCACTGCAGAACAGCCACAAAGTTTTATTGCTAAAGAAATCCAAGCTGTCATCGTAATTAGTGGTCGTTAGATCAATATTGATCTAGCTGGTGAGAAAGCCGCCATCCACCGGGATGATGGTGCCGGTGATGAAAGCGGCGCGATCGGACGCCAGAAACACCGCGAGTGCCGCCGTGTCATCCGGCTCGGCGAGACGCCCGATCGGGATGCGCCGCAAAATTGCTGCCTGCATAGCAGGATCGAGCTGTGCAACGGTCATGGCCGTGGCGGTGACGGCAGGGGCAATGGCATTGACCGTTATGCCAGCGGGGCCAAGCTCGCGGGCAAGCCCCATGGTGAGTGCCGCGACGCCCGCTTTGGTCACGCCATAGAGCACATTGCCGAGCGCACCGCCGCCGCGAAAGGCCGATACGGAAGCGATATTAATAATCCGCCCGCTTTTTCGCGCTGACATCGGCCCGATCACCGCGCGCGCGCAATGCAACACGCCACGTAGATTGACCTGCTCGACGGCGTCCCAATCCTCCGGGGTCGACGCGGATATCGGTCCAGTTTTCAAAATGCCAGCGCTGGTGACTAAAATATCCAAAGCACCTTTCGCCAAAATCGTTTGCATACCGGCATCAACCGAAGCCGGGTCGGTGACATCCATGGTGAGGGCCTGCATGGTGCGGTTTCCCGCGACCGCCGCTGCGCCAGCCTCTGGCGAGCGATCGGCGCAATGGACAATCACCCCTTCAGCGGCGAGTGCATGCGCGACGGCGCGGCCAATGCCTGAACCAGCGCCGGTGACCAAAGCCACGCGCCCTTCGAGCCCGAATTGCATATCAAGCGGCCGCGAGGCCGAGGATGCGGCGCGCCTCCTCGGCGGTTGCGGGACGCCGACCATAGCAAGCCGCGATCTCGACCATTTGCGTGACCAACTCGGCATTGCTCGCAGCGAGCCGGGTGCCATCGAAGCGCAAATTATCTTCAAGTCCAGTGCGCACATGACCGCCTTCGGCGATGCACCAGCGCGCCACCTCGGCTTGCCACCGGCCAATCCCCGCAGCCTTCCAGGTTGCCGTGGGCATCAGAGCGCGCAATTCGGCGAGGAGAAAATTAAATATTTCCCGGCGCACCGGCAAGGCATTGCGCACGCCGAGCACAAATTGCACATGCGGGTGCGGCGCCAGCAGCCCTTGATCGGCGAGTGCTTTGGCGTTGTAGAGCATGGCGAGATCAAACACCTCGATTTCGGGTTTCACATCATTATCGAGCATCGATTGCGCGAGGCCGGTGACGAAATCGGGGGGGTTGTCATATACTTGGGTTGGAAAATTGGTGGAGCCGGTGGCCAACGATGCCATATCCGGGCGAAGCGGAATACAGGCTGCCCGCTCCGCTAACGACCGGCCCCGACCGCCGGTGGAGAATTGCACGATCATTGACGGACAATGGCGACGCACCCCTTCATGCACGGCGGCAAACAAGGCCGGGTCCGAGCCGGGCGATTCATCGGGATTGCGTGCATGGATATGCGCCAGCGTGGCGCCGGCCTCGAAGGCTTGATGGATAGATTCGATTTGTTCCGCAGGGGAAATTGGCACCGCCGGGTTATCGGCCTTGCGAGCGACGGCGCCATTGATCGCCACAGTGATGATGACGGGTTCGGTCATGCGCGCTCTCCCAGCAAGGTCAGTGTTTCTCGATAAAGTGAAATGAGGTGATATCCGGTCGGCGGGCGATTTCGCGCACCAGCGTGAGTAACGGCGTCCCGGCGAGCGGGTAATCCGTGGAGATCGGCCCTGCATCACGCAAAGCGCTGATTTCCGGCGCTGCGTAAAAGGCGGCGAGTAGCAGATCATCATCCGAGCGAAATGGCCCATGCGCGGCGCGCACCGAAGGGATGCCAGGCTCCAGCAGCGCACCGGGGCGTTCGGTCACCGGCACGGCGCCGCGCGCGACCCGGTCGAGCACGTTCGGGTCGATCGGCCCGGCAACCTCGCCATAATAGCCCAGCACATATTTGCGCACCTCGTCTGGCACTGTGGCGTAGCGCTCACGGCCCATGACGTTGAGCACCGATTGGGTGACCACGAATTGCGCGAACGGGCTGACGATGATCGGGTAGCCCAGCTCGCAGCGCACGCGACCGGCTTCTTCGAGGATTTCGCTCAGACGATGCTCAATGCCGATGGTTTTGAGTTGGGAGCGCAGGTTGGAAATCATCCCGCCGGGCATTTGATGTGCGTAATGAAATTCATCATACTCGGCAATTACGCCGAGTGGTTTGCCTTCGCGGGCGGCAATATAGGCAATTCGCTCCGCCGCTGCTTCGACCAGCGCCAGATCGACGCCTGGATCATGCCCGAGGCGGGTTAGATTGCGCGCGACCGACTCGGTGGCGGGATGCGAGGCGCCATTGGCCAACGGCGAGGTGGCGGTGTGAACAACATCGACGCCAAGGGCGACGGCGCGGATGGCGGTGGCGGGGGCAAGGCCGGTGAGGCAATGGCTGTGCAAATGCAGGGGCAACGTGCCGCACGCCGCACGGATCTCCGGGACCAGCGTGGCGACCCGTTCGGGCGTGAGCAATCCGCTGGGGTCTTTCAGATAGATGGCGTCAACGCCGAGCGCGACCAGTTCACGCACCTTGCCAACATAATAGGCGTCGGTATGGACCGGGCTGAGTGTGTAGACGATTCCAGCGGCGATATAGAGCCCGACTTGGCGGGCGGCGCGCACCGGCACTTCGAGGTTGCGGATATCGTTCAGCGCGTCATAGGGGGTGTGATAGCGCATGCCTTGCGCGCGAATGCGTTCGGCGGTTAGTGCGACGATGTCATCGGGAAAAAATTCGAAGGTGAACAGGCTCTGCCCGCGCGTCATCACCGCAAGCGGCGTTTCGGTGACCCATTCGCTGAGAATCCGCATCCGCTCCCACGGATTTTCCCGCAGATAACGCACGCACACGTCAAATACTGCGCCGCCCACCAGATCGATCGCCTCGAACCCGGCGCGGTCGAGCAGCGGAGCAATTTCACGCATCATGCCGGTGGTCATGCGCGTGGCCCACAAGCATTGGTGGCCATCGCGGAGCGTGACATCGAGCAGACGGACATTGCGGCGAGGGGAGATTGTCATCGGGCCATATCCTGTTCGATCCAACGCGTATGGATCGCGGCGGTGCGAAACGCCTCGGTTGTTAGCAAATCGGCGTGAAACGGTAAGGTGGTTGGCACGCCGCGCACCTCAAAGCGCGCGATGGCCTCCTGCGCTGCAGCAATCGCTTCGGTGCGGCTCGGTTTGCGGATGATCAACTTGCCGAGTAGGGAATCGTAATACGGTGAGACCCGCCAGCCGGGATAGACGTGACTATCCACCCTGATCCCCTCGCCTCGTGGCGGCTTCCAGGCCGAGATTAGGCCCGGCGCCGGGCGAAACCCGTCATAGGCATCCTCGGCATTGATCCGAAACTCGATGGCGACGCCATGCGGTTCGCCGGGTTGGCTGATCGAGAGCGGTGCGCCGGCGGCGACGCGGAATTGTTCGGCAACCAGATCGGTGCCAGTGAGCATTTCGGTGACCGGGTGTTCGACTTGGATGCGGGTATTCATTTCGATGAAATAGGCGCGGTCGGATTCGGGATCGTAGATGAACTCGACCGTGCCCGCGCCCTCATAGCCCAGACCGCGCGCGAGCGCCTCGGCGGCTTGGGTGATCTCAAGGCGACGGGCCGCGGGCAGGATGGGCGATGGGGCTTCTTCGATCAGCTTTTGGTGGCGGCGCTGCACGCTGCAATCACGCTCCCACAAATGCACGACATTGCCGTGCTGATCCGCAAAAATTTGCACCTCGACATGGCGGACATTGCGAAAAAACCGCTCCAAATAAATCTCGGCGTTGCCGAAAGCTGCTTTAGCTTCGGCCGAGGCTTGCATGAAACAGGTGGCGAAGCTGCCGATATCCTCGGCGATCCGCATGCCACGACCGCCGCCACCAGCACTGGCTTTGAGCAGAATTGGAAACCCGATTTGCTCGGCGGCCACCTGTGCTGGCTCGACCGCAGCAAAGCCATGCTCGGAGCCTGGCACGATGGGCATACCAAGCGCGGCGGCAGTGCGGCGAGCTTGGGCTTTATCACCCATCAAGGTAATGATTTCCGGCGATGGGCCGATGAAGGTGAGCCCGGCGGTGCGGCATTGCTCAGCGAATTCAGCATTCTCGGAGAGAAAGCCGTAACCCGGATAGACCGCGTCACAGCCGCTGGCGAGTGCCGCGGTGATCAGGCCGGGGCCATTCAAATAGCTTTGTGCGGCGGCGGGCGGGCCGATACAGACCGAATGATCAGCGGCCCAGACATGCGGCAACGCTGCATCCGGCGGTGTATAGCCCGCGACTGTTTCCAATCCGAGTGTTCGGCAAACCCGCACCGCGCGAAGCGCGATCTCGCCACGGTTGGCGATGAAGACCCTGATCAAGGCGTTTGCTCCCCTAGTCCAGCCGGTAGGCTATTCTGAAAAAAATCATCTTGCAAGATGATTCATATTGCTGTCTGATAACTGAAAGCCAAACGGAGGAACTTCGCCCATGTTGCGATACGAAGACGTCGCTGAACTGGTTCGTATTATCGATAGCTCATCGTGCGCTGAATTTGTGCTTGATACGGCAGAGTTGAAGCTGACCCTCCGGCGTCATGGCGCCGTTGGTTCTGTAGCCAATGGGCCGCCACCAAGCCCGCAGCCGGGCATAGTTAGTACGCCTGCTGCGCCGAGCCCGGCGGCCGCCGCGACACCGGCGCACGCCGCTGCACCGATGCAGGCTGGTCATCAGCTGGTCGAAGCACCGATGATCGGCACGTTCTATGGAGCGCCCGCACCCGGACAGCCCACATTCGTGCAGCCGGGCGGCCGGGTGGCGGCGGGCGATAAACTCTGTTTGATCGAGGTGATGAAGCTTTATACAACGATTTTTGCGCCGGTCGCCGGAACCGTTCGCGAGATTTGCGCACGCGATGGTGAACTCGTGGAGTATGGTCAGGTACTATTCGTAATCGAGCCAGGATAGCGCGACGATGGGCTAACCGAGTAAAACCGACAGCAATCCGAGCACCCCCGATGCGGCCATGAGCATTAGAAAGAACGCGTTGAACGCTTCGGCTGATATGTATTTGACGGCGCGAATTCCGATGACCATGCCGATACCGACGCAGGGAGCGAGCCATAGGCTGGTGGTTAGCCATGCGGTGCGCGCGAGACCTGACAGGATGGCGACCAAAATCGCTACCAGAAAGCTAGCGAGATTGAATGACAGGAGGATGGTTCGGCTGTGATGGACATTGCGGCGCTGCAGCGCGACCGTCATCGCCGGAACCGGGCCGCCCATGCCGGTGCAGCCATTGAGCACACCGCCGATCAGCCCCGCGACCGCCAATGGCGTCAAGCCATCGGGCAGGCGGAGGGGCAAGCGGGCGGCGCGGAGCATTGCGACCCCGATGGCCAGCGCCGCAATCATCAATTTGATGGTGCGCGCATCCAGAACGCCGAGTAACAGCAGGCCAACCGGCGTGCCGATGAGGGCGGCCACGCCGATGGTGAGGGCGGCGCGCTGCGGCACGGCGCGGCGTGCATCGGCGAGCACGACCACGCTGACCAGCGCGCCCAGAACCATGGTTTGAAACACAACTTGGCGTGGGCTGCCCGACAGGATTGCGAAGACCGGAGCAAACACCAACCCAAAGCCAAAACCGGCAAAGCCCGTGACTACGCCCCCGAGTAGTGCCGCGAGGCCCGCGCTGAGGATGAGCCAATCAGACATCGATCGAGCGATCGGGTTGACGCTGTGAATGGCCGGTCAATCCTCGCCACCGACTAGCACGAACGCGCCCCATTGATCGGGACGCGTTCGGCAAGACAGATTCGCAAACTGGCGATGGGGAGTTACCGATCAAGCTTTATTCCGGCACTATCGAGACCGCCTACCGGCGCGCCGCGGTAAAGCGACAGGTCGGTGCCGGTTTCCTCGACGCTACGGCCAGATGTTTGAAAACCAAGCAACATGATTGGAATGATACTCACGAAGGTGAGTGACGCCAATAGGGTATAAAGTGAAGAGGACGTCATTTCGCTTGCGAGGATAGGGAACATAAAGACGAGCACCACGCCACCAAGAAAGCGAGTGATGCTTTCACCGATCATCGAGCCTGAAGCCCGCAAGCGGGTCGGGAATTGTTCCGCCATATAGAGTTTCGCAAGCGGGAAGCCGGCATAGACGAACGCCCAGGTGACCATCGCGGCGATGATGACGCCCCAACGCGGCAGGGGCTGACCAAGCGCAATGGTGCCGAGCGCCGCAACCGTCATCACCCCAACGAGACCCCAACGACGGCTTATCCGATCGCCCATGAGGCCGGCGACCGCATTCGAAATCACCGTTAGGAACAATAATCCTGATGTGTAGTAGAGCGCGTCGGTTTTTCCGGCTCCCATGCGGCTGAGAATGCTCGGTCCGTAAAGTGTGATCACATAGAACACGATGAAGGGGGAGAGCAGTGCTGCATACGACACGAAACACCGAATTAGGTAGGGCGGTTTTGCGAAATCGAGCAAAGACACACGCCGTGCGGCCGTGACTTCCAGTACGCGCAGCGAAGAGCGGTCGATCAAGTTTTCATCATGCGGCAAGTTGCTGACATTTTCCAGCCGCTCGACGAAGTTTCTGACCCTGTCAACCTGACCGACTTTGAGCAGGAAGCGCGGCGATTCGGGCAGAAAAATGATGACGATTGGCATGATCAGAATGGTGGCACCGCCCAACATCAGCAGCACCCGCCACGCTTCGGAGTCGGGGATATGGCCGACAATCAGTGCGCCAGCCAGCGTGTTCAGACCATAGGCAAAGCCGAGCAAGGAATTCGACAGACCAACCGCCGTGCCACGGGCACGTTTATTCACAAATTCCGAGAGCAACAGGTAGGGAACCGGAAACACCGCCCCTTGGCCAAGGCCGGCGAGGAAGCGGCAGGCGACGAGTTCGGTGATCGACTGGGAAAAGCTGGCGAGGAAAGTGAATATGCTGAAAACCACGATCCCGCCGAGTAGGGTTGTTTTGCGGCCAAATCGATCAGCAATGCGCCCTGCTGGGAGCAAACCGACCACGATGCCGAACGTGCCCGCACTCGCAATCAGGCCGACCTGCTTGGGTGCAAGATGCCATGTTTTTTTGAGCAAAAACAGAACGGGCGCAATGATTCCGATATCGAACGCTTCGAGAATCCAAACCAGACCGAGCAGGGCGATGAGTCCGATCACGGTTTTGTTGATTGGGATCCGGTCAAGTCGGGCCAGGAGGTTTTCCTGGACGATGAGATCTTGTTCGCTGATAGTAGCCATTTTATTTCTCCCTTTATTGTCTTGGACGCGTTATGATCGCATGAGTTAGCTCATTTATTCGCTTATTTTTTTATTTTTTGTCAGGCTGGCATTTTTGCCAGCGCTGGTAGACGCGCCGCCAACGCGCCGACAATGCCGTGCGGGGTGTCAGCGACGGCAACGTCTGCCGCCTCCAACGCCGCGCGTTTGCTCGGATAACTACCGCCGGAGCCGGCAACGATGGCGCCAGCATGGCCCATTTTACGGCCCGGCGGGGCGGCGCGTCCGGCGATGAACGCAACGACTGGTTTGCCCATGGTCCTTGCATAATCCGCCGCTTCCTCTTCCATGGTTCCGCCGATTTCGCCGACCAGAACAACGGCATCGGTGCGTTCATCGCGATCAAGCGCGATCAGCGCATCGAGGCTTGTGGTGCCGATCATCGGATCGCCGCCGATGCCAATGAAGCTCGATTGACCAAAGCCACCCCGGGTAAGATTTAAGCAGACCAGTGTGCCGAGACTGCCGCTGCGCGAAATCACCCCGACCCGTCCCGGACTGAAAACCTTGTTGTTGTGACCGGGCATGATGCCGACGAACGCCTCGCCGGGGGTGACGAGGCCTGCGGTGTTGGGACCGACGATGCGGCAGCCGCGCGCGTCCGAGGCTGAAAACACATCGAGCATGTCATGAGCAGGCACATGTTCAGTCAGCATGACTAACCCCCCTACCCCGGCGTCGATCACATCCAGTGCGGCATCGCGCACGCCGGCGGGCGGGACGAACATGACCGCGACATCGGCCTGCATGGACCGCACGACGGCGTTGACCGAGGCGAAGACGGGCAAGCCGAGATGGGTCTCACCGGCGCGCTTTGGGTTCACCCCGGCGACGATTTGGGTGCCGACCTCGCGCATCCGCTCAGTCCAGAACGTGCCTTGACCGCCGGTCATGCCAATGACGACGATGCGGTCCGAACGGCGGATAATGGGAAATGTGCTCATTGTGCTGCCTCAATCGCCGCGCGCACGGCGTCTTCCATCAGATCAAACGGTTCAATGCCAAAAGCGTCGCGCACCAACGCCACCGCTTCGTCAGAGCCGGTGCCGTGCACCGAGAAAAATACCGGCAAATCCGGCTCCAGCCGTTGCCACGCCTCGACCACGCCCCGTGCCATGACATCGGTGCGTGCGAAGGCGCCGCAGAAATTGACCACGAGCGCGCGAATTTCGGGCTTGGCGAGTAGCAACTCCAAAGCAGGTTCGGCTTTGGTGTAGGCATCGCCACCAATTTCAAGAAAATTGGCAGGTTTGCCACCCAGCACGCTGACTACATCCATGGTGGTCATGGTGAGACCTGCGCCGTTAGCGAGGATGCCCACCGGGCCGTCCAACTCGATGAATTTGAGCCCCACTTCGCTGGCCCGCCGTTCAAGCGAGGTCGACGGATCGGGCGCGGCGGCGGCAGCCAAAGCCGATTGACGGTAGGCCGCGCCATCATCGAGGACAAACTTACAGTCCAGGGCTGCGATATTTCCATCCGCAAGCTGCACCAGCGGATTAATCTCGATCAGTTCAGCGTCGGTTTCGCGATAGCGCCGATACATCGCGACCAAGATGCGCGCTATTTCGGCGTGTGCTGTCCCTAACGCTAGACCATCGAGCATCTCCATGGCATCCGCCTCGTCAAACTGATCGATGGTGCGCACCCAATGTTTGCGCAGCATCTCTGGGCGCGATTCAGCAATTTCTTCGATATCCATGCCGCCTTCGGTGGAGAACAACACCAGCGAGCAGCGTTCCCGCGGTGCGTGCAGCACGGCCGCGTAATATTCATGGATAATCGCTGCTTGCGCCTCGATCATCACGCTTGCAACCGGATGCCCGGCAATATTCATGCCGAGAATGCGCTCGGCCGCGTCTCTCGCCTCGGCGGGCGTGGCTGCAAGACGGATGCCGCCCGCTTTGCCGCGTTTGCCGGTTGGCACTTGGGCTTTGACCACGCAAGGGCCGATCCGCTCGGCAGCAGCAGCGGCTTCGGCGACCGTGTGGCACAGTGCGCCATCGAGAAGCCGGATATTGGCCGGTGCGAGCACGAGGCGCTTCGCATCATATTCCAGGAGATTCATGCTGCTATCCTCACTTACCGAATTTTGACCAATAGGGACCGAACAACGCGTCTTCGCTGGGGCGATCTTCGGCAATCGGCACCACCAGATGAGTGATGTTGATGAAATGCCGATAGTTTAGATTTTCGCTGATCGAGTTTTTTTGCCAACTGCCACACCCCATGCTGAGGGTGAATTCTAATCCACTGTCGAAACCACCACCATTGCCGAATGTATGGGCAAAATTGACCAATACCCGCACGACATCGAGCGTTTCCGCGAGGTGCCGGGCGCGTTCGGGGCGGGTTGTGTGCAGGCCACAGGAATGGCCGCGTCCTTGGTGGGCGAGAATGTCACGCACGACACCCGTTGCGGCCTCGAGGTCCGGGGCGCGATAGATAGCGAGGACCAGCGATAATTTCTCGCCCGAGAACGGATGCGCGGGGCCGATGCCGGTTTCTTCGACCATGAAAAACCGCGCCTGACGCGCAGCTTCGGGCAAAGCGAATGCCTCGGCGAGGATTGCAGGATCGCGCGCGATGAGGGTGCGGTTCAGCTTGCCACCTTGCCAAAGCAGCGATTCCACCCGCTTGGCCTCGTCGGCGGTGCAGAGATAGCCGCCGGCGCGTTCCAAGGCAGCGATGGCGGCTGGATAGACCTCATCGACGATGACTAACGCGTTTTCCGACGAGCAGGAGGTGGAATTATCGAAGGTTTTCGATGCGGTGATTTTGCGAGCCGCATCATCGAGGTCTGCGGTTTCATCGATAATCACCGGCACATTGCCAGCACCAACGCCGATGGCGGGGGTGCCGCTGCGATAGGCGCGGCGGACATTGTCCTGCGATCCGGTAACCACCACCAGATCGACGGCTGCCATCAAGGCGTCGGTCGCGTGTTTTGAAGCCGGCGGCGGCAATATCTGCACCAAATCCTCGGGGGCGCCGATGCGCGCGAGTTCGCGGCGCATCTCGGCGACGGTTTCAGTGGTTGTCTGCATGCCCGAAGGGGATGGCGCGATGATGATGGCGTTGCGGCCCTTGATGGCCATCATCGCCTTGTTAACGGCGGTGGCGGATGGGTTGGTCGAGGGGGTTACCGCGCCGACCACACCGATCGGTTTGGCAAATTTAACCAGGCCGCGTGCGGGGATTTCCTCGATCACGCCGACGGTTTTGGCGCGCAGCAGATCGCGCAGGGTGCCGAACGTTTTGCGCTGATTTTTGATGATTTTATCAGCGACATTGCCGAGGCCAGTATCCTGCACCGCCAGCGAGGCTAGTCGTTCGGCGCGATCGGGGCGGTAGAGCGACCAGGCAAGGGCGCGCACGAGGTCATCGGTGCGGTCCTGATCAGCATCCGCGATGAGGGCCATGGCGCTGCGCGCACGAGCGACCATGGTCATTACCATATCAGCCGTCGCGTCACGCTCAGTTAGTCGTGCTGTTTGATCCATTGTAGATTTTTGCTCCTTGGACGTTAGTAACGATCGTGGTTAAAAGGCGTTTGCCGAACCCTCCGACGTGGTGGGCGCAGACAGCAGACAGGCAAGTGCAATCGAGGCGAGTTTGGCTTCGACCGGATCGGCGCGCGAGGTAAGGACGATCGGCACCGCTGCACCGAGCACGACGCCAATCGCTGTCGCGTGCAGCAGGTGCACCAGCACCTTGAACAAAGCGTTGCCGGTTTCGATGTTCGGGACGACCAGAATATCGGCACGTCCCGCGACGGGATCGTTGGTCAATCCTTTCAGCGCCGCCGATGCGGGTGAAAGAGCGACATCGAGTGCTAACGGGCCGGAGATGCTACAACCTTTACTTGTCGCCTCCTCCCTGAAGGATGCGGCAAACGCGTCCGCCGCGATCGATGAAGGCATCGAGCGATTGACGGTTTCCGTGGCCGATAGCATGGCGATGCGCGGATGATCGAGGCCGAGCACGCTCGCCACCTCGATCGCGTGGCGCACGATGAATGTCATGGTGCGTGCGTCGGGCGCGACATTCAGCGCGGCATCAGTGATCAGTATATCGCGGGCGGTTCCGGGCATATGCATGGCGAAAATATGCGATAGCCGCGCCGCCCGGCGCAGGCCGCGCGAGCCATCGAGCACGGCGCGCATCAGCGTGTCGGTGTGCAAATGGCCTTTCATCAAGATCTGCGCTTCACCCGCTGCAATTAGATCGGCGGCGATTTCGGCGGCTTGGTCCTCACCCGCCGTCGCGACGACGCGATAGGGGGCGCCATGCTGACCCAGGCCGGCGAGGGATGCCGCGATGGCCGATGGCGTGCCCACCAGGATTGGCGTGATCATCCCGAACGCAGCGGCCCAATGCACCGCCTGCAACACATCGGCAGAATCCGCTGCGGCGACCACCATCGGTTGTGGGCCGCGCGCCGCAGCACGCAGTAATAGGCCGGGTGGGCAGGCATAACGCCCACTTGCGTTCGCCTGGTTTGGCTCAAGAGTTGTCAACGAAGGCGTAGGGTTTTGCATCGGTCGAAGCCCGCCCGCTCAATCGGACTGGCGGGATGTGACGAAACTATCGGTCAGCGCCCGTGCTGCAGCGATCAGCGCCACGCGGTGCCGATACGCATCCGCCACTGGCATTCGCGCGGCGGGGGCCTGGATCGCGACGCCGGCGGTGATTTCGCCACGGGCGTTGAACACCGGTGCGGCGATGCAGACGACGCCGGCGAGATATTCCTCACGATCGACCGACAGGCGTTCGTGGCGAATTCGCACCAGCTCATCCTCAAGGGCGGCGGGGGTGGTCAGCGTGTGTGCGGTGTGGGGCACGAAATCGAGACGTTTGAGTAAGGCCGCGCGTTTGGCATCAGGCAAGAAAGCCAGGAACAGCTTGCCAATGGCGGTGCAGTGTAAGGGCACCCGCGAGCCGATATGAAAATTCAGCCGCAACGGCCAGCGGGTGGCTTCGACACGGTCGAAATAGACGATCTGGCTGCCTTCGAGTGTGCCGATATTGCAGGTTTCGCCGACCTCATCGACCAGCCCTTGCAAGATTTGCCGCCGTGGGGCGTATTGCACCGAGTAGCGCAAAATATCGAACGCGAGATCGTTCAGGCGCGGGCCGACGGAGATTCGCCTCGAGGAAAAAGGCCGATAGAGAAAGCCTAGAGCTTCGAATTGCTCGATCATGCGATAGACGGTGGGTTTGGGGAGATCGAGGTGGTCGGCGATTTCCGCTGGCAGCACGGGACGGCCAATGCGCACAACATATTCCAAAACGCCGAAGGAGCGCGCAAACACGCTGGTACCGCCTTTGCCCAAGGCATCAGCGTTGTTTGCCGCGATTTGGATATCAACGGCCTCAAGCTCGCCGTCCTGGTCCAGTGGCCGGGAATTATCAAGCTTTTCCGCGCGACGCTTGGCGCTGCGGGTTGGGCTGCGCGGGGTAGGTTTTTCGCTGGACGTCATACGCACCTCAGTCATGACAATCGACCTGCTGGATGATCCGCATAATCGATAAAATGATTTTTAGACCCGCCGATTTCTGCTCAGCGACAAATTTCGTATTGTATGGTGATACCCATCGTGATAATTGTCAAGAAATTACCGAAGCGACGGTAAAAAACTCTGGTTACGGGGTCATGACTATCCATTCAACGTAATGCAGAAATAACAGGAGGGGAGCCAATGTCGACATCGACACAAGAAACGCGCAGCCTTGCTCTGATCGTGTTTGCGAGCACGCTAGGCACCACCATCGAATGGTATGATTTTTTCCTCTACGGTGTGCTCACGCCGATCGTGTTGAATCACGTATTTTTCCCAAATCTCTCGCCTGCGCTGGGCACGATTGCCGCTTACACCACCTTTGCCGTCGGGTTCGTTTCGCGGCCGATCGGCGGCATCATTTTCGGCCATTTCGGCGATCGAATCGGCCGTAAAACAATCCTGGTATTGACGTTGCTGATCATGGGCGGCGCGACGTTTTTGATTGGCTTACTGCCGGGAGCCGCGACGATTGGTGTTGCCGCGCCGTTATTATTGCTGTTTTTGCGGATTTTACAGGGCATCGGCATCGGCGGTGAATGGGGCGGCGCCGTGCTGATGGCGATTGAGCATGCGCCACCTGAACAGCGGAGCTTTTTTGGCAGTTGGCCGCAGTTGGGTGTGCCGCTTGGGCTCATGTCGAGTGCGGGCGTTGTGGCGTTGCTGAATTATTTGCCCAATAGCGCGTTTTTGCTTTGGGGCTGGCGCGTGGCTTTTATGATCAGTGCGCTACTTGTGGTTGTTGGCATTTTCGTCCGTCTGCGGATTACGGAGACGCCGGACTTCTTGCGGGTGCAGTCAGAGGATAAGATTGTTGCAGTGCCGGTGTTGGAAATGATCCGGACGGCGCCACGATCGGTATTGCTGACCCTCGGCGCGCGCTATGTTGAAGGGGCATGCTTTAATGTGTTTGGCGTGTTCATTATCGCATACGTGGTCAACAGCTTGCATCTCACCCGCGGCTTTGCCTTGCTCGCCGTTGTGTTGTCCTCGGCGTTTATGCTGCCGTTTATTCTGATCGCGGGGCGTCTCGCTGATCGGTATGGGATGCGGCGGGTGTTTGCAACCGGGGCGTTGCTGATTGCGGTCAGTTCGATCGCGTCATTCGCCCTCATGCAGGCCTATGGTCGGACCGACCATTGGGTGGTGCTGGTTGCGATCATCGTGCCGTTCTCGTTATTCTATCCGTTGGTCTATGGCACTGAATCCTCGCTGTTTGCTAGCCAGTTTGATGCCAAGGTGCGCTATACCGGCGTGTCGTTTGCCTATCAGGTGTCTGGTATTTATGCGAGCGGGCTGACCCCGTTAATCGCTTCGGCTCTGCTCACCTATGATCATGGCGCGCCTTGGTATGTCGTGGTTTATATGATTGTGGTCGGGTTAATCAGTTTTGGATCGGTTATGGCCATGCGGTTCAAAAATCCGGCGCAATTGGAGCCGGTGACGGCGGTTCATTATCAATGACGGATCAGATGCCTGCGATCGGCGATGATGGCGTTTTTGACTATATCATCGTCGGTGCAGGCTCTGCTGGCTGCGTGTTAGCCAATCGTCTTTCGGCCGATCCGGCGATCCGTGTTTTGCTACTCGAAGCGGGGCCGCCGGATCGCTATCCATGGATCCATATCCCGGTTGGCTATTTCAAAACGATGCATAACCCGCGCACCGATTGGTGCCTGAAAACCGAACCTGATCCGGGCCTTGGCGGGCGTCGGCTCGCTTGGCCGCGCGGGCGGGTGCTGGGTGGGTCGAGTTCGATCAATGGCTTGCTCTATATTCGCGGTCAGTCGGCTGATTATGATCAATGGCGCCAGCTCGGTTGCGAAGGCTGGAGCTATGCGGATGTGCTGCCCTATTTTCGGCGTGCAGAGCATAATGAGCGCGGCGAAGATGCGTTCCATGGGGGTGACGGGCCGCTCTATGTTTCGGATATGCGGGTGCGCCGCGACGTATCGGACGCGTTTATCGACGCGGCGGCGGCGATCGGTATTCCGCGCAATTCGGATTTTAACGGCGCACAGCAGGAAGGTGCTGGATATTTTCAACTCACGGCGCGCAATGGTCGCCGATGCAGTGCTGCTGTGGCCTATCTCAATCCCGTGCGCCACCGGCGTAATTTGGTGATTGTGACCGGGGCGCAGGCCGAGCGGTTAGTGATGACCGATCGGCGCGCGACCGGCTTGATTTATCGCGGTGCCAACGGGCGGCGCTATGCGCAGGCGCGATCTGAAATTTTGCTGGCGGCGGGGGCTGTTCATTCGCCGCATTTGTTGATGCTGTCAGGCATTGGCCCTGGTGCTCGGCTCACGAAGGCCGGGATTGGGGTTTGCCATGATTTGCCCGGTGTGGGTGAAAATTTGCAGGATCATTTGCAAGCGAGGTTGGTTTATGCCTCGACCCGACCGACCTTGAATGATGAAGTGAATAACCCCCTGTTAAAAATCAAGATCGGCCTCGAATATTTGTTGTTCAGGCGTGGCCCGATGACTATGGGGGCGAGTCAGGTTTGTATTTTTGCTCGCTCCGCACCGGGGCTTGATTTGCCGGATATTCAGTTTCACATCCAGCCGCTCTCATCGGATTCGCCGGGCGAAGGCTTGCATCATTATTCGGCTTTTACCGCCTCGGTCTGTCAGCTTCGCCCAGAAAGCCGCGGGCATCTGGAAACCACCAGCCCGGACCCGTTCACCAATCCGGCGATCCATCCGAACTATCTTGCGACCGAGACCGATTGTGCAACGATGATTGCCGGAATGCGGCTTGGCCGCCGGCTTGCGGCAACGCCGCCGCTCGCAGGGTTTGTTAAAGGGGAATTGAGTCCGGGTCCCGAAATTGTCAGCGATGACGAATTGCTGGATGCTGCACGGCGCACGGCGACCACGATTTATCATCCCGTTGGCACGTGCAAAATGGGCCATGATGATCTGGCCGTGACTGATCCTCGCCTGCGCGTTCATGGGGTTGCCGGGCTACGCGTGGTGGATGCCTCGGTGATGCCGACATTGGTTTCCGGCAATACCAATGCGCCGACCATTATGATCGCGGAAAAAGCCGCCGATATGATCCTTGCTGATCGCAGGCCCGCTGCGGGCCTCGACCCACGCCAATAACGCGTGCTCGCCAACCTTTTTTCCATTCAAGACAGGAGAGACCCCATGGACCCGCAGGACGCAAATAACGGCATGATGGCCACCCTTAATCTCGCGGGTGAACCGGATGGGCCTTTGGCGGGACTTGATGCGGTGATCAAAGACGTATTCGATGTAAGCGGCACCGTCACCAGTTTTGGGAATGCGACATGGGCGCGGCTGCATCCACCGGCACTTGCTGACGCGCCCATTGTCAGCCGACTGCGTGAGGCGGGTGCGCGCATTATTGGCAAAACCATCACGGTTGAGTTCACCTTCGGGCTCGAAGGCCAAAATCAATGGTATGGCACACCGCTTAATCCGGCTGCGCCGGATCGGCTGCCAGGCGGATCATCCTCCGGTTCGGCCAGCGCGGTGGCATCGGGCCTTGCTGCTATCGGGATCGGCTCCGATACGGGCGGATCCGTGCGCATTCCGGCGAGTTATTGCGGCTTGTTCGGATTGCGCCCAAGCTATGGGCTGCTCAGCCTTGCCGGGGCGGCGCGCTATGTGCCGAGTCTTGATGTCGCTGGGTGGTTTGCCCGTGATGCGGCAACGATGCAGCGCGTTGGCGACGTGCTGCTGCCGACAAGCCTTGCGCTGAGTGGCGAGATTATTGTGGTGCGCGAGGCGTTTGATAACGCAAACCCTGATATAGCAGCCGTGATTGGGGCTGTATGTGACCGAATTGCCGCCGCAGGTCATCCAAGGCGCGATATGAAAATTTGGTCGCAGGGGCTTGATGATTTATTGACCACGCAATCATTGATTCATGGCCGCGAGGCTTGGCAATCGCTAGGCCCCTGGCTCGAGGCGCATGCGCCCGCGATGGCGGAGATCACCGCGACACGGCTGCGGGGCGCTTCGACTGTTACCCTTGCCGAGGTGCGCGGCGCCCGGCGTAACCGGGAGATGTTTCGCGCTCACATCCTCGCCCTGCTTGCCGATGGCGCGGTGCTGGCCTTGCCGAGTAGCCCGTGCATCGCACCGCGCCGTGACGCGGATCGCGCAACACTCAACGCCGTCAGGCAACAAACGCTCAAAGTGACCGCTATTGCCGGGCTTGCTGGGCTGGCGGAAGTGAGCATTCCGGCGGGAACCAGCGAGGGTTGCCCGGTTGGCTTATCGCTGATTGCCGCACCGGGCCGGGATCAGGCGTTACTCGCCTTGGCACGCAGCCTTGTTGATCGCGGTGTGGTTACGCGCTGAGGATATCCATTGCTTGACGTTTGAGATCGAGAAAGCCGGGCTCAAGCGACATATCCCAATGACGCGGCCGCATGAGGGGAACGGTTGTTTCGAGGGCGATCTGTCCTGGACGGGCGCTCATCACCACCAGACGATCTGCTAACAAAATAGCTTCATCGATATCGTGGGTGATGAAAACGACCGTTGCTTTGATCCGGTCCCACAAATCGAGCAGGAATTGCTGCATGGTATGGCGCGTTTGGGCATCAAGCGCGCCGAAAGGTTCGTCCATTAACAAGACCCGTGGCGCCATCACCAGCGCGCGCGCAATCGCCACGCGCTGCTGCATACCGCCTGATAATTCATAGGGGCGATGTTGCTCGAAGCCGCGCAGGCCGATGATCTCGATCAGTTCATCGACCCGGCGCCAATCGATCCCCCGTGCGGCGGATTGCATGCGCAAGCCAAACGCGATGTTATCGCGCAAAGACAGCCAAGGATACAGCCCTGGTTGCTGAAACACCACGACTCGATCCGGACCTGGCTTGGTCACCTTGATGCCATCGAGCATAAGCCGACCCCGCGTTGGTGACGAGAGGCCGGCGATCATGTTGAGCAAGGTCGATTTGCCACAGCCTGATGATCCCAGGATCGTCACGAAGGTACCATCTTCGATGGTCAATGAAACATCATCAAGCGCGTGGAATGCGCCGAAATCCTTGCTGACATGATCAATCACGATTGGCATTCAGGCAGATCCTATTTCGCCGCTGCTGCGACAAATTTTGGATCGACCGCAGCGGCCGGATCATGCGGCATGGTATCGATTTGTCCTGATTTTAGCAGAACCTTTGCGGTATTAACCACTGTCTGTTCGGTGGCTGATGGGGTTGGTGATGGTTGGCTGCCCAGCACATTTGAGGTCAATTGGGCTTTACCGCCGAAAATTGTGTAGCCAGACAGCTCCGTTTTTGCAACCGGCATGGTCACGCCGGATGCTTTCGCCATCAAGGTGAGTGCCTTATTCGGATGGGCCGTGGTATAAGCGACGCCGGCGTTGAGGGCTTTGACGAAGTCGGTCGCGAGTTGCGGGTGGGCATTGACCCAATTTGAGTCGGCCACGCAGATATTATAGGATGTTGCTGTTGCTGGCAGATCTGCATCGGTTTTGAGCACGCGCGCGCCCAGCGCTTGCAGGGAATTTAAAACCGGATCCCAGACGATTGCCGCATCGATATCCTTGGTGCGCCACGCGATCAGCATGTCTTGGGGCGACATATTCACCTGCTTGACGCTGCCATAGGGCACGTGGGCGGCGGCGAGGAAAGTGGCTAGTTCGAAGGAGGATTGCGATCCGACGACGATCGCAATTTTTTTCCCCTTGAGGTTGGCGATGGTTTTGATGCCCGAGCCAGGGCGCACCACGATGCCCGCGCCTGTCGAGTAGCGCTCTTGATTGTAAATGATGGTGAGCGGCAAACCGTGCGAAATGGCTTCAACGAAAGGAGGCACGCCAAGGCCGCACATGAATTGGAGGCTATTGGACGCGAGCGCACTCATTGCAGCCGGGCCGGAGGCAAAAAACTTTAGGTGAACATGGCCAGGAATCATTTTTTGGAACTCGCCCCGTGACTGGGTGACCATATAAGGGTCCGCACCGTTATTCTCATAACCAATGGTCACGCTCGGCTGCGCTGCCGAGGCCGTGCTGGCCAGAGCGATCATGGTAGCGCCGATCAAGCTTCCGAATTTTGTTCCCGTTCTCTGCATCATTGTCGACATTGGATTTCCTTTCCGGTTACCAGACAAAATATCATTACGATATCAATTCACCCTCGACCATGCCATGGCACGGCCCAGCGTTCGACGAGGCGGATCAGCAGTTCCATGGCATAGCCGAGGATACCGATGATGATGATTCCAACGATAACGATCGCGACTTGCAGGGCCTGTCCGGCATATTGCACCAACCAGCCGAGCCCTTCGCTTGCCGCGATTAATTCCGCCGCGACCAGACAAGTCCAAGCCACGCCGATGCCCACGCGCATTGCTGTGAAAATTTCGGGCAAGGCAGAGGGCAGGATCACGTGCCGAAAAATCTGTCTTTCGGTGGCTCCCAGTGTTTTGGCCACGGAAATTCGCAACGGCGGCGTGGCTTTCACGCCCGACATGGTGCCAATGATGATGACCGGGATGGTGCCGATCAGAATCAGGAGGATTTTTGGCAATTCGCCGATGCCAAACCAGACCACCAGCAGCGGAATATAGGCCAGCGGCGGCACCGGGCGAACAAATTGCAAGAAAGGATCGATGATCCGGAAAATCAGATTGATCCGCGCCATCACTAGGCCGACGGGCACACCGATCACCACCGCGCCAGCGAACCCGATGCCGATACGCACCGAGCTGATCCAAATATCGCCCACCAGGGAGTGTCCACCATAGCCCGCGAGCAGTAATCGGGTAAACGCGGCCCAAACCATGATCGGCGACGGCAGGGCGATGGGCGGAAAAACATGCAAATCACTCACGATTTGCCAAACAATCAAGGTTCCGACCATCACCAGGATTGTGGTCAGACGCGATACATGACGCCACCCGCTCCGGGGTGCTGCTGGGTCCGCGATTGAGGTGTCATCAGCCTGGATCGCTGGGCTCTCGGTATTTGCCTCGTTCGTGGCCGATCCAGTCATTGTCGCTCCGTTGATCTAGTGTCCTGCCCCTGAAATTCATTAGATGAATTTCAGGGGCAGGACACTAAATGATTGAATTTTCTAGTGTCCACTCTGATTCCGAAATCCAACGGATTTCAGAATCGGGACACGAAGTCGATTTCCGATCGATCAGATTTGCTCTTTTGTGGCAAGAGCCAGCGATTTTATCTGAACGGATCGGACGGGCAGATGCGCGATGAGCCATCACTGCTTGGATGCAAGCAGCTTCATCGCTGATGGATGACACGATACGCTGGACCATGCCCCGAACAATCCTCCAATTCAAGCCTCGTAGCGTATCAATATCCGAGCATCCACTCAATGCTGATTGATAGGTCCAGTTGGTCATGGATCAAGCAGGGTCGCTAGACGTTGGACGCCCGCGGAAATTTTGTCGGTAGAGATTGACGAATAGCCAAGGCGAAAGAATGGGCATGGCGCATTGGGCTGCTGGAAAAACACATCGCCCGGCTCGATTAAGACGCCCCGTTGCTCCGCCGCTTTCGCCAGCGAAGCAGCGTCGAGCCCGGCGGGGCCTTTGATCCAGATCGATGATCCGCCGTGCGGCTTCTTGAATGTCAACATCGGCGCGTGGTGGACCAAGGCGTCAACCAAGGCGCCCGCACGATCGGCCAGATGGGTCTTGATCCGGCGCAGCTGGGCGCTGTTATGCCCCAGCGCGATGAACAAAGCGGCGGCGCGTTGGTTATTCGCGGGAGGGTGACGGAGCATCAATCGGCGCAGCACCCGGGCCTCGGCGATCAAGGCCGGAGCGCCGACCATATAGCCAAGGCGCAAGCCTGGTGCCAATGTTTTGGAAAAGCTGCTGACATAGACCACCCGCCCGGCGGTATCGAGACTTTTGAGGGCGGGACGCAATGCACCGGCGAAGGTGAGTTCACTTTCGTAATCATCTTCAATCAGAATCAGATCATGTCGGTCGGCATAGGCCATCACCTCGCGGCGGCGTGCCCAACTCATCGTTGATGCGGTTGGGCATTGGTGGCTGGGCGTAACGAAAGCGAGGTCACAGCCCGCGAGATCGGCGCTGTCGATCCCTTCCGGGCCCACGGGCAACGGGCGCAGCGCGGCACCGCGCACGGCGAAGATGTTGCGCGCGTCTGGATAGCCTGGCTCCTCGACGCCGACCACGCTGCGCGCCGAGACCAGTAATTCCGCCAATAGATAGAGAGCGTGCTGGGTGCCGACGGTAATCATGATTTGATCGGGCGTGACATAGATACCGCGTTGGGGCAGCACGTGAAGTTGAATCTGTTCGATCAGCGCTGCATCGTCGCCATCGATCATGTCTGATGACCAATCGCGGATGGCGAGGACCGCGAGGGCCGCGCGGCTGCATTCGCGCCAATCGGCGGTTGGGAACAACGCTGGATCGGGCTGGCCATAGATGAATTGATAGGGGTAGCGATACCAATCCGATGGCTTGCTGATATTACGCAAGGAACTAAAGCGCGAGCCGATGCGCGCGGGCCAGCGCGGACCATCGGCGAGGCCGGGTGCGGGACGATGCGGCGTGGCGGCGGATGCGCGATCCACGATTGCAGCGCGGACCACATAGCCGCTCCGGGGGCGGGCGCGGATAAAGCCCTCATCCGCGAGTTGGCGATAAGCGGCATTGACCGTGTTGCGTGCAATATCGAGCTGCCGGGCAAGGAGTCGGCTGGATGGAAGCTTGGCTCCGGCGGGCAATCGCCGGTCCAAGATGGCCGCGACGAAACCTTGCCGCACTTGCATTTGCAACGTGGTGCCGTTCTCGATGTTCAGGGCAAAAAGTTGCGCCCATTGGCGCTCAATCCGCTGAGGTGGCGCGGCTCGTTTGCGTTGATTATTGACATCCATGCCGCAAGTCTCCCGGCTGAAGCAGGATCACCGTTGGTATAAGACTTGGCAGGAAAGCGGCCAGGCGTCCAGCATATCTTTGAGCCGCCCGCTGTCGCGTTGCAGACGAACTGGACGGGTGGTTTGGCGCCAACTGGTTCTTTGCCGCCGCCGATCACCATTGTAGCCGTGCTGAATAACGCAGACGGCAACGCCTATTTTGGAAAAAATATGATGAACACAACGAACGACCAAGTGCGACTGAGTTTGTTGGATAGTTTATTCAAGGCGTTTAATCGGCATGATGCCGATGCGGTCATGGCGTGTTTTGACCCATCAATCATATTCGATGCGGCGGTTGGGCCTGATGCCGTTGGTCGGCGCATCGCGGGGGCGGAAGCGGTGCGCGCGGCGTTTGTTGCGACCTGGACCGCGATGCCCGATGTGCAATGGCTTGTGCGGCGGCATACGGTGTTTGGGGATCGCGGCATTACGGAATGGTTGTTCACCGCGACGGCGCCGCAAGGCGGGCGGATTGACGTTGAGGGCGTTGATTTGTTCGATTTTACAGGTGCTTTGATTATATCCAAGAGCGCGTTTCGTAAGGAACGGCCAATCCAGCCCGTTCAGTGAGCGAGAGTGTGGACATCCGAGGACCGATCGCGACGCAAGCCAGCGATGACTATGATCCATGTTATGATCCTCTGCGCGACGCGCATCCCGGTATTGGCCGAGATTATGCGCCGACCTATTGGATTGCGACGGCGGGTTCGCCGCCGGACGATGATGGGCCGATTAGCGGCGATATCGACGCGGATGTGGTAATTGTCGGATCCGGCTTCACCGGACTTACCTGCGCGCTGTTTCTTGCCCGCGAGCATGGCATTCGCGCGACCGTGCTCGAAGCCAACCGGGTCGCGTGGGGATGCAGCACGCGCAATGGAGGCCAGGGGCAAAACGCGTCTGGGAGGTTGACCCGATCGCAATGGATCGCGCGCTGGGGCGAGGCGACGGCGCGGCTGGTGCATGCGGAAATCCAGGAGGGGTTTGAACGCTTCGCCGCATTGACCGACGAGTTTGACTGTGATGCCGAGCCAGGGGGCCATCTATATGTTGCGCATCGACATCGGGCCTTGGATCGGTTGCGAGCAGAATCTGAGATTTGCAACCATGTATTCGGGTATCCGACGCGCATTCTTGACCGGGCTACGGTAGAGCGGGACTGGGTGCGCGAGGCCGAGGCCGTCGGTGCGTTGCACGAACCTTTGGGCATTGGTGTGCATCCTGCCAAACTCGCCTTTGGTTACGTTCGTGCTGCCCGGGCGGCGGGTGCTCAAGTTCATCCGGCCAGTCCGGTTCTCGATATAGCCAGATCTGGTGGCCGATTTCGGCTGCGCACACCCCAGGGGACTGTGACGGCACGGGCCGTGGTGATTGCCACGGGCGGCTATACTAGCCAGCAACTGCATCCCCAATTGCGCAGCCGGATTATGCCGATTCTCTCTAATTCATTGGTCACGCGCCCCCTGACAGGAGCGGAACTTGAGGCAACGGGCTTTCGCACGCATCAGGTGATTACCGATACACGAGTACTGCGCTATTATTATCGATTACTGCCTGACAACCGGCTGCAAATTGGCAGCCGCAGTGCGATCAAGGGGACGGATGCGGCCAATCCGAAACATTTGCACGGTCTTACTTCGGGTCTTGCCCGTAAATTTCCGGCCTTGCGGGGGATTGAGATCGACTATTCCTGGTGGGGCTGGGTTGATGTGAGCCATGATATGATGCCGCGCATGGTGCAGCCCGACCCCGCGCAGAAGCTCTATTATGGGCTTGGTTTCGGCGGCAACGGGGTTAGCTATTCTGCTCAGGCTGGCTGGCGGCTCGCGGAACTGGTTGCAGGGCGTGCGGCGAAATATCCTTTGCCATTATTTACCGGGGCATTACCTGGCCATGTATTCGCGCCGTTTCGCCGGCTTGGGCAGCGAGCGCTCTATCAGTTCTATCATTATCGTGATGAGCGGCCAGACCGTAGCGGACGGTGATGGCGTATCCACCCGTCGCTAACGATCGTGGCTCCATGGTCAACCTTGATCTGGCTCTAGCTAAAATTGGGAAATTGCGCTCAATATAGGCATTGTGCGCGATTTCGAAGCTGGTACCTAGCCTTGGAGGTTGTGATGTCCCACGCTAATCCCCACGCTCGGTTTTTGGACAGGACGTCACTTGAAGAGTGGGCGATGAAACAGTCGGCGTCGCTCCACAATATCGCGATATTCATGATCAAGACGCGGTTAACCGCTCCGGCATGCACCGCACCACGAGGCCAATGAGAAACCCGACCACATTATTAACAGGAGTCAGGACATGAGTTCTCCGACACGACGCGACTTTTTGTCATCGGCGGCTGCCATTGCCGCTGGCGTCTCGACGCTCGGTATTGCCAGGGGCGCATTCGCCGCGACTGGCGTGAAGGTTCGCTTCGGTTGGCAGCCGACGCTAAACGGGGCACGCTATTTTGCCGCCCATGACGGGGGAATTTTCGCCGCTAACGGCATCGATGTTGAACAAATCGAGTTTCTCGCGGGTCCACCGTTTTTTGCCGCATTCCAATCCGGCAGCATTGACGTCGGATTCATGGGCACGCCGCCTGCAAGTATTGGCATCGCCCAAGGGGTGCCGATGAAAATCTTCGCCGTAGAAAATAACGCTTTCGCATCGGAAGGGCTGGTTGTCACCGCGAAAAGCGGGATCAAGTCGTTAAAGGATCTGAAAGGCAAGCGGATCGCGGCAGAGCGTGGCACGTCGGGCCAATATGCCTTGGTCAGGGGCTTAGAATCGGTCGGCATGACGCTGAAGGACATCGACTTCATTGATTTGAACGTGAGCGTTCTCATGCCGGCTTTTTCAAAAAATGAAATCGATGGCGGTTGGTACTGGGAGCCTTGGCAGGGCGAAATGCGAGAAGCTGGCGGCGTGCAGATCGCCACCGATCAGGATGTCGGTGCTGCGGGCGCAATCGTTTGGGTCGCGCGCACCGAATGGCTGGAGAAAAATCCCGAGACGGTGCAAAAGCTGCTATCGTCACTCGACGCGGCGCAAGCGGTTATCACGAAAAACCCAGCCAAAGTTGCAGCTTATCTAAGCCATGACACTGGCGTCAGTCAGTCATTGGCGCAAACCGTGATCACCAAAGAGGCCAGTTGGCCAACAATGAAAGAGGAATGGGCACCGGACTATGTGCTGTCAATCAACCCACAGGCGATTGCGAAAAAGCAGGGACTCGTCAAAGTTCTCGATTCGCTCGCTGACTTTCAACATCAGGTTCGCGTGATCGACACTGTTCCTGACTTCGCAAAGGCGATCGATGTTACCCCGTTAGAGGCCTATATCAAGAAGATGGGATAATCCGAGAGCCGCGGGCTACGCGCCCTATTTTGGTGGCGCGTGGTTCGTGCTTTGGTGCGTCATTATAGATCAAAGTCGGCTAATCGGAGGGTTCGAATGCCAAGCGCCAATGGGTCTGACAAAGAAATTCAGCCGATGACCCGCTCGATCATTGGCGGCGCTGCGGCGTTCTCCAACTCCACCTATTTTTACAGCGCGCTCAGCGTGTCGATGCTATTTCTGATTTGGATTGGCACGACGCAGTGGCTGGCGGTTGTCTCGACAAAACTTCTACCCTCTCCCGTTTCTCTATTCAACGAGTTCTTGGTGATCAGCCGGTCGGGATATGCCGGGACGACATTGTTGGGTAATATTCTCGCAAGCTTTTTCCGAATGGTTCTTGGATTTACCTTATCTGCTGCCGTTGCGATTCCCGTTGGGATCGCGATGGGGATGAGCGGTAAAGTCCGTGGCTTTCTTGCTCCAATTTTCAATGGGTTGCGGCCGGTGCCGAGTATCGGGCTGATCCCGCTGATGGTGTTGTGGTTCGGGATCGGCCAAACATCCAAGGTGGCGGTAATTTTTTTAGCATCGTTTCTGTTCGTGGTTCTGAATACGGCTGAAGGTGTTCGCAGCGTCCCCGTAGGATTAATGCGTGCTGCGGCAAATTTGGGGGCCGGACGCGTGCAGATGTTCTGGCGCGTGGTGCTGCCCGCCTCATTACCGGCGATTTTCACCGGGCTAAAAACGGGTCTCGCCGTTAGTTGGGCGGTTGTTGTTGCCGCTGAATTGCTCGGCGCCCAGCGTGGATTAGGATTCATGATCGAGGATGCGGCGACATTCTACCGGATCAAAGTGGTGTATATCGGGCTGATTTTGATCGGGCTTATCGGAATCGCGATGACTGCGGCGATCAACGCTCTCGAACGCCGAATTGTTCATTGGGTCGGTAAATCCTGATGGCGTATCTAGAGATCAGTGGCGTCGATAAGGTTTTTGGCACAGATGGAAAACCCGGTCAAAAAGTCTTGGCGCTCGAAGGGATCAATTTTGCGGTCGAACAGGGCGAAATTTATGCTCTTCTCGGGCCCAGCGGCTGCGGCAAGAGCACCATCCTTGAGATCGTTGCCGGGTTTGAGCGGCCAACTAGAGGCACGGTTTTGTTTGACGGTGCGCGGATCACAGGCCCGGAACCGGAGCGTGCCATGGTATTCCAACAACCTAATCTGTTTCCATGGCTGACCGTAATCGATAACGTGATGTTTGGTCCTCGTGTCCAAGGCCAGAGCGATATGAGAGCCGCAGCGAAACGAGCCGGGCATTTATTGGAAATCTGCGGGCTGGGCGGCTTTGAGAAGCGATATCCCTATCAGCTATCGGGGGGCATGCGCCAGCGCGTCGCGATCGTGCGGGTGCTGATGAATAACCCGCGCGTGCTGCTGATGGACGAGCCATTCGGCGCGTTGGACGCACTGACCCGCCTCACGATGCAGGAATTGCTTTTAGCAATCTGGGGCGAGCTTAAGCCGACGATCATCTTCGTCACCCATGACGTCGATGAGGCGCTGTTTTTGGCTGATCGCGTTGGCGTGATGTCACGACGGCCGGGGCGAATGAAGCGCGAGGTGGGCGTAGAAATCGGTCGTCCGCGTGATGTTGATGTGATGATTACGCCGAAATTCACCGCGTTGAAGTCAATGCTGATCCATGAGTTACGCAACGAGGCGCAAGCCACCGACGGCGCACCTCAGGATCACACCAAGATCCTAACCGGTTAGTGTGTCGGTCTCGCCATTGATCAAGCAAGGGGCCTCATCGGCAAGGAAAATCTTGCGTAAGGCAAGTATAGTCGGTGCAAGAGCCGTATGAAATGTTAGCGTTAAGCCATTTTGTGGCAACAGGAGGGTGAGCGTGAGATCGGGGATTGTGGTGTTCAAGGCCCAGCGGGTGCTGACGATGAATCCGTCGCAGCCATTTGCGACACATGTAGCGGTAATGGCCGGACGCATTCTCGCAGTCGGCGGTGAGGCTGAGATGGCCGATTTAGGCGCCTTTGAGACCGACGACCGGTTTGCCGGTCAGACGATATTGCCCGGCTTCGTCGAGGGACATTCTCATTTATTTGAAGGCTCAGTCTGGCGCGATCCGTATATTGGATATTTTGATCGACGCGATCCGGATGGGAATATCGCGCCTGGCCTGCGTAGCATTTCGGCGGTAGTTGATCGGTTGCGGCAGGCGGCCCAAGCCGAAAGCACCAACGGCCCGTTAGTTGCGTGGGGTTTTGATCCGATTCATATCGAGGGGCGCGGGCTTGACGTCGCTGATTTGGATGGGGTTTCGAGCGTACGCCCGGTGGTGATTACCCACGCATCAGGTCATATCATGAACGTCAATAGTGTGGCTCTGCGGCTCGCTGGGCTTGAGCGCGACACCGATATGGACGGAATGGTCCGCGATCAAGCCGGCGCGCTAACCGGGGAATTACGCGGCTTTGACCTGTTAGGCCGCATTCGCCATACGGTTTCGGCGGATGGGCTTTCCCGCAAGCTGGATCAGGACTCGATGGACCGCTTCGGCAGGCTTGCCCGGCGTGTGGGCGTGACCACAGCGACCGATTTGGTGAGCGATATGTCCGACGAGACAATTGCAGTCTATCAGCAGGCAAGCAACGCGCCGGATTTTCCGATTAGGATTGTGCCGGCGATGGCCGCGCGGTTTTATCGGATTGAGCCTGGTTTGGCGCGGTTGGATTTTTTGCGCCGACAGAGCACAGATATGTTATTTTTTGGGCTGGTGAAGCTACATGTTGATGGCTCGATCCAAGGCTTTACCGCACGAATGCGCTGGCCTGGCTATCATAACGGCGCACCCAACGGGCTGTGGTATCTTGCGCCCACTGAACTTGGCGAGGTGATCGAGGCTTATCATCGTGCCGGCGCGGTGCTGCATATGCATACCAACGGTGACGAGGCGACCGAAGCCGCCGTTGATATGGTGGAACGGGCGCTGATCGCGCATCCGCGCCCGGATCATCGTCATACGCTGCAACATTGCCAAATGCCGGATCAAGCCTTGTACCGGCGCATTAAGACGCTCGGTCTTTGCTGCAATATTTTTGCCAACCACGTTTATTATTGGGGCGAAGCCCATGTGCGCGAGACCATGGGGTTAGCCCGCGCCATGCGGATGGATGCGTGCGGCACAGCCCTTCGGCTTGGGATTCCGTTTGCGATCCATTCCGACGCACCCATTACGCCGATTGATCCGCTTTTCACCGCATGGTGCGCGGTGATGCGCGAGACAGCGGCCGGGCGTGTGCTTGGGGAGGGCGAGCGAATTTCGGTTGAGGCGGCGCTGCATGCGATAACAATCGGTGCCGCTTATACATTGAAACTCGATCATGTGATTGGCAGCATTGAGGTGGGCAAGTTCGCTGATTTTGCTGTATTGCGCGATAATCCGCTGGAAGTTGATCCATCTTTGCTGAAAAATATTGAAGTGGTGGCCACGGTGCGTGGCGGCAAGGTGTTTGCAGCGGCGGCATGACGGTTCCGGTTATGATCATCGGTGGCTTTCTGGGCGCTGGTAAGACCACGGCGATCAACCAGATATTGCGCGGATCGCACCAACGGATTGCCGTGCTGGTGAATGATTTCGGCGCGCTCAATATCGACGCCCACCTGATCGAGGCGCAGGACGGCGAGATATTTGCGCTGTCGAATGGTTGCGTTTGTTGCTCGATTGGCCCTGATTTCAGCGCGACGCTGGGGCGCATGCTCGCACTAACGCCGCCGCCTGCGCGGATCATCGTTGAAAGTAGCGGCGTGTCGGACCCGTGGCGCATTGCCCAACTAGTCAAGCTTGAGATCGGAGCGTCGCTCGAAGCGGTGATCGTGCTGGCCGATGCACTCGACTTGCCCCGCCTTGCTGCAGACCGTTGGTTGAGCGATACGATTTCCCGGCAAATCGCGCGTGCGGACCTGATTGCGCTGAGCAAATGCGATATTGCCAGCACCGGTATGCGGGCCGAGGCACGTGCCATCATTACCGCCATCCGTGGTGATGTGCCTATTATTGAAATAGAAAGGGGCGTGTTACCCACAGTAATGGTTAATCCCAGCACTGAACCGCAACCCAGCCGATTTTTGGCGGATAGCACCGATCATGATTTTCGCACATGGTCCTGGCGCCCTGATGGCCCGCTGGATGACGCGCTGCTGCGCGAGGTTTTGCGCTCGTTGCCACCGTGCATACTACGCGGCAAGGGGGTGCTGCAAATTGGGTCGGTGGCGAGTCCGATGGTGCTACAGTTGGTTGGTCGGCGTTGGAGTTTGACACCGGGGCGGGAAGCAATTGACGCGCATGAATTAGTGCTGATCGGCACTAACGCCTTGCCGACGCCAGGGAATCTCGAGGCAATGTTTTCTGCTACACGGATAAAGTAACGCTAACGTTAGAGATTGGCTGGTCGAGATAACCAAACGAACCGGGCATATGACCCGATCCGTTTGGAAATTTTAGTTACCCGACGATTTGGGGCCGCATATCCTCACGGCTGATACCGGCAATTTTGACCGGCTTTTTCATCGCATCGCGGCGGAACGGTTCGCCCAACTCTTGGTTCAGGATCACTTCGATGAAGGTCGTCACCCCTTGCGCCTGGGCTTCGCACGCGGTACGCAGAGCCTCGGTCAATTCGTTTTGAGTATGGACGGTGACGCCTTTCAGGCCGCACCCTTCGGCCACTTTGGCGTAGCTGAGTTCGGGGTCGAGTTCGGTGCCAATAAAATTGTTATCATACCATAACGTGGTATTCCGTTTCTCAGCACCCCATTGGTAATTGCGGAAAATGACCATGGTAATGGCTGGCCACTCGCTGCGGCCAATTGAGCTCATTTCATTCATCGAAATACCAAATGCCCCATCGCCGGCGAAGCCGACGCATGGCGTGTTGGGATTACCGATTTTGGCGCCGATGATCGACGGGAAACCATAGCCACACGGGCCAAACAGCCCCGGGGCGAGATATTTCCGACCTTGCTCGAATGTCGGATAGGCATTACCGATCGCGCAGTTATTGCCGATATCGCTGGAGATGATCGCATCGCGCGGCAAACCGGCCTGGATTGCGCGCCACGCTTGACGCGGCGACATCCGGTTCGGATCGCGCTCACGCGCGTCATTATTCCACGAGGTGCCGTCGTCATCATCCTCGTGGTCAAGGCTGGAGAGCGTTTGCAACCAGGCTGATTTAGTTTGGTGGATCAACGCCTTGCGGCCGTCGCGCTCGTGATCACCGGCGCTGGGGGACAGCTGCGCCAAAATCGCCTCGGCCACCAGCTTGGCGTCACCACAAATGCCGACGGCGACCGGCTTGGTGAGGCCGATCCGATCGGCGTTGATGTCAACCTGGATGACTTTCGCAGCTTTCGGCCAATAATCGATGCCATAGCCGGGCAAGGTGGAGAACGGGTTGAGCCGGGTGCCGAGGGCCAGCACCACATCGGCCTTCGCGATGAGTTCCATGGCGGCTTTCGAGCCATTATAGCCGAGCGGCCCGACCGCGAGGCGATGGCTGCCGTGGAAACTATCATTATGTTGATAGTTGTTGCACACCGGCGCATCAAGCCGTTCCGCTAACGCGGCGCAGGCTGGGATCGCGTTGGCCAGCACCACACCTGCGCCGGATAGAATAACGGGAAATTTTGCTTGCGACAGTAACGACGCCGCATCAGCGATCGCTTTGGCGCCGCCACCGGGGCGCTCGAACTCGATAATTGCCGGCAATGGCACATCGATCACCTGGGTCCAGTAATCGCGGGGCATGTTGATCTGTGCAGGAGCCGACAGGCGCCGGGCTTTCATAATCACGCGGTTCAACACTTCAGGGACGCGCGAGGGGTCACGCACTTCTTCCTGATAACAAACCATGTCCCGAAACAGCGCCATTTGCTCGACTTCTTGGAAACCACCCTGCCCTATCGTGCGGTTTGCCGCCTGCGGCGTGACCAGTAGCATCGGCGTGTGGTTCCAATAGGCCGTTTTGATCGCCGTCACGAACCCGGTCACGCCGGGACCGTTTTGGGCAATCGCCATGCCCATTTTGCCGGTCGAGCGGGTATAACCATCGCAAATCATGCCACCATTGGTTTCGTGCGCGACATCCCAGAAAGTAATTCCGGCCTGCGGAAACAAATCGGAGATCGGCATGAAGGCCGAGCCGATAATGCCGAAAGCGTGCTCGATGCCATGCATCTGCAACACCTTCACGAAGGCTTCTTCAGTGGTCATTTTCATCGCGTTTGGTCCTTCCTCACTGCTGGCACTCACGCATCAATATGCGTTTGCCTGACTATTCCGCTCAGTGTTGCACACCGGCTCGTTGAAATCAATATGTCTCACTCAAACATCGAAAATATCTCATTCGTTGGAACTTTTGGGGCGCTAGTGTCCTGCCCCTGAAATTCATTAGATGAATTTCAGGGATAAGCGGGCCACTAAATCATTGAATTTTCGAGTGTCCACTCTGATTCCGAAATCCAACGGATTTCAGAATCGGGACACTAGAGGAATAAGTGGCGCCAATTGGATGCCGCCGATCGGCGCGGCGCGTCCTTTGGAGCGCCACTGCCACTGCCGTTGTGCCGCACGCCGATGCTGGCTATCCTACAGCGCTTGATTGCGCACACGAACACGGCCTAAACCTCCGCGCTATCCTCAATAAGGCGTCGTCAGGCTCCCTATAATAAGTGGCAGCGCGACGTTGATCCGGAGATCGTTAGGTGAATATCGCAATCATCGCGGCGCTGCGCGCCTTCTACCGGACCAAATGGCTGGCTAAGCCATTAGCGACCCGTGATGACATCGCCGCGTGGCGGCAAAAGCGGCTCGGTATCTTTTTGCGCCATGATATTGGGCGGGTGCCATTCTACCGCACGTATCGCACAGGGAAATTTTCTGATTTGCCGGTGATGGACAAGGCTACCCTGAGGCGTTGTTGCATGCGTCGGGTCAGGGTCGGTGATCGCCATGCTAGCGGCGTTTATTTGACCCTCACGGACACCGGCATACCGCGGCGGGTCATCCGGTTCAGGACGTCGCAGGCAATTTTGGCTTCGGTCTGTTGATTGGATAGAGTCCGAGCGTGAAGTCGCCGACCGATGATAGTCTTGTACCGGAACATCGCAGTTTCAACGAGACTTCGTCGCCCATAGCCGGATCGTTGCTGCCAGCCGCGCCGACCGTGTTTTTCGATAGCCTCGAGATGGCTGTCGCGCTGCGTTGGGGTCCCATTTTGTCCCGCAATCGCCGTTGACCGGGGTGGAATAACGATAGCGGCCCCTGAATGAGTTGCCGCCACGGCGTCGTGGACCGGCTGTCCGTCGTAAGCGCCGCCTGCAATCACAGCAGCAACCTGATCTTTCACCTGATCAAGCAAGTCCGGCACGGCGGTGACGTCGCCGACATCATCGGGTGTCAATTCACAGGCGCGGACCTCGTGGGTATCGGCATCGACCGCGATGTGCAGTTTCCGCCAGCGCCGACGCGCCCGAACCCCGTGCTTCTGATCCAGCCATTCACCCTCGCCGTAGATTTTGAGGCCCGTGCTGTCGATCAGCAGATGGATTGGTTCATCCCGCTTCACCGTCTGCGGCAGAATGGTCAAATGCGCACTCCTGCGGCTCGGTTGTGTGGTCAGGAACCTTGATGACCGCCCCAAGCAGGCCGGCAATGGAGCGTAATGCGCCTTCGGTCTGGCGTAACGCCAAACGCAAAACCAGGCGCAGAGCCAGGCCGGTTTCGATTGCCAGATCAGAATAGACACGCTGCCCCCCGCGACCCGCTCGCTTTGGCGCGCGCCAAGCGGTCACGGCTTCCTCGGTCAACCACACCGTCAAATCGCCCCGACGAACTAACGCCGCATCGTATTGCGGCCAGTTTGTCACGCGGTATCTCATTTTCTTGAACTTGTGGCGGCGATCGTCGTTGATCTTGTTCGGCATGCGGCTTCGTGATGGCACTCGGGATGACACTTCCTCCTACTTCATTTCTGAAATACCGTCATCAAGCCATCACACCGCGAGTCAATCACAACAAAATCAACCAAAGGTGTATTCATGCACCAAAACCAATCGGATGGGGGGGGGTGTGAGCAGATACTATTTATTGAGTATAGATAATGGTGTTTTTTTGAATGCAGAGGTTTTGATCCGGTAGGCTGCCGGTATTAGATAGTGAACCGTTTGTTCTATTGCCTTATTGTTGCGATCATAAGATGTTCGCTCCAGGGCGAGTATCGGT
>NCBV01000017.1 GCA_002279355.1 Acidiphilium sp. 37-60-79
CCACCACTCCGATTCAACCCAGGTTGAGCGACAACCAAACGTTGAAAATCTAGCCTTCTCTCCGGTCCATAGGAAATCCAACTGCCGGATTTAGGATAATCCAGGAAGGCCGGATGGAACCGATGCAGCCCCTGTCCATAGACATTCCATTCGATCACCACGGTTTTCATGTTGTCCAGCAGCGCCTCAACCGGCACACCACCAAACGCCAGAAAGGCGTTGTCCCGGCAGTTGATCTCAGAGTTCCGCACCCTACGTGCGACTGTCATCCGTTTGTGGCAAAATGAGACAGATCAAATTGATCGAGTCAGAGCGGCGGGCAGGAGGGATTTACGGATGATGTAGGGCATGACGGGTCTCCAAAATTGGCTTGAGCGATGATGGCTTGGTCAGCGGTTCGGTCCAACCCGACCTGACGTTGCAAGGCTTAGATCCCTCATGAATATGATCAAAATAGGGCACCCATCAGCGCATATCATGGGCGTGACGCAAAATCGCCGCAGCCTGCACCATATGATCGAGGGCCGCGCGCACTTCTAGCCAATGGCGGGTTTTCAGCCCGCAATCGGGATTGACCCAAATTTGCTCGGCGGGCAGCCGGTGGGTCGCAACTGTGAGCAAGCCCGTCATGGCATCGACCGGAGGAATGACGGGCGAGTGGATATCATACACACCCGGACCAATGGCTGCCGGATAGCGGTAGGTGGCGAATGCGTCCAACAACTCCATTCGTGAGCGAGCGGTTTCGATTGAAATGACATCGGCATCCATCGCGCCAATCGCCTCGATAATGTCGTTGAATTCCGAGTAACACATATGGGTATGGATTTGCGTTGCATTCCTCACGCCGGACGCGCTGATCCGAAATGCCTCGATGGCCCAGGCCAGATAGGTTGGCCAGTCGCGGCGGCGCAGCGGTAGCCCTTCGCGCAACGCTGCCTCGTCGATCTGGATAATCGCAGCACCGGCTGCTTCCAAATCAACCACCTCGTCGCGGATCGCGAAAGCGATTTGTCGGCAGGTTTGCGCGCGCGGCTGATCATCACGCACGAATGACCAATTCAGGATCGTGACCGGACCGGTCAACATGCCTTTCATCGGGCGGACAGTGAGCGATTGGGCATAGCGCCACCAATCGATGGTCATCGGGTGCGGGCGTGCGACGTCGCCATAGATGATCGGCGGACGCACACACCGCGAACCATAGGATTGCACCCAGCCATGGGTCGTGAAGGCAAAGCCATCGAGTTGCTCGCCAAAATACTGCACCATGTCGTTACGCTCGAACTCGCCATGCACCAGCACATCGAGACCGATGGATTCCTGCCATTGCACCGCACTTGCGGTTTCGGCGCGCAATAATGACTGATATTGCACGGCGTCGATGCGTCCTTTGGCGAAATCAGCGCGGGCCTGGCGCACGGCGGCGGTTTGCGGAAATGAGCCGATGGTGGTGGTGGGGAAGGGGGGCAAGCCGAGCTTTTGCGCCTGCAAAGCTTGGCGCACCGAATAGGGCGCGGCGCGATGGCTCAACGCGGGATCGGTTTCCGCAGCGCGGGTTTTGACTGCCGGATTATGGATGCGTGCAGAGCTAAGCCGAGCTCTGTGCGCGGCGGTCGCGGCGAGAAGTGCCGATTGGACGCGGCCACGACCATGGGTGAGGGCTTGGGCTAACACCGATAATTCCTCGATTTTTTGGGTGGCGAAGGCCAACCAGTCACGCACCTCTGGATCGAGATTGGTCTCGCGGGTTAGATCGATCGGCACATGCAGCAGCGAGCATGATGGTGCGAGCACGAGACGGGGATGGCGCTGGGTGATCGGTTCGAGCCAGTCGAGTATGGCCTCCAAATCGGCGCGCCAGACATTGCGGCCATCAATCACGCCGAGCGATAGTACCCAATCGGCAGGCACGGCAGCGAGCACGGCCTCAAGCTGATCAGGAGCGCGCACCAGATCGAGATGAATCCCCTGTACGGGAAGCGCGAGGGCGGCGGAAAGATTATCATTGAGCGCCCCAAAATAGGTCGTCAACATCAATTTGAGCGTGGGTGCGCCATCATGCAGGGCGGCGTACGCGGTGCGATAAGCGGCACGTGAATCGTCGTTGAGGTCCAACACCAGGCAAGGTTCGTCGATTTGCACCCAGTCAGCACCGGCGTCGGCCAAGGCGCGCAGCATTTCGACATAAACCGCAACGAGGCCGGGCAGCAGGGCAAGCGGACTAAAATCGCGCTGATCGCTCTTGCCAAGAAGCAGATAGCTCACCGGCCCAAGCAATACCGGACGGGTTGAAATACCGAGCGCTTGTGCCTCGCGATACTCATCAAGCGGTTTGGTGCTGCGCAGGTGAAATCGTTGTGCGGGGTGAAAGCGTGGCACCAGATAATGGTAATTAGTGTCAAACCATTTGGTCATTTCGGCGGCGGGCAGATCGCCGGCGCCGCTGTTGTGGGTGTGGGTGTGGGTGTGGCTGTGGGTGTGGCTGTGGGCGCAGGCGGTAGTTGTGCCGGATGAGCCGCGTGCGGCGGTAAAATAGGCGTCGAGATCCGGCGCGCCGGGCAGGGCGCCGACCATGGCTGAGATGTCCAGCACATGATCATACAATGAAAAATCATTGGACGGTATGATCGTGGCGCCGCAATTAGCTTGCTGCCGCCAGGCGGTTGCACGCAATTCAGCGGCGGTGGTCAGCAGGTCCGTCGCGCGACTGGTGCCGGACCAATAATGCTCCAGCGCCGTTTTCAAGGCGCGCTTAGCGCCGATGCGCGGAAAGCCCAGCGTGGCCACGGAGATCTCGTTCATGAATCACATTCCTCAATAACGGGTCACAGCCCGAAGATGCCGACCGCCACCTAACAAACCGTCGGCCTAGCGCGGGACGCTGAATAAGCCTGTTTTTTCGGAGAGTCAATTTGATAAATAAGCATATTTACAAATTGTTATATGTAATAAAACTACGAATATATCGCGAAAGTCAGCAGATTGAAGCGATAAAAAGGCGCTCTCGTTGAGATTGACGAATATAATAATTCTTTTATATCTATTTTAATGAAAAATAGCCTGAATATTTTTGCTGCCGTCGCTGATCCCACGCGCTTGCGGATCATCATGCTGCTCCGCGCCATGGAACTCTCGATTGGCGAATTGGCCCAGGTGCTCGGGCAGAGCCAGCCACGGGTGTCGCGCCATGTGAAAATCCTGGCCGATGCCGGGCTCATTGAGCGGCGCAAGGAGGGCAGCTGGGTGTTTCTCAGCTTGGGTGACACCATGCTGGTGGCACCGTTGCTCGCTGCGATCGATGCTTGGAGCGGCGGGAGTGAGGAGGATTATTGGGTGCGCGCAGATCATGCCCGGCTGGCGGCGGTGCGTGCGGATCGGGCGCGGGCGGCGGAGGATTATTTCAACGCCCATGCCGCCGAATGGGATGCGATGCGTGCGCTGCATATTGCCGAGGCGGTGGTCGAGGGGGCAATTCGCGCATCGCTCGGACCCGCGCCGATTGGGTGTTTGGTTGATATTGGCACCGGTACTGGCCGCATGATCGAACTGTTTGGCGGGCTGGCGCAGCGCGTGATCGGGATCGATCGCAGCCCGGAAATGCTGCGCCATGCCCGCGCAAAGCTGGCCCGGCCCGATCTTGCGGCGGCGCTCGCCCATGTTGAACTGCGCCAGGGCGATATGTTTGCCCTGCCGCTGCTGAGCGCCTGCGCGGATGTGGTGATCATTCATCAGGTTTTGCATTATGCCCAGCAACCCCAAGCGGCGATTGCGGAGGCGGCGCGGGTGTTAGCCCCTGGCGGGCGCTTGCTCGTGATCGATTTTGCACCGCACGATCACGAGGCCTTGCGCGCCCGCCATGCCCATGCCCGGCTTGGTTTTAGCGACGCGCACATGCTGGCTTGGTTCACCGCAGCCGGGCTGGTTGCAGCACCGCCGATCCCGCTCGCTGGCGGCGTGCTAACGGTGAATCTCTGGTTGGCACAGGCCGCTGAAGCCCAGACCTTGCCAAACGCGGTGCCGATCGCGCGGGCGAACGCTGTGGCGGACGCGGCACCAACTGCGGTGCCGGAGGATGAAAATGACGCCTGACCTGTCGCTGTCATTTGAATTTTTCCCACCCCGCAGCGAAGCCGCGCGAGCCTCGCTGTGGAGCACTTTGGATGCGTTGACGCCACTCGCGCCGCGTTTTGTCACCATCACCTATGGCGCGGGCGGCACCACGCGGGAGCATACCGAGACTACCGCCGCCGCCATTGCCGCGCAGACCGGCATTCCGGCGGCCGCGCATTTGACTTGCGTGGACACGGATCGCGCCACCACCCTGGCAACTGCCCGGCACTTTTGGCAGGCCGGACTGCGCCATATCGTCGCTCTTCGTGGTGATCCGCCGCGCGCGGGCGAAAATTTCGTGCCGCGCCAAGATGGTTTTGCCAATGCGCGGGAACTGGTTGCAGCGCTGAAAACCGTCGCCCCCTTTGAAATTTCGGTGGCCGCCTATCCGGACGGGCACCCCGATTCGATCGGCGCGGATGCTGATTTGGACTATCTGAAAGCGAAAATCGATGCCGGCGCGGACCAGATTCTCACCAATTTCTTTTTCGACCCAGAGGCGTTTTTGCGGTTACGCGACCGTGCGGCGGCGGCGGGCATTGCCGCACCGGTGATCCCCGGCATCATGCCGATCGTGAATGTCGCGCAATTGCGCAATTTTGCGCAGCGTTGCGGCCTAACAATCCCGCCGAACTTCAACCAATCGCTCGATGGGCTCGACGAACAACCCGATCAGCGCGATGCGTTTGCGATCAATTTTGCGCTCAATCTCTGCCAATCGCTGCGCGCAGAAGGGGTGCGGCATTTTCACTTCTATACGCTCAACCGCGCCAAGCTGCCGCACGCGATTTGCGCGGCGCTTGGCGGGGCTTCGCGCTAAAAATTACTGCGCTTCTTGCGGTGTCTGCTCTTCCTCGCCGCTTTCGGGGCGGGGCAAAGCGGGCTTGGTGGCTTCGGCGAAATCGAACGCCAATTCACCATCGCGCATGGTCACCTTGACCGAGCCGCCCGCAGCGAGCTTGCCGAACAGCAATTCCTCGGCGAGTTTTTTCTTGATCAGCTCTTGGATCACCCGCGCCAACGGCCGGGCACCATAAAGCGGATCATAGCCGCGCTCGGCCAGGAACTCCTTGGCCGCCGACGAGAGCTCGATGGTGACGTTGCGATCCGCAAGCTGGGCTTCCAACTGCATCACGAATTTCTCGACCACCTGCGCCACCACTTCCGGCGTCAGCCCCGCAAACGGAATGATCGCATCAAGCCGGTTGCGGAATTCCGGGGTAAACATGCGCTTGATCGCCTCATCATCCTCACCGAGCCGCGAGACCCGGCCAAAACCAATGGCCGCCTTGGCCATGTCCGCCGCCCCTGCATTGGTGGTCATGATCAGGATCACGTTGCGGAAATCAACATTCTTGCCGTTATGATCGGTGAGTTTGCCGTGATCCATCACTTGCAGCAAAATATTGAACAGGTCTGGATGCGCCTTCTCGATTTCATCGAGCAGCAGCACGCAATGCGGATGCTGATCGATCGCATCGGTCAACAGCCCGCCCTGATCGAAACCAACATAGCCCGGCGGCGCGCCGATCAAGCGGCTGATCGAATGGCGCTCCATATATTCGGACATATCAAACCGGGTCAGCTCGATACCCAAAGTGCTCGCCAATTGCCGTGCGACTTCGGTTTTGCCAACGCCGGTCGGGCCGGAGAACAAATAACAGCCGATGGGCTTTTCCGCATCGCGCAGCCCGGCGCGGGCCAGTTTGATTGCCGCCGATAAGGCTTCAATCGCGCCATCCTGGCCGAACACCATCGATTTAAGGTCGCGCTCGAGCGTGCGCAGCGTTTCCTTGTCATCGGCGGATACCGATTTGGGCGGAATCCGAGCGATTTTCGCGACGATTTCTTCAACATCGCGCAATGTCACGGTTTTCCGACGCTTGCCCTCAGGCAGCAGCATCCGTGACGCGCCGACCTCATCGATCACGTCAATCGCTTTATCCGGCAATTTCCGATCATGGATATATTTCGCCGATAGCTCGACCGAGGCGCGGATCGCCTCATCGGTGTAGCGCACCTTATGGTGCTTTTCGTAAGCGGATTTCAGCCCGCGCAGAATTTTAATCGCGTCATCGATCGATGGTTCATTGACATCGATTTTCTGGAAGCGCCGCACCAAAGCCCGATCTTTCTCGAAATAGGTGCGGAACTCTTTATAGGTGGTCGAGCCAATGCAGCGCAGCGCGCCGGAGGCCAAAGCCGGCTTGAGCAGGTTGGACGCATCCATCGCCCCGCCCGAGGTGGCGCCAGCGCCGATCACGGTGTGGATTTCATCGATGAACAGCACCGCGCCGGGCAACGCTTCAAGCTCGGTCACCACCGCCTTCAACCGCTCCTCGAAATCCCCCCGATAGCGGGTGCCGGCGAGGAGCGCGCCCATATCCAGCGCATAAATCGTGGCCTTGGCCAGCACTTCCGGCACTTCGCCATCGACAATGCGCTTGGCCAGCCCTTCGGCGATCGCGGTTTTGCCGACACCCGGATCACCCACGAAAAGCGGGTTATTTTTGCTCCGGCGGCAGAGAATTTGAATGGTGCGCTCAATCTCGGACTCGCGGCCAATCAGCGGGTCGATTTTGCCGGATTGCGCCTTTTTGTTCAAATTCACGCAATAATTTGCCAGCGCATCCGCGCCGCGCTTGGGCTTGGGCTCTTGCTCGGCGCCCTCGCTCTCCGATTGGCCTTGCGGCGTGCGCGGCACTGAGCGGCCCGGCGATTTGGCGATGCCGTGGCTGATGAAATTCACCGCATCCAGCCGGGTCATATCCTGCGCTTGCAGGAAAAACACCGCATGGCTTTCGCGCTCAGAGAACATCGCCACCAGCACATTGGCACCGGTCACTTCATCGCGCCCGGAGGATTGAACATGGATCGCCGCACGCTGCACCACGCGCTGAAATCCGGCGGTCGGCTTCGGGTCGCCCGCCCGGTCAATCGCGAGGCCCGCCAAATCCTTGTCCAGAAATTCGGTGGTTTCCCGGCGCAGCCGCTCGATATCGACGCCGCAGGCACGCAGCACCGTCGTTGCGTCCGCATCGTCGATCAGGCCGAGCAGCAAATGCTCCAGCGTGGCATATTCGTGCCGACGCTCCGCGGCGAAGGCCAGCGCGCGATGCAGGGTTTGTTCAAGATTCCGAGATAACATGGCATTGATCCTTATTCGGGCTTCCGGCGAGCGGCCCACGCCGCTCCGGTCAAGCCCGCTGCGGCAAAGCTGCCGCTAAAGCGTCGTACAGGGTAAATGATACCGGGCAAAAGTTTCGCAATGATGAGCGAAGCTGGGAAAAAAGCGGGGCACCGATGCAAAAAACCTGACATGCGCGCATCCTTGTGCCGATTCGCGCGCTTGTCCAGACAAAAATTGTCTGGCTCGCATGGAACGTCGCCAGGGATGCGCCGAAAAAAACCAGTATCAATCGTCACGACCGAGAGATTTCAGATAAAAGCTGAAAGGCCGCTTCCGTTCCCAACGATCTATTCTTTCTCAATCGTGCATTGCAGCGGATGCTGGCTTTGCCGGGCGAGATCCATCACCTGCGTCACTTTGGTTTCCGCCACCTCATAGGTGAACACGCCGCATACACCCACGCCGCGGCGATGGACATTGAGCATGATCCGCGTCGCCTCCTCACGACTTTTGCTGAAAAACCGCTCCAGCACATGCACGACGAATTCCATCGGCGTGTAATCATCGTTCAGCATCAACACCTTATAGAGCGCGGGCTTGCGCGTCTTCGCCCGCTCCCGGGTTGCCACCCCGGTTCCAATACCCGTTCCAGTTCGCCGATCATTGTCACTCATCGCACCCTCAACCTCCGGGTCCAGCATATCCAATCCAAGCCACGGTGGGGAAGAGGAAAATGTAAAGCCATCACACTCTAAAATCGCCCGGAAACCGCGAACGACCCATATTCATGGATCGCTCCCACCTCGCCATAATAGCGCCGCGTCTGGAACACCTGTGTATAGCTGAAACGCAGTCCGCGCCACAGCACCGCCGCACCAACGTCGATTTGTCCGACGGCCCGATAGGGGCGCACGAAGCGGCTGGTTTGGAAATCAGCCCCTTGCAGGAACTCATCATGCCCCACCAGCTTGCCCGCAACCCCTGCAAACACATACCAAGCGAGCGGCCGCGTCGCGCGATAGGCGGTGGACCCGGAGGGGCCGGGGCGCAGCATCGGCGCGCCGAAATCTGAGCCCAGCCCTTGGCCGATGCGCAGCGTCACCGCCGGTTGGGCATAGATTTCGGTGGTGCCGACCATCGCCGCCAATTGCGGCAGCGCATCCACCGAGAGCGCACCGAGATGGCCCACCGGCACCCGCCAGGTGCGCGATGCCAGCACGTCAAAGGCGGGTTCACTCGGCAATTGATAGGCCCAGCCATGTGTGCCGTGCTGGCCGATGATGCTGTGAAAGCCGTTTTGCACAATCTCCGCCCCGGCATCGCGCCCGACCACGCCGGCGCTGACCGACAAGACCGATCTGGTATTGGCGGTATCCTGGATCAACCCGAGGGTGGCGGCCAGATAGCCCGCATAGGGCTCATCGCCGAGCGGCGGATTGGTGACGGTGGTATCGGTCGGTGTGTAAATTTTCTGGGTAATGCCAAGGCTGATGCGCTGCGTGCCATCGCCCCACACCGCATGGCCGAGGCCCGCGAGCTTGCCGGGCACATCCCCGCGCGGCGAGGTCCAGTTCAGCCGGAAGCCGTTCACATAATCCCGATCGGTCGGGTTTTGCGAGCTGATCGAGGCATTCTCATCCTGCAAGGTCCAAATGCCGGACCCAAGCCCCTGCGCTCGCGCCGATATCGGGGCGATCAAGCTCGCCAACACCAACGCCGAACCTATTACTCTTCGTCGCATATGTTCACACCCTAATGGCTGACCGCCCGTTCAACCATGATGGCGAAACCATGATGGCCGCAATTTCTGAAAACCGATCCATTTTATATGTTGCGGCCAATGTATCGGACAAGTCACACTGTCTGGTAATCGTGCAAGGCGGGATTGCCGAGCCCGCTCAGCATTTGTAACCGAAATGATGCACGACCAGCTGCAGCGTGCAGTTATCGTATGGAACCCATGCCAAGTCTCCCATTCACCTTGCCGCGTCACACCCCATCATAACGATGATGTCGTCCAGAAATCATCGATCAGCCGCGATCCGCGTGATGGCCGCCCTCATCATCACCGCCCCGGTGCTGTTAGGGCTTGCCGTGGCAGCGCCGACGCGGGAGGGCGCGATGACGCCGGTGGGTAATTGGCTGACCGAACATGGCGGCGCCGTGGTACAAATCGCCGCCTGCCCAATGATGGCTGGCCTGCCAGCAGCGTCCGGGGCGCTGTGCGGGCGCATCATCGGGATCAAGCTTGATCGCGGCACGGCCATGCCGCACGATTATATGGGCCAAAGCCAATGCGATTTCCCGCTGCTCAAGCCAACATACCCAACCGGCGACGCGGGCATATGGCAGGGTCATATCGTCGATCCGCGCAACGGCCATGTCTATGGCGCAAGCCTGCACGTTACCCCGCATGGCCGCCTCGCGCTTCATGGCTTTTTGCTTTTGCCGGTGCTGGGGGAAACCCAATATTGGACTCGATATGCCGCGCCGGTGCCGCCCTCCTGCCGACTCTCGCCAGCACGACGGGCCGATAACCAACGCTCGGATCAGCCAGCCGGGTGAAACCGAGAGGCTGGAGCGGGTAGCGGGAATCGAACCCGCGCATTCAGCTTGGGAAGCTGACAGGCTACCATTACATCATACCCGCAGACGTTTCGTGCCCACCGGTTTTATGTCGGCATCGCGCGGGGCGCAATGGGGGGTTTGCGGTTGCGTTCCTCCGCCAAGCCGCATAGGAGAGACAAATCGTTGGAGCGGGGCGTGGCGCAGCCTGGTAGCGCGCTTGTTTTGGGTACAAGAGGCCCCCGGTTCGAGTCCGGGCGCCCCGATACGGCGGTTTGGTTGAACAGTCATTGATCTGCGGGAGACACCATGAACCGCGCCCGAATTTTTCTGCCGCCGCGCACGGCGATGCAGTCCGGCAATGCCAAAACCCATCGCTGGGTGCTCGAATTCGAGCCCCGCATGGCCAAAACGATTGACCCGCTGATGGGCTGGACCGGCAGCGCTGATATGCTCGCCACCGAAGTGCGGCTGATGTTTGATAGCCGCGACGAGGCCGTCGCCTACGCGCAACGCCACGGCATCGATTTCGATCTGGAAATTCCCACCGCGCATCGGCTCCACCCCAAAGCCTATGCCGATAATTTCCGCGTCAGCCGCCGGAGTAATTGGACGCATTGACCCCGCTTTTTGGCCGGAGGCTCCTGCCATGAGGGAAAAAATCGACTACCCGATTGCGGTGATCGATGATGGGTTCGGCGCCGATAATGCCGCCGGACGCGTGGTGACCGCTCTCGTCGCCGCTCTCACCGATCGTGGCCACCGGGTGCTGAGCGGCATCGCCCAGGAGGATGCGCGGGCCGGGCGGATTTTTTACACCGGCCTCTCTTGCGTGCTGATCTCGATCGATGGCACCGCCGATCCGGCGCAATTGCTTGAAACCTTGACCGATATTGTCACGCTCGCCTCAGCCCGTGCGCCGGAAATGCCGATTTTTCTCTATGGCGAACGGCGCATGCCCGCCGACCCGCCGATCACCCTGATGCAGCAAATCGATGGCTATCTTTATGTCCATGACGATAGCCCGGAATTCATGGCGGGCTATGTCTCCAGCGCCATCCATCGCTATCTGGACGCTATGCTGCCGCCCTTTTTCCGGGCGCTGGTGCGCTATACCGATGCGGCAAAATATTCCTGGCACACGCCCGGCCATGGCGGCGGGGTGGCGTTCATGCGCTCGCCGGTCGGCCAGGCGTTCCATCGGTTTTTCGGCGAAACCACCTTGCGCGCGGATTTATCGGTCTCGGTGCCCGAACTCGGCTCGCTGCTCGATCATGCCGGCCCGGTGCGTGAGGCCGAACGCGAAGCCGCCCAGATTTTTGGCGCTGATTCAACATTTTTCGTCACCAATGGCACATCGAGCGCCAATAAAATCGTCTGGAGCGGTCTGGTCGGCCCCGATGATACCGTGCTGGTCGATCGCAACTGCCATAAATCGATCATCCATGCGTTGATCCTCACCGGGGCGAAACCGATCTATCTGATGCCTAGCCGCAATCGCTACGGCATTATCGGCCCCATCCCGCGCCACCAGTTCGACGCCAGCGCCTTGCAGGCCCGCGTCGGCGGGCGCCTGCGCTTCGCCACCATCACCAACTCCACCTATGACGGGCTATGCGTGAATGCCGATGCGGTGAAACAAGCCCTCGCGCCGGTGTGTGACGCGATCCATTTCGACGAAGCCTGGCTCGCCCAGGCGCGGTTTCACCCGTTTTATGACGGGTTCTACGCGATGAGCGATGGCGCCGGCCCGGTCGATCCGCTGGTGTTTTCCACCCAATCCACCCACAAAGTGCTCGCCGCCTTCTCTCAGGCCTCGATGGTGCATTTGAAAGAAGGGCAGGCGCAAAAGCTTGATCCGGATCGCTTCAACGAAGCTTTCATGATGCATTCCAGCACCTCGCCCTGGTATGGCATCATCGCCTCGTGCGATGTCGCCGCCCGCATGATGCGTGGCGCTGCGGGCCGCACGCTGGTCGATGAAACCCTGAACGAAGCCGCCGCCTTTCGCGCCGCCATCAGCGGCATCGGTCGGCGCTTCGCCGAGGCGGGCGATTGGTGGTTCCGCCTGTGGGAACCCGATCAAGCCGGGCTGGACCAAGCCGGCTGGACCCTCGCACCGGGCAGCGCCTGGCACGGGTTTGACGATATTTCGCCCGGGTTTTCGCTGCTCGATCCGATGAAGGTGACAATTTTATGCCCCGGCCTCGAAGACCTGACCGATGCGGGCGGCATTCCCGCCCCCATCGTTGCGCGCTTTCTCTGGTCGCGTGGCATCGTGGTCGAAAAAATCGGCACCTATCATTTCCTGATCCTGTTCACCCTCGGCGTGACGCGGGGCAAATGGAGCAATCTGGTCACCGAATTGCTGGCGTTTCGCGCCCATTATGCCGCCAATTCCAAGCTCGCGGATGTTTTGCCGGATCTATTGCGCGATTATCCCGGCCATTATGAGCGAATGGGCCTGCGCGATCTCTGCGCCGCCCAGCATCGCGCCTATCGCGCCGGCCGGGCGCTGGAGGTGCAAAACGCCATGTTCGCCCAATTGCCCGAAGCGCAAATGACGCCCCAGCACGCCCATGCCGCCTTGGTCGGCGGTCATATCGAGCAGGTGGGCCTCGATGATCTGCACGGTAGGGTGTTAGCACGCATGGTGGTGCCGTATCCGCCCGGCATCGCCTTGATCGTGCCGGGTGAGCGCGTGTCTGATCCGCGTATTATCGATTATTTGCGCTTTGCCGCCGAATGGGACCGCCAATTCCCCGGCTTCGAAACCGACATCCACGGCGTGCGCAAGGATGCGGCGGGGAATTATTTGCTCGATTGCGTAAAAAACTAGGTCCATCGCCCAACACCTTTGTATCATGCGGGTGCGATAAATCCGTTTTCGCAATGCCGCCATTAACGAACCTGATCTTGCCGATGGCCGCATGATCCGCGATAGGCGCCCGATGAACAAAGCCAGCGCCCCGCATCTCACCCCGGCTGATCGTATCATCGGCGCGCTCGCCTTCGCGGCGGGCAGTGCCGATGCGTTCGCGTTTCACCGATTCCATGACGTATTCACCTCGGCAATGACCGGCAACACCGCCTTGCTCGGCATCGCGCTCGGCCAAGGGCATCTGATCGCCGCATCCCGCTCGCTCGCCGCCCTTGGCGGCTTCAGCGCGGGCGCGACACTCGGCACCATCATCGCCGATATCGGCACGCAAGCCAGCGGGGCGGCGCGGCTGCGGCGGCTGCTCGCGCTGGAAATTGCGCTCCTGCTGCTGGTGGCACTCGGCTGGGCGGTTTTCCCCCATCCGCTATTTCACGCGCCGCTCTACGGCCTGATCATGATTGGCGCGATGGCCATGGGCAGCCAAAGCGTTGCCGCCCGCACCATCGATTTGCCGGGCATCCCCACCGTCGTATTCACCACCACCCTCACCATGATCATGATGGGGCTCACCCGCAGCCTCACCCATCGCGTGGCCCGCGCCGATGGCCCAACCCGCGCCATCCCGCCCATCACCGCCCGGCAAATCGGCGCGATGGGGCTTTATGTCGGTGGCGCGGCGGCCACCGCTTTGATCGGCCTGATCCTGCCCTTGATCGCGGCATGGCCAGCCTTGCTCGCCGTGCTCCTCGCCCTGCGCGCCGCGCGCGATTTTGCCGATTAACAACCCCGCTTCAGCGCGCCACAACCTCGCCCGCCAAATCAGCCAAAATCGGGCAATCAGGCCGATCATCGCCATGGCAGGCACCGGCCAAATGCCGCAGCGTCGCACTCATCGCACGGAGCGCGTTGGCCTTCGCCTCCAACGCCGCGATATGGGCCAGGGCAATCGCTTTCACCTCGGCGGAAGGCCGACTGCGATCGCGCCACAGCGCTAACAAATTGCGAATATCCTGCACCGAAAAACCGAGTTCGCGCGCCCGGCGGATAAAACTCAGCTCATGGATCATTTGTGGCGTATAATACCGGTAATTATTACCAGCGCGCATGGGCTTATCGATCAGCCCGACCGCCTCATAATTGCGAATCATTTTGGCGCTCGCCCCGCTCTGGGCGGCAGCCTCATGAATGGTCACCCAATCCTTCATCGCCACATCCGCTGGAGTTCCGGCACCCGGTCGATGAGCTGATGCTTCAGCGCGCCCCCAATATGCAGCGCGAGCAGCGCATAGAGCGCATAGCTGCAAGCGGTATGGATCGTACCGAACCATAAATGCAGATCATGTTTGGTAGCCGGGGCTAAATGCGTGATGAAACCAAGCCGAAACCACGGGATCACCCAAAACAGCACTAGCGGATGGCTCGCCGCCGCAGACCAGGCGGAATCATGGATCCAGCCGGTGATCGGCAACGCCAGGATCAAGCCATACAGCGCCAAATGCACGCCATGCGCCGCCCGCCGCTCCCAGGGCCGATACCCCGCCGGAAATGCAGGCGGCTTATGGGTCAGTCGCCAAATCAGCCGCACCAGCACCAGCCCCAACACGGTGATCCCGATCGATTTATGCAAATCGATCATCGGCCGCACCCAAGAATCCGGCACATAGCCCGATCCGATACCGAGCACGATATTCACAAAAATCATCACCGCGATCGCCCAATGCAGCAAAATGGCGGTTCTGGTATAGCGATCAACAGCGTTCATTCCGTGCTCCATGCTTTTGCGCCGCCTTATTTCTCCGCCATGGTGCGGGTGATCTGCGCCCGGATCAAGTGCCCTTGAAATCGCCCCAGGCGCCACACATACCGCCCTGACTTTCTGAACCTGCCATCGCCACAGACTGCACCCCGATCGGAGACGCTGCGTGAATCATCTGGAAACCGCCCGGCGCGCCGCCTCGCCCCGCCTCAACCCGCCTCCCACGCCCGCCCGCAGCCTGCTGATCCACGGCGCGGTGTTCGTGCTATGGATCGGTCTGTTCGCGAATGCGTTCATCGCCACCGGCCTCGCCGGCTGGTCGGTTGGCATCGTGTATATCACCTATGACACGCTGCTGCTCGCCTTCACCTTCTGGCAAACTTTTTTGCTCCGCCACCCGCAGCGTGCGACCCCGCTGGCCTTGACCGGCGCAAAACCAAGCCTGACCATCATCGTCGCCGCCTATAACGAAGCCGCCGTGCTCGCAGCGACCATCGCGGGCCTCACCCGCCAGAGCGACCCGCCGGAAGCGATCATCATCGCCGATGATGGCTCGACCGATGCCAGCGCCGCCGTGCTGCAAACTCAATTCGGCCTCACCGCCCCCGCGCTCGGCACCATCAGTTCCCCAAGCCCGGTCGAGCCGCGCTTGCGCTGGCTGCGCCTGCCCCATGGCGGCAAAGCCCAAGCCCTCAACGCCGCCCTCCCTGACATCGCCACCGATTTATTTCTCACCGTCGATGCCGATACGCTGCTCGATCACGACGCCCTCGCCGCGATGCGCGAGGCCTTCGGCCGCGACCCCAACTTGGTCGCCGCCACCGGCGTGCTCGCGCCAAGCTGCGGCGCGGGGCTGAGCGCGCAGATTTTCGAGTATTTCCAAACTTATGAATATGTCCGCAATTTTCTCGGCCGCTTCGCGTGGATGCAGTTAAACAGCCTGCTGCTGATCTCTGGCGCTTTCGCTGGCTTTCGCCATGACGCGGTGATGCGCGTCGGCGGGTTTGACCCGGATTGTCTGGTCGAGGATTACGAGCTGATCCACCGGCTGCGCCGCTATGGGTATCAGCATGATCTGCCCTGGCGCAGCGCCGTGCTGGGCAGTGCCCGGGCGCGCACCTCAGCCCCGGCCACACCGCTCGCCTTCCTGCGCCAGCGCCGCCGCTGGTTCGGCGGATTTTTGCAAACCCAATTCTGGTATCGCGATATGGTGGGGGCAGGGCGCTACGGCGCGCTCGGCAACGCCATGCTGCCGGTCAAAGCCATCGATACGTTCCAGCCCATTTACGGCCTTTGCGCCTTCGGCTTGCTGCTCTGGTATCTCATCACCGGCAAAATCGCGCTGCTGCTGCCGGTCGGTGGCTTCATTTTCGGCAAAATCGCGATCGATCTCGCATTTCACGCCTGGTCGGTCAGGCTCTATCAACAATGGGTCGGCGGCCACACCAAGGTCCGGCTCGGCCATGCTTTGCTCGCCGCCGTGCTGGAACCGTTCAGCTTTCAGCTGTTTCGCCATCTCGGCGCGAGCTGGGGTTGGATTTACGCGCTCTCCGGCCAGCGCAGTTGGGGCACCAACAGCCGCACCACCCCGGTTCCCATCACCGATCCTTGACCCTGCCCCGGGGGCAACCCTTATCAGGATCAATGACGACTTACAGGAGCCGATCATGACCGAATTCACCATCCCCGACATGGAATGCAAAAGCTGCGTCAGTGCCATCACCGGCGCCGTCCACGCGCTCGATCCCAACGCCACCATCACCACCGACCTCACGACCCATCAAATCAGCATCGAATCAAGCATCAACCCGCAAGCCCTGCGCGAGGCCATCACCGCCCGCGGCTTCACCGTTTCCTAACCGCAAGCGCCAGAGCGTGATGGCTGATCATCAATCACGCTCTGGCCTTTGTTCGCCGATCCACTCCAGCCACCCCGGCGCGTCAACCGCCACAATCGGGCAGGCCAACCCGCCTTGATGCTGGCGCAGTGCCGCGATGGTTTCCGCCACCGGCACCGGCCCTTCGCCCTGCTCGTTCACCACCACCGCCGCCACCGCAATCTGGGCCGCCGCCAGTGCCTCCAGCGTACAGAGCGTGTGGCTGATCGTGCCCAAATAATTCCCAACAATCACCACCGCCGACACGCCCAGCGCGGCAATCCAATCGCGCACGGTGCGCGCTGCATCCAGCGGCACCATCGCCCCGCCGACCCCTTCGATGAATAAATGCCCCGGCGCCGCCGCCATCGCCGCCTGACAAAAGCCAATCACCGCCGCCATATCGATCGCCTTGCCCTCGCGCGCCGCCGCCATATCCGGCGAAATCGGCGCGGCAAACCGCCAGGGGCAAATCGCCGCAATCGCCTCATCGCTCACTGCCCGCCCCATCGCCGCCAGCAACATCCCGGCATCGCTCGTCGCCGCCTGCGCTGCATCATAGCCGCTCGCCAGCGGCTTGATCGCATGCGCCATCCGCCCTTGCGCCCGCAAAGCGCGGATCATCGCCGCCGTCACATAGGTCTTGCCCATATCCGTCCCGGTCGAGGTCACGAAATAATGGTTCATCATGTTAAAACTCGTCACGTTAAAACTCCTCGGGGCAAAATCTCCCGCCGCACCAAATCGGCCAAACGCTGAATATCCGCCACCTCATGCTGGGCGGTGAAGGTGAATCGCAGCCGCGCCGTCCCCTCCGGCACCGTCGGCGGCCTGATCGCCGCAACCAAAAACCCTGCCTGCTCCAGCAATGCCTGCGCCGCCAGCGCCCGATCCGCCGCCCCCAGAATCACCGGCACAATCGCACTCTCCGGCGCGGGCAACCCCACCGCCGTGGTAAACATCCGTGCATGCTGCAACGGCCGCGCACAATAATCCGCATCCGTCGCAATCCGCTCCACCCCGGCAATCGCCGCCCCAATCACCCCCGGCGGCAACCCGGTGGTATACACAAAACTCCGCGCCCGATTGCGCAACAACTCACACACCACCGCCGAAGCACATAAATACCCGCCATACGCCCCCACCGATTTCGACAGCGTGCCCATTTGCAACGCCACCCCGCGCACCTTGCGCTCCACCACCCCCAGCCCATGCGCATCATCTGCCAGCAGCCACGCATCATGCCGCGCCGCCAGCGCTGCCAACGCCTCAAGCGGCGCACAATCGCCATCCATCGAAAACACCGTATCGGTGGCAATCAACGCACGCCCCGCCTTGCCCCGCTCACGCTCCAGCAGCGCTGCCAACTGCCCCACATCATTATGCGCAAACCGCACCACTTGCGCACCCGACAATTTCGCCCCGGCATGAATGCAGGCATGCGCCCATTCATCGACGAAAATCACATCCCCCGCACCCATCAACGCCGGCATAATCCCGCTATTGGCCAAATAACCCGAGCCAAACACCATGCAATCCTCAGTGCCCTTCAGCGCCGCCAATTTTTGCTCCAACGCCCGATAGAGCGGATGATCGCCGGTCACCAAGCGCGATGATCCCGCCCCCGCCCCATAGCGCCGCGTCGCCGCCACCGCCGCCTCAATCACTGCCGGATCGGTCGATAAATTCAAATAATCATTGCAGCTAAACGAAATCAGCGATGCGCCGCCGCGCGCCACCTGCGCCCCCGCGCTGCGCGCCGTCGTCACCAACCGTCGCCGCAACGCCGATCGCTCCAACCCCGCCAGCTTGCTGGACGCAAAATCATCGAGTGACTGACTCATTCCCACCTCATGAGAAACCGATGCCCTTCACGAAGCCATTGCGCAAGACTATTCTGCCCCCAACCAGTAAGCCGCCCAGGAGATTGTCATGTCCATTACCCTCGATTCCGCTCCATCCACACCCCGCATTGCGCCCCACACCCCACCCAGCGCGCTGCGCCATGATTGGACGCGCGATGACATCGCAACCCTGCTCGCACTGCCCTTCGCCGAGCTAATCTTCCGAGCCGCCAGCCTCCATCGCACCTATTTCAACCCCAACACCGTCCAAATCTCCACCCTGCTCTCAATTAAAACAGGCGGCTGCCCCGAAGATTGCGGCTATTGCCCGCAAAGTGCCCATTTCGATGCCGGCGTTCCCGCCAGCAAACTCATGGATCTCGAACCCGTCCTGCAAGCCGCCCGCGCCGCCCGCGATGCCGGGGCCAGCCGCTTCTGCATGGGCGCCGCCTGGCGCTCGCCCAAGGATCATGACCTCGATCGCGTCGCCGCCATGGTCGAAGGCGTCAAAGCCCTCGGCATGGAAACCTGCGTCACGCTCGGCATGCTCCGCCCTGATCAAGCCACCCGCCTCAAATCCGCGGGCCTTGATTACTACAACCATAATCTCGACACCTCGCCCGAATTCTACGGCGACATCATCACCACCCGCACCTACCAAGACCGGCTCGATACCCTCGCCGCCGTGCGCGATGCTGGCATTTCCGTGTGCTGCGGCGGCATCATCGGCATGGGCGAAGACCTCGATGATCGCGCCGGCCTGCTCGCCACCCTCGCCAGCCTCAACCCCCACCCCGAATCCGTGCCGATCAACGCCCTCGTCCGCGTCGCCGGCACCAAACTCGATCACGCCGCCCCGCTCGACCCGCTCGATTTCGTCCGCATGATCGCCGCCGCCCGCATCACCATGCCCGCCTCCATGGTTCGCCTCTCCGCCGGCCGCGAATCCCTGTCCGATGAAGCCCAAGCCCTCTGCTTCCTCGCTGGTGCCAACTCGATCTTTTACGGCGATACCCTGCTCACCACCGCCAACCCCGCCATCGCGCGCGATAACGCCCTGTTTGATAAACTCGGCATCACCAAACAAGCGTGACGATTTCCCCGCCTACCAACCCCCCGCCTACCAAGCCAGACTGGCTAACGGACGGCTGGAACCATGTCTGGCTGCCCTACGCCCAAATGCAAACGGCGCCGTTGCCCGCCCCCGCCATCCGCACCGAAGGCAGCCGCATCACCCTCGCCGATGGCCGCGTCCTGATCGATGGCATCGCCTCCTGGTGGACCGCCTGCCACGGCTATAACCACCCGCATATTCGCGCCGCAGTCGCCCAACAGCTCGAAACCATGCCCCACATCATGTTCGGCGGCCTCGCCCACGAACCCGCCTACCGCCTCGCCACCCGCCTCGCCGCCCTCATGCCCGCCGGGTTGGAGCGCGTGTTCTTCACCGATTCCGGCTCCGTCGCCGTCGAAGTCGCCCTGAAAATCGCCCTCCAATCCCGCCTCAACCAAGGCGAAACCACCCGCACCAAATTCCTCGCCTTCCACGGCGGCTATCACGGCGATACCTTCGCCACCATGGCCGTGTGCGACCCCGAAGAAGGCATGCACAACCTGTTCGCCGACATGCTCACCAACCACATCATCGCCCCCCTGCCCACCAATCCCGCCAGCATTGCCGCCTTCGATGCCATCGCCGCCCGCCACGCCCGCGAACTCGCCGGCATCATCGTCGAACCCCTCGTCCAAGGGGCCGGCGGCATGCGCTTTCATCCCCCCGAAACCCTGCGCCACCTCCGCGCCACCGCCGATCATTACGGCCTGACCCTCATTTTCGATGAAATCTTCACGGGCTTCGGCCGCACCGGCACCCTCTTCGCCTACCAGCAATCCGGCGTCACACCCGACATCATCACCCTCTCCAAAGCCCTCACCGGCGGCACCTCACCCCTCGCCGCCACCATCGTCTCCACCACCCTGTTCAACCATTTTCTCGCGCCCGACCCCGCCAAAGCCCTGATGCACGGCCCCACCTTCATGGCCAACCCGCTCGGCTGCGCCGCCGCCAACGCCTCGCTCGACCTGTTCGAACGCGAAAATCGCCTCGCCCAAGCCACCGCCCTCGGCGCCCAAATGCAAACCGAACTCGCCCCCCTGCGCACCGCCCCCCACGTCATCGACGTGCGAACCCTCGGCGCCATCGGCGTGGTCCAACTAAAATCCATCGAAAACCCCGCCGCCCTGCGCACCGAATTGATGCGCCACAACGTCTGGATCCGCCCCTTCCGCGACATCATCTACCTCACCCCAGCCCTCACCATGAGCCCAGACGAATTATCGCGCCTGACAGCAGCGATTGGAGCGGTGGTGAAGGGGTGAGAAGGGGGGAGCGAAAAAGTTCTTTTTTGGAAAAAAGAACCAAAAAACTTTTTGGAATTTTAGGGACAGTGTAAAAAACACACTTTTAGCGCGGCAAAGCACTCAAGCGTTTGCAAGATTTCCGCTAAATCTGGGTGTAGGTTTGATCGGAACTCCAGGATAAACTGATTTGCTTGCATGCGTCGCGTTTTGTGCCACCAAAAAATGTGGACACAGTCTTTTTCAAGCTGTAATTTCTCTCCGTGCTCAAGGCTGTAGGGTTAGGTAACGATGTCTCAAAAAATGAATGTTTATCGCGTATTTGTATCGTCCCCGACTGACGTTATTGCCGAGAGGCAGACGGCAAAATCAGCAATTTTGGAGACGTCGTCCTTTTTAGAGAAAAATGGCATTCGACTCGAACCGTGGTTGTGGGAGGAAAATGCGGTATCGGAATTCGGTAAGAGCCCTCAAGAAATAATCACGGGGCAACTTGGCGAATATGATTTATATATAGGGATCATGGGCGCAACTTTTGGTTCACCGACTCAAAAGTATGGTTCCGGTACGGAGGAAGAGTTTAATGAAGCAATTCGCGCTTTACAGGCAGGGACTCTGAAGCATGTAAGCTTTTTTTTAAGGATGTTACGATTCAGATGAAGCATATTGATAATAATCAAATTTTTCAACTCCAGAAAATCGCCGAATATAAAGAACGCATAAGAACATCAGGACTATATCAGTATTTTACCGATGAAAAAGATTTGAAAGAAAAAATTAAGAAAATTTTAATTCGCGAATTTACAAAAGAAAACTCTGAAGATTTAAACAATGAGTGTCTTGTCAGCTCATACCAAATCTCCCCAGTATTTGAGAGTGACGTTCTTAGTTCGCTTGACAAAAATCTAATTAGTGGAGATTCCTGGATAAGTCTCGAAGACATATGGATCGATCTAGATATTATAGTCGAAGAACGCGACGCTGCTGGAAAGTTAAAACGTTTAAGTTCGAACATATCCCGAATCTGCGACGAATCAATTTCCGGCAATTCAATACACATTGTTGGCGGTGAGACGTCAGGAAAGTCAACCGCCTGCAAAAAGTTATTTAGGATACTGCACGCGGAGAATTTTTTCCCAGTCTTATTGTCAAGTAAAAAAATAAAGTCCGTAAATACCGATGATTTGAGTAATAAAGTAGCTCAATGCATCAGTGAACAGTATCTTGGATTTTCCCAAACACAGGCGAAAAAAATCGATAGTAAAAAAATTATAATTATAATTGATGATTTTGATCAAACAACACTTAGTAAAAAATACGCTTTAAAAATCTTAAGTTGGCTCAAAGATTCGTATTATAGCGTAATAATAGCTACAGCGACATCTTACAAGTTTTCGGTGTTAGAAAATACGTCAGATATCGCAATATTGCGAGAATTTTTTCAATCGGAAATTTCGGAATTAGGGCATAAAAAAAGATACGAACTCATTGAGAATTGGTGTAAAGCAAAAAAATATGATAATTTATCTACTGATCAACTTAGGCATGCTGTAGAGAGCAAAAGGACGGTTATAAACAGAATTTTAACAACCCATATTGTGCCTAGGACACCGTTGATCGTATTGATATTGCTGCAAGCTATTGATAGTGGCCAGTCGGCGGACTTGGCCCATAGTGGATACGTGAGATATTACAAATTTCTAATTGATAGCGCTATTCTAAAAAATTTGAAAGTTGCCGAAGCCGAGCAAGCTTACGCCCTTCTTCCCGAGGTCGCGTGGGCCATATATAATTCTAGTAGTATGGAGCTGACGGCTGACGAAGTGGAATGCGTAGTCGATCAATTCGCGTCGCGTCGAGCCTTACGCAAGTCAGGACTTTTCGCAATACTTGAAAAAATGCGTCAAATTGGAATATTTGAGGTGGGTCAGGAAATTTATAGGATCCGACATGCCTATGTATATAATTTTTTTCTGTCGGAGTATATCAGCCGCAATCTTAACCAGCAGGCCATGGCCGACCATGTAAGAGACCTCTGTCTTAATGCCTGGTCGCGACAGACTGCCAATACATTAATATTTTTGTCGTTTCATACCGACAGTATGATCGTAATTGATAGCCTAATAAAAAACTTAAATGAAGCATATGCTGCTGCGCCTCAATTTGAATTTTCTATTGAAAATACTGAGGTTATAAATAGATTAATCGAACAAATCCCAAATCAAATCTTAGATGAAACTAAAACAAAGGAGCGTCGTAACAACAGGTTTGACACACATGATAGGATTGATGCGTCTGAAAGGTCGGCGATGGAGTCCGGCCCAAATGTGATGTTGGACGAGATGGATCGAGTGTTTGTTGCTGTCGAAATTATCGGTCATATCCTAAGAAATCATTACGCGCGCATTGACGCTGAACCAAAACAAAATATGCTCGAAGTGGCATCAAATGCTATTTTAAGATGTATTGGTAGCTTGCTGGATAAATTATCAAAATCGATTGATACAATAGTTGATATAATACAAACTGCGTTATACCATATTGAGATCAAGCAAAATCCTGAATACAAGGATAAAAATAACGATATTAGGGAAAAAATTGCACGACAAATCGTGTTTATTCTCACGGCAGGATTTATATCGTATTGTAGTCGAAAGCTGTCTCGAGCGGTTGGAGATGAGAATTTGGATATAACCTATCAGCAAGTTTTAGAAAAAGTTCCAAATTCGATGAAAAAATATCTGGATGTTATGATCAAACTCGACTGTTATCGTTCATTCCCGTTGAAAGAACTTGATGAAGTTGCTAATTTACTCAAAAAAGATCATGTTGGAACAGCCGTTCTAAGATACGCAGTAGCTGAGAGGCTAGATATGAGGCCCCCCGAAAATAGTGCCGATTTCAAAAAATACTGCGACCTCGTCGGGCTGGAGATTACACCCCGTCTCATTGAACGGCAGCGGCTAGGGTCCCACACGAAGTTAGTTTAATCAGCACGCCCCCCTACAGCGCCGCCTCCGCAAAAATCTTCCGCGCATCCCCATGCCAAGCGCCAAAATACCGTCCCAGCCAATGTTCCGCCTGCGTCGGGCCGCCATCGGCGATGGCGGCGAGCGGCGCGAGATATTGCGTCTCGTCGCGTCCCGCCGCGTCGCGCCGGGCGCGGGCGCGCAGACCGTCGGTGGCAATCGCAATCACGTCGCGCGCCAAATCGCGCAGCGTGCCGCGACCAAGAGCGAGGTCAAGCCCCCGCTCCGGCACCGCCTCGCGCATCGCGACCACCGCTGCGTAATCAATCCCAGCGGTCAATGCCTCCGCCGCCGCGAGCGCCGCATCATCATAAAATAACCCCACCCACAACGCAGGCTGCGCCAGCAACATCGCCGGATTGCCGGAATCCGCCCCCCGCGTCTCGATAAACCGCTTCAACCGCACATCTGGAAATGTCGTGGTGGTGTGATCAGCAAAATCGCCAATGCTCGGGCGCTGCCCCTCAAACCCCGCGAGCTTGCCCGCGATGAAATCGCGGAACGAATGCCCCGCCACATCGATATAGGCCCCGTCGCGATAAACAAAATACATCGGCACATCGAGCAAATATTCTGCATATCGCTCAAAGCCGAAATCCGCCTCAAACACACAAGCCGGCACCCCGCTGCGCGCATTGTCGGTATCCAGCCAGGTAAAGGCCCGGTTCGAGAGCATGCCGTTCGGCTTGCCCTCGCGAAACGGCGAATTGGCAAATAACGCCGTCGCCAACGGTTGCAGCCGGAGCGCCAATCGCATTTTGCGCACCATGTCCGCTTCGGAGCAAAAATCGAGATTGGCCTGCACCGTGCACGTGCGCAACATCATGTCCAGCCCGCGCGTGCCAACCCTGGGCATATAAGCGCGCATAATCGCGTAGCGCCCCTTGGGCATCCAAAATAAATCCTCCCGCGTCGCCGTCGGGTGAAAACCAAGCGGCGCAAACCCAAGCCCCATCTGCCGCCCAATGCGCTGCACCCGCGCAATATGCGCCTCAATCTCCGCCCGCGTCGCATGCAAATCTGCAACAATCCCGCCCGACAGCTCAAATTGCCCGCCCGGCTCCAGCGAAATCGAAAAATTCGCCCCGTTCAGCCCAATCGGCTGGCCCCGGTCCAAAATCGGCGCCAGCCCCTCATCCGCCGCCACCGACTCCAACACCGCCCGAATCCCATCCGGCTCATAAGGAATCGAAGCCTGATCGGCATGGCGAAAACCAAAACTCTCATGCTCGGTCCCAATTCGATAGGCACTCTCTGGCTTACAGCCCGCCGCAAACCAGTCCGCAAGCTGGCGAACATCGGTAATCGGGGTGGTATCGGCTTCGCCGGGATTGGACAATTCAAACTCCTGTCAGGCTTTCCGGCGGCACGGCAAGGAGCCGAGCCAGCCCGGCAATGGCGGCGGTCTCGGCCCGGAGGATCCGTGGTCCAAGTGATATTTTCGTAACAAAGGGATGCTTTGCCAAATCGTCAAGCTCCAAAGGCGCAAACCCGCCCTCCGGCCCAATCAACAAGCCCCAGCCCTGGGCCCGCGCCGCGGGTAACTCCAAGCCCGGCGCAGCCACACGCTCGGTCGCGGCAAATAAAATCCGCCCGGCTGGCCAGTCGCGCAGCAACGTGGCGAAGGGCAGGGGGGCGCGCAGTTCCGGCACGCTCAGCCGCTCGCTTTGCTCCGCCGCCTCGGTGGCAATCGCCACCCACCGCTCCGCATTCAACCGATGCCCCTGGGTGCGCGCCGTGATCACCGGCTGGATCACCGCAACCCCCAGCTCGGTCGCCTTCTCCACCACCCATTCGCTGGCATCGCGCTTGATCGGCGCAAAACACAGCCATCCGTCCAATGCCGCCTCGGCCGCGCGGGTCTGCGCGCCCAGCGTCAGCGTCACCGCCCCGCGCTCCAACCGGCTGATCATCGCCTGAAACTCCCCATCGCGGCCATTGAACAGCAGCAGCGTGTCGCCTTCGGCGCGGCGCATGACGTGGGCGAGGTAGTGCGCCCGCGCCCGATCCATGGCAATGAGCGCGCCGAAGCAAAGATTTTCTGCGCAATGGAGGCGAATGATCGAAGCCATGACCAGCCCTGTAGCAGCCCCAGCCAATTTTACCGATATCCGCCCCGATGGCTGGATTGCCCGCCTGCCGCCCGCCGCCCAACCTTTCGCGCTGCTCGCCCGGCTAGACCGGCCGATCGGCGCGTGGCTGCTGTTCCTGCCCGGCCTCTGGAGCATCCTGCTCGCGCATCAGGGCTTCTGGTTCAGCCTATGGCTCATCCTGTTGTTCGGCGCAGGCGCCATCGTCATGCGCGGCGCGGGCTGCGTGGTGAATGATCTGTGGGACCGCAAGCTCGATCGCGCCGTGGCGCGCACCGCCGCCCGCCCGCTCGCCGCAGGCACAATCTCTGTGCCCGGCGCCTTCGCCTTTCTCGCCGGCTTATCGCTGATCGGCCTGCTCATCTTGCTGCAACTCAACCGCGCCGCGCAAATCACCGGCGCCGCATCGCTCCTGCTCGTCGCCCTCTACCCCGCCGCCAAGCGCGTCACCTGGTTTCCCCAAATCGTGCTGGGCCTCACCTTCGGCTGGGGCGCCCTGCTCGGCATGATCGCCGCAACCGGCCACCTCACCCTCGCGGCCCTCACTTTGTACGCCGCCGCAATCTGCTGGATTCTCGGCTATGACACGATCTACGCGCATCAAGACCGCGAGGATGACGCCATGGTCGGCATCAAATCCACCGCCCTCTGGTTCGGCGCGCAAACCCGCCCGTTCCTCGCCCGCTGCTATGCGGGAACGTTGGCCTTCCTCCTGCTCAGCTTTGCTCTCACCGGCATAAGCTGGATCGGCTGGGCCGCGATGATCATCCCCGCCGGCCTGCTCGCCTGGCAGGTCATCGCGCTCGACATCAATGACCCGGCACGCTGCCTCGCTCTGTTCAAACTGAACCGCGTGGTCGGCCTCGCGGTCGCCCTCGCGATCCTGGTCGGCCATTGACCCCCCAAGCGCGCACCGCCTTCATCCGCGCCCAAACCCGTCCCGCCCCCGCGCCGCTCTGCCCGGAAATCGCCGCCTACCAAGCGAGTGAAATCACCCCGATCTGGCAAGCCAGCGAGGATTTTCTCGACCAGCACGGCATCGCCCCGCCCTACTGGGCGTTCGTCTGGCCCGGCTCGGCGGCGTTGGCCCGCTACAGCCTCGATCATCCGGCGCATATTCAGGGCCGCCGCATCATCGATTTCGCCGCCGGCAGTGGCGTCGCGGGCATCGCCGCCCTGCGCGCGGGTGCCGCCGCCGTCACCGCCATCGATATCGACCCGATGGCCGGCGCCGCCCTTGCGCTCAATGCAGAGCTGAACGGCGTAAATCTCATGATCGACATTGCCGACCGGGTCGGCGCGGCCCTCGAAGCCGATCTGATCTTTTGTGGCGATATTTGCTATGAAGCGCCCATGGCGGCGCGCCTGCTGCCCTGGCTGCGCGGCCTCGCCCGCCATGCCGAAATCTGGCTCGCCGAACCCGGCCGAGCCTACGCCCCGCGCGACGGCTTCGCACCGCTCGCCTGCTATGACGTGCCGGTGCTGCGCGATTTGGAGAGCCGCACCACGCGAACCACCCATTTGCTCCAGCTTCTGCCGTAAACTGCGCAGCGCCGCGCTTATATTCAGCAAGTTTTAATCTATCTGCTGCATAACTGCCACGTTGCCGTTTCATTGACCCTGACGGTTCCGGGCAGTAAGCAGGTGCAGCATTTCGTGCTTAAAGGGGATTTGGTCGTGGTGCAGGATGTTCGCGAAGCCCTCATGCAGGGTCGCAATTCGGACGGCAAAATGGTTCGCCGCCCTCTCTCGCCGCATTTGCAGGTCTATCGGCCGCAAATTTCGTCAGCCTTGTCGATTTTTCATCGATTTACCGGTATCGCTTTATCGGCAGGGGCCTTGCTGCTCGCCCTCTGGCTCGGCGCTGCCGCCACCTCGCCCGGGGCATTTTCGCTCGCGCAAGCGTTGCTCGATTCGATCCTGGGCAAATTGGTGCTGTTCGGCTTCACGCTCGCGCTGTTCTATCATTTTTGCAACGGCATCCGCCATTTGCTGTGGGACGCGGGCTACGGCTTCGAGCTGCCAGTCATGCACCGCTCCGGCTATGCCGTGCTGGTCGCGACCGTCGGGCTGACCGTGCTGTTCTGGGGCATCTTTTTGGTGATCGGGTGAGCATGATGACCGATAAAACCACATTACGTCCGGAAATCATGCGCTCCGCTCTTGGCCGCGCCCGTGGCTATGGGTCGGCCAAATCCGGCCTGCATCATTGGTGGGCGCAGCGCCTCACTGCCTTGGCGCTGCTGCCGCTGAGCCTGTATTTCGTCGCCTCGGTGCTGCTGCTCGCGGGCGCCAATCAAGCCGCCATGATCGCCTATATGCATCAGCCCTGGAACGCGGTTTTGTTCATCGCGCTGATCCTCGCGTTATTTTATCATTTGCAGCTGGGTTTGCAGGTGGTGATTGAAGACTACATCCATGCCGAGGGTCGGCGTATTGCGCTCCTGCTCGCCATTCGCGCCATCACGGTGCTGTTCGGGCTGTTGGCCATCGTCTCGGTTCTCAAACTCGCCCTCTAACCTCGTCGGGCGGGCTATCCTGGGTTTTGACGCGGCATTCTTTGCAAGGGTCTCATCATGAACGCGATCTCCAAGCCATCGACCGGCGCTTACACCATCATCGATCACACCTATGACGTGCTGGTGGTGGGTGCCGGTGGTTCCGGCCTCCGCGCCACGCTCGGCATGGGTGCTGCGGGCCTGAAAACCGCCTGCATCACCAAAGTATTCCCCACCCGCAGCCACACCGTCGCCGCGCAAGGCGGCATCGGCGCCGCATTGGGCAGCATGGAGCCCGATGATTGGCGTTGGCACATGTATGACACGGTCAAAGGGTCGGATTGGCTGGGCGATCAGGACGCCATCGAATATATGTGCCGCGAAGCCATCCCCGCGGTCTATGAACTCGAACATTTCGGCGTGCCGTTCAGCCGCACCGATGATGGCAAAATCTATCAGCGCCCGTTCGGCGGCCACATGAAAGATTACGGCAAAGAGCCCGTCCGCCGCGCCTGCGCCGCCGCCGATCGCACCGGTCACGCCATCCTGCACACACTCTATCAACAAAGCCTCAAGCACGATGTCGAGTTTTTCGTCGAATATTTCGCGACCGACCTGATCATGGATGACGAAGGCCGTTGCCGTGGGGTGATGGCTTGGTGCCTCGATGACGGCACCATCCACCGCTTTCGTGCGCAAATGGTGGTGCTCGCCACCGGCGGCTATGGCCGCGCCTATCTCTCCTGCACCTCGGCCCATACCTGCACGGGCGATGGCGCGGGCATGGCGCTGCGCGCTGGCCTGCCCCTCCAAGACATGGAATTTGTGCAATTTCATCCCACCGGCATTTTTCCCGCGGGCTGCCTGATCACCGAAGGGGCGCGCGGCGAGGGTGGCTATCTCACCAATGCCGAGGGCGAACGCTTCATGGAGCGTTATGCGCCCACCGCCAAAGACCTCGCCTCGCGTGACGTGGTGTCGCGCTCAATGACCATCGAAATCATGGAAGGGCGCGGCTGCGGTCCGAACAAGGACCATATCATGCTGCATCTGGAACATCTCGATCCAGCGCAGCTGCACGAACGCCTGCCCGGCATCTCCGAAACCGCCCGCGTGTTCGCCGGGGTCGATGTCACCAAGGCCGCAATTCCGGTGCTCCCCACCGTCCATTATAATATGGGTGGCATCCCCACCAATTTCCGCGCCGAAGTCCTGCGTCCCACCGCGAATGACCCGGACGCCATCGTCCCCGGGCTGATGGCGGTGGGCGAAGCGGCCTGCGTCTCGGTGCATGGCGCCAACCGGCTCGGCACCAACTCTCTTCTCGATCTGGTGGTATTTGGCCGCGCCGCCGCGCATCAGGCGGCGAAAATCGTCACCCCCGGCGCCAGCCAGCCAGCCTTGCCGCCGCGCGCGGGCGAAGCCTCGCTCGACCGGCTGGACGCCACGCGCCATGCCAAGGGATCATCGCACATCGCCGCCCTGCGCGATTCCATGCAGCGCACCATGCAAAACCACGCCGCCGTGTTCCGCAACTCGAAAACCCTCGCCGAAGGGGTCACCAAAATGACCGATCTTTGGCGCGGCATGGCGGACATCTCCATCGCGGATCGCGGTATGATCTGGAATTCGGATTTGATGGAAGCGATGGAGCTGCAAAATCTGATGGGCAACGCGCTCACCACCATGGTCTCCGCCGAAGCCCGCCACGAAAGCCGCGGCGCGCACGCCCATGATGATTTCACCGAGCGTGATGATGAGAACTGGATGAAGCACTCGCTCGCCACCTGCACCCCCGAGGGCGATGTGTCGCTCGATTACCGCAAGGTGCGGATGCAAACCATGACCAATGATGTTTCGGTGTTCCCGCCGAAAAAGCGCGTTTACTGATAAGGGCTCTGCACCATGGCCAATCTGACGCTCCCGAAAAATAGCCAGGTCACTGGCGGCAAGACCTTCAAGGCCCCGCCCGGTGCCAAGCGGGTCAAGGCCTTCAAGATCTATCGCTGGAACCCCGATGATGGCGGCAATCCGCATACCGACACGTATGAGATCGATCTCGATGCGTGCGGCCCGATGGTGCTGGATGCGCTGATCAAAATCAAAAACGAGATCGACAGCACCTTAACCTTCCGCCGCTCCTGCCGCGAAGGCATTTGCGGCTCCTGTGCGATGAATATCGATGGCACCAACACGCTCGCCTGCCTCAAGCCGATCGAAGAGGTGAAGGAAGCCGTCGCCATCAACCCGCTGCCCCATATGCCGGTCGTCAAAGACCTGGTGCCCGATTTGAACCAAGCCTACGCGCAATATCGCTCGATTGAACCCTGGCTGCAGGCCGAAACCCCCGCGCCGCCGGACGGCGAGCGGTTGCAAAGCCCCGAAGAGCGCGCCGAAATCGATGGCCTGTGGGAATGCATCCTGTGTTTTTGCTGCACCACCTCCTGCCCGTCTTATTGGTGGAACGGTGATCGCTATCTCGGCCCGGCTGTGCTGATGGCGGCCTATCGCTGGATCGCAGATTCGCGCGATGAAAATACCGGCAAACGGCTCGATGCACTGCAAGACCCGTTCAAGCTCTATCGCTGCCATACGATCATGAACTGCACCCAAACCTGCCCCAAAGGCCTCAACCCCGCCAAAGCCATCGGCAAAATCAAGCAAATGATGGTCGAACGCGAAGGCTGAGCCGCACCAATCCCGCCCCGATCCCCGTGTTATCTCACGATCGTGTCACGGGGCGGGGCAGGCGCGGTATGCGCGCGCAGCCACGCCGCATCCATCCCCACGCCATAAACTTCCTTGCCGATCCTAAGATTCCATGTCTACCATGCGGCGTAAATACCCACATTTCAACTGATCGGTAACCGCATGGATTCCCTGCTCGATACCCTGACCCCGTGGCGCCATCATTTGCACCGGCATCCGGAATTATCCTGCCAGGAGCAAAACACCGCGCAATTCGTCTGCGCGCGCTTGGGCGAGCTCGGTATCCCATTCGAGGCGGGCATCGGCGGCCATGGCGTGGTCGCCAGCCTACGGCGCGGCGGCAATCGCAGCGTAGGCCTGCGCGCGGACATGGATGCGCTGCCGATCCACGAAGCGACCGGCGCTTCTCATGCCTCAACCAATCCAGGCGTGATGCATGCTTGCGGCCATGATGGCCACACCGTGTCGCTGCTCGGCGCCGCCATGCTGCTGCGCGATGATCCGTCATGGTCGGGCACCGTGCATTTGCTGTTCCAACCCGCCGAAGAAGGCTTTGGCGGCGCGCAAGCCATGATCGATGACGGCGTGCTCACCCGCTTCCCGATGGAGCGTATTTTCGGCTACCATAATTGGCCCGGCTTGGATGCGGGCACCATCGCACTCCGCCCCGGCCCGCTGATGGCCCAAGGGGCGCGCCTCGCCATCACCATCCATGGCCATGGTGGCCACGCCGCCATGCCGGACCTCACCCATGATCCCGTGGTCTGCGCGGGCCATATTCTGGTGGCCCTGCAAACCGTGGTGTCGCGCAATGTCGATCCGCTGGACGCCGCCGCCGTCTCAATCTGCGTGCTGCAAGGGGCGGACGCGGATAATCAAATCCCCGAAACCGTCGCGCTCCGGGGCACCTTCCGCGCCATGCGCCCCGCCGTGTTCGATGCCGTCGCCGCCCGCATCCAGGCGGTGATCACCAACACTGCCCTGGCCCTGGGCTGCACCGCGACGGTCGTGATCGAGCGCGGCGTCGCCGCCACCATCAACGACCCCACCGAAACCGCCCGCGCCCAACGCGCCGCCCGCGCCCTCGGCCTGCCCCTGCGCGAAGACATCCCGCCCACCATGGCGAGCGAGGATTTCGGCGCCTTCCTGCAAACCATCCCCGGCGCCTATGCCTGGATCGGCAACGGCCCCGCCACGGACGGGCAGTTTTTGCATAATGATAAATATGATTTCAACGATGCCATCCTGCCCCTCGCCGCGACCTATCTCGCCCAAATAGCGCGTGACGCCCTCGCCGCCAGCGCATGATCGCCGCCGAAACCCGCCCCACCCGCGCCGGGCGCATTGATCGCGGAGCCGATTAACCGGTTTGGAATGGTCCGAACCCGCCATCGTGCTGGATTGCGCCGTGTTCGGTGAAGCCGATGCCCGCCTGTCGCTCCTCACCGAAACCCAAGGCGCGTGGCGCGGCCTCGTGCGCGGCGGCGCCGCACGGCGTCACGCGGCGACGTGGCAGGTCGGTAATCTGCTGGCGGCGCGCTGGGTCGCCCGCCTGCCTGACCAGCTCGGCACCCTGTCCGGCGAGCTGATCCACCCCGCCGCCGCTCTGGCCATGACCGACCCGCTCGCCCTCGCCACGCTCCGCGCCGCCTGCGCCGTCACCGCCGGTGCCTTGCCCGAGCGCGAACCGCACCAAGCCCTGTTCATCGCCCTGGCCCGCCTGCTCGCGGGCATCACCGACACCGCCCACGCGCTCCCCGCCTTGGTCCGATTCGAGCGCGATCTCCTCGCTGATCTAGGCTACGGGCTCGATTTGCGGTGCTGTGCGGTCACCGGCAGCACCGAAAATCTCGCTTTCGTCTCGCCGCGCACCGGCCGTGCGGTATCGGCCGAAGCCGTCGGCCTCTGGCGCGCCCGCGTGTTGCCGCTCCCCGCTTTTCTCAGGCTCGATGCCGATGAAACGCCCCCCGGCTGGTCCGCCCTGCGCGATGGTCTCGCCCTCACCGGCCATTTTCTCGCCCGCGATGCGTTCGGCGCGCATCACGCCCCGCTTCCCTGGTCGCGCAGAGCGCTTTATGAGCAGATCGCCCGATTGGCGGAGACTGAAAATGCCTGATGATCACCGCGGCGTGGTGCACGACGCGCCCCTCGCCGAAGCCCTGTCCGAACGCTACCTTGCCTACGCGCTATCCACCATCATGGCGCGCTCGCTCCCCGATGTCCGCGATGGGTTAAAGCCGGTGCATCGTCGGCTGATCTACGCGATGCGCCAACTCAAGCTCGATCCCGGTTCCGGCTTCAAAAAATGCGCCCGCGTGGTCGGCGATGTCATGGGTAAATTCCACCCGCACGGCGATATGTCGATCTACGAAGCCCTCGTCCGCCTCGCCCAGGATTTCGCCTCGCGCTACCCGCTGATCGAAGGCCAAGGCAATTTTGGCAATATCGATGGCGATAACGCCGCCGCCATGCGCTACACCGAAAGCCGCATGACCGAGATCGCGAGCGCCCTGCTCGATGGTATCGATGAAGACACGGTCGATTTCCGCGCCACCTATGACGGCGAAGACAGTGAACCCGTCGTGCTGCCCGGCGCCTTCCCAAATTTGCTGGCCAATGGCGCCACCGGCATCGCCGTCGGCATGGCCACCTCAATCCCACCCCATAATGCCGGCGAACTCTGCGATGCCGCCTTGCATCTGATCAAACATCCCGCCGCCAGCACCGATGATCTGCTCCGCATGGTGCAAGGCCCGGATTTCCCCACCGGCGGCGTGCTCGTCGAAGACCGCGCCACCCTCTGCGCCGCCTACGAGACTGGCCGTGGCTCGCTGCGGGTGCGCGCCCGCTGGAGCAAGTCAGACCTCAAGCACGGCATGTGGCACATCGTGGTCACCGAAATCCCCTATCAGGTGCAAAAATCCCGCCTGATCGAACAGGTCGCCGAATTGCTGGCCGACAAAAAACTGCCGCTGCTCGGCGATATTCGCGATGAAAGCAGCGATCAATTGCGCATCGTGCTGGAACCCAAAGGCCGCACCGTCGATCCCGACATGCTGATGGCCAGCCTGTTTCGCGCCACCGCCTTCGAACAGCGATTCTCGATGAATATGAACGTGATCGATGCGGATCGCACCCCGCGCCTGCTCGGCCTCAAACCCATGCTGCGCGCCTGGCTCGATCATCGCCACGAGGTTTTGCTCCGCCGCTCGCGCCATCGCGGCGCCGCCATCGCCCGGCGGCTGGAAATTCTCGATGGCTATCTCGCGGTCTTTCTCAATCTCGATGAGCTGATCCGCATCATCCGCACCGAAGACGAACCCAAACCCGTGCTGATGGCCGCCTTCCGCCTCACCGAAATCCAGGCCGAAGCGATCCTGAATATGCGCCTGCGCAGCCTGCGCCGCCTCGAAGAAATGGAGTTGCGTGCCGAACACGCCAAACTCACCGCCGAAGCCGCCAGCCTCGCCGCCCTACTCAATGATCCAGCGCTGCGCTGGAGCACCATCGCCGCCGAAATCAAAACCACCCGCACCCGCTTTGGCGGCGGCAAAATCGGTGCGCGCCGCACCACCATCGATGGCGCCGCCCCCGTGGTCGAGGTCGCCGCCGAAGCCTTCATCGAGCGCGAAGCGATCACCGTCATTCTCTCGGACAAAGGCTGGATTCGCGCGATCAAAGGAACAATAAAACCGGCCCCCGGCGCCGATAGCGACTTGCGCTTCAAGGAAGGCGACCGGCTGAAATCCCTGCTCGCCTGTGAAACCACCGACCGGCTCACATTGTTCGCCACCAATGGCCGGGTCTATTCGCTCCGCGCGGGCGATCTGCCGCGTGGCCGTGGCGATGGCCAAGCCATCCGCTTGCTGATCGAACTCGGCAACGAAGATGATCTGCGCACCCTGTTCGTCGCCGACCAAGCCGCGAAATATCTGCTCGCCAGCAGTGCCGGGCGCGGTTTCATCCTCAGCGGCGCCGAACTCGCCGCCGAAAAACGCACCGGCAAGCAGCTTCTCAGCCTCAAACCCGGCGAGGAAGCCTTGCTCATCCGCCGTGTGTCGGGCGATCATTGCGCCGTCATCGGGCAAAATCGCAAGCTGTTGGTGTTCCCCAGCGCACAAATCCCGGAAATGGCCAAAGGCCAAGGCGTCGCCTTGCAAAAATACAAGGATGGCGGCCTCGCCGATGTGAAATTCTTTAACCATACCGACGGTCTGAGCTGGGTGCTGGGCGAAAAAATCCGCACCGAAACCAACCTCACCCCCTGGCTCGGCGCGCGCGGTAGCGCAGGCAAATTGCCGCCCAGCGGCTTCCCGCGCACCGGATTATTCGGGATCGATGGCCCAGGCTAACGCGTTCACCACGTCGATCCGCCCCGGCACCCCGAATTTCCGGCTCGATCTGCGCGCGATCTCGCTGCTCGAAGGGCTGCGTGCCGCGATCGCCATCGCCGTCACCATGGCGCTGGGTGCCATTTTGCACATCCCGCTCCTTGGCATCGCCGCTTTGGGCGCTCTGCTCGCCTGCTTTGCCGATCCGGGCGGCCCGGTGCGCACCCGCCTGATCCCCATTTTGCTCCTCGGCCTGCTCGGCGGTCTTGCTTTCGCACTCCTGCCGCCGCTGCTCGCCTTCGCCCCTGCCTGCGCCTTGCTGGTCGGCGCCATCCTGATTTTTGCCGGCAGCCTGTCGCGCATCTACGGCCAAGGCGGCATGCAATTCGGCAATCTGTTCGGCGTCGCCACCGTGCTGGCGCTCGACCGGCCATCCCCGTCTTTCGCGCTCGATGCCAGCATCGGCGCCATTTTTGCCGCCGGCGCATTCTGGGCCGCTTTGCTCACCCTCGGTCTCTGGCGCATGCGCCCGCACGCACCCGCCCGCGCCGCCCTCGCGCGCACCGCCCGCGCCCTCGCCGCGCTCAGCCTTGATCTTGCGGATATCAGCACCAACCCCAGCGAAACCGCGTTCGATCGCCACGCCAGCCAACATCGCCGCGCCGTGCGCGAGGCCATCGAACAGGCCCGCGCCATCACCCTCATCACCTTCCGCCGCCAAGGGGCCGCCAGCGTGCGCGGCAACCGCATTGCGCTGCGCCTCGCCACGCTCGATCTGGTGTTCGAAGCCCTCATCGCCCTGAGCGACAGCCTGACCGACCCCGCCGATCCATCCACCGCCGCACCCGCGCTCCAACACATTGCTGGCTTTCTCACCGGCGCCGCCCCCGACATCGCGGATGATCGCCCGCTCACCACCCCCGAGCGCAGCGCCGCGCTCGACCAGCTCCGCCACCTCGCCATCACCGCGCCCGCGCGCACCCAACCGCCGCTGCGCGCCATCGCCGAGCATCTCTCCGTGCTGCTCACCTCCTCCGCACCGCCCGGTGCCGATCCAACCCTCGCCGATGCTCGCCCGCCGATCATCGGCACCGCGCTGCAAACCCTGCGCGCCAACCTCACCTGGAACTCGGTGTCGCTGCGTCACGCCACCCGCACCGCCTGCATCATCGTCCCGGTGCTCTTCGTGATGCACCGGATCCATAATCCGTTCGGCCATTGGCTCGCGATCACCATGATCCTCACCCTGCAACCGCATTTCTCGGCAACCTGGATTCGCGCCGCCGAACGCGTCGGCGGCACCGTCGCCGGCGGCATCCTCGCCGCCCTGATCGGACTCATCTGTACCACGCCGCTCGCAATCTCGCTGACTATGGTACCGCTCGCCCTCGCCGCCTTCGCCGTGCGCGGCGCCAATTTCAGCGCCTTCGTCGCCATCCTCACCCCCATGATCGTGTTGCTGATCGAGCAAATCGCCCCCGGCACCAGCCCCCGCCTCGTCGCCCTCTCGCGCATCGGCTTTACGCTGCTGGGCGGCCTGCTCGCCATCGCCGCCAATCTGCTGCTCTGGCCCAGTTTCGAGACCAACCGCCTCGCCGCCGCCAGCAACGCCGCAATCACCGCCCACCAAGCCTATCTGCGCGCCACCTTTGCAAGCCTCACTGAGCCCGCCCAAGCCACCCTCGCTGCCGCCCGCCGCGCCGCCGGCCTCGCCAGCAATAATCTCGAAGCCTCCATCGCCCGCGCCCTCGCCGAACCCCATCGCGGCACTGATCCCGAACTGCGCCGCGCCGTGGTCGTCGACGCCACGCTGCGCCGCATGGCCGGTCGGCTGGTGTCCCTCCGCCTCGCCACCCCCAGCCTCACCCGCGCCGATGGCGCTTGGCTCGAACCATGGGTGCCCTATCTCACCAACCAGCTCGACGCGCCCGCCCCCGCCCAAACCCAGCCGCCCCTAATCGCGCCCGCCGCCCCAACCTCCCTGGTCGAATCGCTTGCCCGCCTGTCGCGGCAGGTGGAATTGATCAGCGCGCAAATGCATGAGAATCAACCCGACCATGGCTGATCCATCCCACCCCGCCACCCTGCCGCTGGTCCGCCGCCTCTGGCGCGATCACGTGCGCCATTTTCGCGGGCGCATCGCCCTCATCATCATCGCCACCCTGCTCATGTCGGGCACCACCGCCCTCTACCCCGCCTTGATCGACCGCGCTTTCACCATGTTCGCCAAACGCGACCCGCGCATCCTCTATCAAGTCCCCGCCATCGTCCTCGCCGTCACCCTGGTCAAAGCCATCGCCCAATATGCCCAAACCATCCTGACCCAACAGGTCGTGCTCGGCACCATCAAACGCTTGCAATCGGCCATGTTCGCCCACCTCACCAACGCCGAACTCGCCCGCCTCGAACGCGAACCCCCCGCCGCCCTCGCCGCACGCTTCACCACCGATGCCACAATCATCCGCGAAGCCATGTCCCGCGCCGTCAATGGCATCGCCGACGCCTTCACCCTCATCGGCCTCGTCATCACCATGATCTGGATCGATTGGGAACTCAGCCTCATCGCCGCCGTGCTCTACCCGCTCGCCGGGCTGCCGGTGCAAAAAATTGGCCGGCGCATCCGCCGCGCCTCCGGCGGCATGCAAGAACGCATGGGCGAAGCCGCCTCCCTGCTCACCGAAAGCTTCGCCCAAGCCCGCACCGTGCGCGCCTACGGGCTCGAACAGCCCGAACAACACCGCGCCAACCAAGCCTTCGACCAGCTCTACACCGCCCTGCTCCGCATGATCCGTGGCCGCGCCGCCCTCGACCCGATGCTCGAAGTGCTCGGCGGCGTCGCCATCGCCGCCGTCATCGGCTTCGCCGGCTGGCGCAACGCTGCCGGCGCCGCCGGTATCGGTAATTTCACCGGCTTCGTCGCCGCCCTGCTGATCGCCTCGCGCCCGCTGCGCGCACTCGGCACCATGAACGCCGCCATCCAAGAAGGCCTCGCCGGCCTCAACCGCGTCTATGCCGTGATCGATGAACCCGCCACCGCCCCCGCCACCGGCACAATCACCCTCCCCCAAGGCCCCGGTCGCGTCACCTTCGAGCACGTCGCCTTCGCCTACCCCGATGGCCGCCCCGGCCTCGTCGATCTCTCCTTCACCGCCGAACCCGGCCGCACCCTCGCCCTCGTCGGCGCCTCCGGCGCCGGTAAATCCACCGCCCTCGCCCTCATCCCCCGCCTCTACGATGCCCAGCACGGCCGTATCCTGATCGATGATATCGATATCACCCGCCTGACCCTCACCAGCCTGCGCGCCGCCATCGCCTATGTTGGCCAGGATTCGCTCCTGTTCGATGATACCATCGCCGCCAACATCGCCATGGGTCGCCCCAACGCCAGCCGCACCGCCATCGAAGCAGCCGCCCACGCCGCCGCCGCCCATTTCGTCACAACCCTGCCCGAAGGCTTTGAAACCCGCGTCGGCGTCAACGGCCAACGCCTCTCCGGCGGCCAACGCCAACGCATCGCCATCGCCCGCGCCCTCCTGCGCGACCCGCGCATCCTCCTGCTCGATGAAGCCACCTCCGCCCTCGACGCCGAATCCGAAGCCCTCGTCCAACAAGCCCTCACCCGCCTGCGCACCGGGCGAACCACCCTCGTCGTCGCCCACCGCCTCGCCACCGTGCGCGACGCCGATCACATCGCCGTGCTCAATGCCGGCCAAATCATCGAATCCGGCACCTACGCCAGCCTCCTCAACGAAAAAGGCACCTTCGCCCGCCTCGTCCGCGCCCAAGCCCTGACTTGACCTGAAACGACCTGAACGGGTTAAGCGCGGGAAGAGGGTAGGGTAGGGGAAGGCCAGGGCTCTGCCCTGGACCCGCTAAGGTCGAGCCCTTAGAACCCTCTAGCGTTTTAGGGTTGGGGAGGGCGATTCAGGCAAAGGCTGGGGATAGGCCAATGCCTCGCCCTCCCCAACCCTAAAACGAATGGATTGCAAAGGCTCAGCCTTTGCCGGGGTTCCAAGGGGCAGCGCCCCTTGGCCTTTTCCGTTCCCTTGCCCCAATTCCCCGGCTCAAACCGTCAGTGCCTGTTCGAGCAGGTCGAGTCCTTCGGCGAGGGTGGCGTCACCGATGGTGAGGGGGCTGAGCAGGCGGATGCTATTGCCGTAAACCCCGCAGGACAGCAGGATCAGGCCGAGGCTGCGCGCTTTCGCGAGAACGGCGCGGGTGGTGTCGGGGTCGGGATCGGTGGTGCCGCGTTGTTTGACGATATCGAACGCGATCATCGCGCCAGGGCCGCGGATGGCGTTGACGGGTAGGCTGCTATTGCGATGGGCGATAGCGTGCAGGCGGCTGGTGATGGTGGCGCCGATGCTATTGGCGCGTTCGACCAATTTTTCCTCTTCGATCACGTCGAGCACGGCGAGGGCGGCGGCGCAGGCGAGCGGGCTACCGGCGTAAGTGCCGCCGAGGCCGCCGGGTTCGGGCGCATCCATGATGGCGGCGCGGCCGATCACGCCCGATAGCGGAAACCCGCCAGCCAGTGACTTAGCAATGGTCATCAGATCGGGTTTCACCCCGGAATGTTCGATGCCGAACATCCGCCCAGTGCGGGCAAAGCCGGTTTGCACCTCATCGGCGATCAGCAAAATACCGTGCTGATCGCACAAAGCGCGCAGCGCCTGGAGCAACTCGGCGGGGGCGGGGATAAACCCGCCTTCCCCCTGCACCGGCTCGATCACAATGGCAGCCACGCGGGAGGGTTCGATATCAGCACGGAACAGCATATCGATGGCGCGCAGACTATCCGCGACGCTGACCCCAAACGGCTCAAACGGGAACGGCGCGTGATAAATTTCCGCGGGCATCGGCGCGAAATTTTTCTTGTAAGGCAGCACCTTGCCGGTCATCGCCATGGTGAGCAGGGTGCGCCCGTGATAGCCCCCGGCAAAGGTGATAATGCCGGGTCGCCCAGTGGCGGCGCGGGCAATTTTCACCGCATTTTCAACAGCCTCCGCCCCGGTGGTCAAAAACACTGTCTTGGCTGGCCCGTCGATCGGCGCGATCGCGTTCAGCCGTTCCGCGAGCGCGATATAGGGTTCATAGGGCGACACCTGAAAGCAGGTATGGGTAAACAGGCCGAGCTGGGCTTGCACCGCCGCAATCACTTTCGGGTGCCGATGCCCGGTATTGAGCACCGCGATCCCCGCCGCGAAATCAATATAGCGCCGCCCGTCTTCATCCCATAATTCGGCATTTTCGGCGCGCGCGCAGTAAACCGGATGGGCAATCCCCACCCCGCGCGCCACAGCGGCGGAATGTCGAGCCTGCAAAGCTTCATTGGCGGACATGGTCACCTCCTTCAATCGGTTTGCTCCTATACGCGCTCAGCCATAACCCTGTCATCGGCCTGCGCGATGCTTGCTCCGACACGGCGGATAATCGTACACATCTTCCGTGCCCAGCCTGACCCATCCCCGCACCCGCCCGGACGCGCCGCCTGATCCGCCCGATCCCCTCGCGCTCCTGCACCGCATTTTCGGTCATTCCGGCTTTCGCGGCGATCAAGCTGACATCGTCAACCATCTCATCACCGGCCAGGACGCCATCGTCCTCATGCCCACCGGCGGCGGCAAATCGCTTTGCTATCAGCTCCCCGCTTTGTGCCGTCCCGGCGTCGCCGTGGTGGTTTCGCCCCTCATCGCGCTGATGCGCAACCAGGTCGAAGCCCTGCGCCAGCTCGGCGTGCGCGCCGCCGCCCTCAATTCCAGTATCACCGGCGCCGAACAATCCGCCGTGCGCAGCCAATTGCGCGCAGGCACGCTCGATCTGCTCTATGTCGCGCCCGAGCGGCTGGTCTCGGATGATTTCATGGCCCTGCTCGATGATCTGCGCATCGCTTTGTTCGCCATCGATGAAGCCCATTGCGTGAGCCAATGGGGCCATGATTTCCGCCCGGAATATCTGCAACTCGCGAGCCTCGGCGGGCGCTATCCCGGCGTGCCGCGCATCGCGCTCACCGCCACCGCCGACCCGCAAACCCGCGAGGACATCGCCCGCCGCCTCGGCCTGCCCAATGCCCGGCTGTTCCTCTCCAGCTTCGATCGCCCGAACATCACCTATGCAATCCTGCCAAAAGCCGAACCCAAGCGCCAATTGCTCAGCTTTTTGCGCCGCCATCCCGGCGCCAGCGGCATCGTCTATTGCCTCAGCCGCGCCACGGTCGATGAAACCGCCGCTTGGCTGCAAGCGCAAACGCCGATGACCTCACCGGATCAGGCCTCGTGCTGGTCGCCACCATCGCCTTCGGTATGGGCATCGACAAGCCCGACGTGCGCTTCGTCGCCCATCTCGATCTGCCCTCCAGCCTCGAAGCCTATTATCAGGAAACCGGCCGCGCCGGGCGCGATGGCAACCCAGCCGAAACTTTTCTCCTCTATGGCATGCAAGACGTCGTGCTCCGCCGCCGCATGATCGATCAAGGCAACGCGCCCGAGCCGGTCAAACGCATCGAACGCGGCAAGCTCGATGCGCTGCTCGGCGTCTGCGAAACCGCCGGCTGTCGCCGCCAAGCCATCCTCGCCCATTTCGGCGAAACCTATCCCGCTCCGTGCGGCAATTGCGATAATTGCGCCCGCCCGGTCGCGACGTGGGACGGCACCATTGCCGCCCGCAAAGCCCTCTCCGCCATCCACCGCACCGGCCAGCGCTTCGGCGTCGGCCACCTCACCGATCTCCTGCTCGGCATCCAAACCGAAAAAATAACCCGCTTTAACCATCATGCGCTCCCCACCTTCGGCGTCGGCACCGAGCTTGATCGCAAAGGCTGGGGCTCCGTCTTTCGCCAACTCGTCGTCAATGGCATTCTCGCCGTCGATCACGATGCCTTCGGCGCCCTCATCCCCACCGAACGCGCCGCCCCCATCCTGCGCGGCCAGCAGCCCATTTCGTTTCGCCGCGACCTTGAGCCAGAGCGAAAATCATCCCCATCCACATCCACATCCCCATCCACATCGCAGGCCCGTGCAGCCACCCGCGCCGCCAAGGCCGCCATCCCCATCGAAGACAGCAACGCCCCACTTTTTGAAAAACTCCGCGCGCTCCGCAAACAACTCGCGAGCGAGCAAGGCGTGCCCGCCTACGTCATTTTCCACGACAGCACATTAATCGCCCTCGCCAACGCCCGCCCCAGCACCCGCGCCGACCTCGCCGCCATCCCCGGCATGGGCACCAGCAAAATCGACCGCTACGGCGATTCGCTCCTCAGCCTCATCGCCGAATGACCGGCTCGACGGCACAGAAACCAGCGCCTGAAGCTGTTTCGCACCGCTCGCATGGCGCCGCACCCTAATATTTTCCACGCGCGTTGCCCCGCGCGAACGGCACGGCACGAACCACCCAACATCACCCATTTTTCGCTCCTTTGCGTGCCTCCCCAAAAACGCGCACACTCGCCCCATGACCTGGGACCATATTCGCATTGCTCGCTTCGGCGGCCCGGACGTTCTCGAACTGGTCCATGAATCGATCATGCCCGAGCCCGGCCCCGGCGAAGTCCGCCTGCGCGTAATCGCCGCGGGCACCGGCTTTACCGACAGTTTCATCCGCCGTGGCCGATACCCCGATTTCAAAGGTCCGCTGCCCTTCACGCCAGGCTATGATCTCGTCGGCATCGTCGAACAGCACGGCCCCGGCGTCACCAGCCCGCCGATCGGCCAAATCGTCGCCGATCTCTGCGTCACCGGCGGCTACACCCAATACGCAATCCGCCCCGCCAACGGCCTCGTCCCCGTCCCCGACGGCCTCGATCCGGCCGAAGCGGTCTGCATCCCACTCGCCTATCTCACCGCCTTCCAAATGCTCACCCGTTGCCAACATCTCGCGCCCGGCGCCACAATTCTGGTCATCGGCGCATCCGGCACCGTCGGCACCGCCCTGCTTGACCTCGCCCGAGCGCTCGGCCTCAACGCCATCGGCACCTGCTCCGCCGCCAACATGCCCATCGTCGAACGCTTCGGCGCCACCGCCATCGATTACCGCAACGGCGATTTCGTCGCCGCTGTCCATCGCCTCACCACCATCAGCCAAGGCACCTCCGGCGTCGCCGCCGCGTTTGATGCGATCGGCGGACCCCATTTCAGCCGATCCTTCGCCTGCCTCGCCCAAGGCGGCTTGCTCGTCGGCTACGGGTCACAAACCATGGCCACCGGGCGCGAAAGCCTGCTCGCCGCCGCACTCGGCATCGCCCGCCTTAAGCTATGGAACAGTCTCAGCCCATTGTTTGGCGGCCGACGCGCCTGCTGGTACAGCATCACCGACCGCCGCAAAACACACCAAGACGACTTCAAATCCGATATGGCACTCCTGTTCCAACGCCTGCACAACCACACGATTCACCCCACCGTCATCGACCGGCTCCCCCTCGCCGCCGCTCAAACGGTCCACCGCCGGATCGACGCTGGCGGCCTTGGCGGCAAAATCGTTTTGCTCCCCTAAGTTTATCGCCCCCCCCAACGCCAATGATCGCCGCGTGCTTGGCAATCTCCCGCGCCTGCAGCGCCGGCGTCGCGGCAATAAAGCGAAAGGCCGGAGCAGGTGAGCGCTCCGGCCTTTGGTTAGTTAAGCATGGGCATGGGTGTCGGCAGCCTGCTTGGCGGCTTCGTCCGCATGATGGGTGGCATGCAGATGGTGCGCATGCGCCAAGTGAGCGTGATGCGCAGCAGCTTCATGCTCATGCGCTTCGGCATGCTTGGCAGCCTCGTGGTGATGATGAGCAGCGCGCTCATGATGCATGGCGGCGTGCGCATGATGTTCGTGAGTGGTGTGAGCCATGATGTTCCTCGCTGTTTGAATGACTGCTTGTTGCAGCCATTCCAAAGTGCGCCAGAATATGTGACGATTGCCACCATGCCCAAGTGACAAATAGAAGTCATTTCAGCACCCCACCAAACGCTCCCTTTTCGCGCCTTGCGCACCCCGCCGCTCCTATGCAATATTAACTCATGGCGAGTTTTATTAACATTTCTGCACCATCCCTCACCGACCGTCTCTCCGCGATTCTGCTCCTCCTCCGCCAAATCCTCGGCACCCACCCTCAATCCCGCGCCATCGA
>NCBV01000098.1 GCA_002279355.1 Acidiphilium sp. 37-60-79
GGGATGGCGAAGATGCAGGGATGTAAATCGCCACCCCTCCCGACGTATTTACGGATTACCGCGTTTATCCGTTGCCGGGGTTCCGCGTTTCAGTTTTTGTGCGTTTACGACTGCGCCGATCGTGGACTTTCAGGGTTTCTGGGTTTCCGGTTCTCAAGCATTCCGGAAACGCTGCTTGCCGGTATTTCGATCCTGGCACTTTCAGGATTTCCGAAAGTCTGGCTTTGAACGAATGCGATTATCGGGCAATGCAGCGCCAAAATATCAATCCTAATCTCGTCGATGGAGCAGGCTACGATATTTCCCGCGCATCATGGCGATGCCGTTCCGCACCAGCCGAATAATTGCATCACGGCGCGACGATGTTTTCCACGGCTCAGTATTGATCTGATCAGCGCCGAAAATCGCTTCGGCGATCATGCGGTAGCTGGCGCCATCGAGCTTCGCGTCTAACGCACGCAGGGCGCTCATCAACTTGTCATTGTTGCGTCCCGTGTCGCTGCTGCTCGCGCCGCCATGTGCGAGCAGACGCCAGAATCGGAGTGTTGCTTCAGCACGATCGCCAACCGATGCATCCAGCGGCAGCACCGCCGCCAACGGCGCATATTGATCGCTTGCGTTGATGATCCAGAGTTGAAGCGCCATTGTGGCAACGCGGACGATAACGTGCGCGCCGTCCTCCGCATCGCGCCGGAGCGAATTTGCCGGAAGATTCGCGAGCGTAAATGACCGCGAACCTACCGCAGACGGCGCAGGCTCCAGGATGACGACTTTGGCGTAGTCGTCAGGGTTCCAAAAGACCGGTTCGTGCGTGGCTGACTTGGTTGGATCAGCCAGGGAGAAATTCCCAAGCGATCGACGACGAATTCAAAGTACGCGTAATTATATAATCTTCGGCTATGCGCCAATTTTGATCTGACAAAGGATATTCTCCCCTAACTGTTTGTGGACATGTTAGAGCCAGAATTCGAACCTATTTTCAGTCCCGATTTTGTCAAGTGATATATTGTTGTTGTCATTGCATTGTAACAACCGGTCGATAAACATCTGTAGATATTCAATCAGGCGAATTCAAAAGATCACGATATCCGCTCTCCGATAGCCAATGCGCCCGTGCCAAATGGGATTCATAGCATTGGCGGGCGCGGTCATGTGCGGTGCCGGGATCAATTCCCAGGACGATGCTGCACACTTCCTCCCATGCGGCGCCCTCGGCCGCCGCATCCAGCAAACGCAGATATGTGGCAATTTGCGTGCGGTCATACTCCGTCACGTGAGGATCGGAAGGCGCAATATCGGCGATTCGCGGCGGCGTGGTCATGGACATTATCGATACTTCCATCG
>NCBV01000050.1 GCA_002279355.1 Acidiphilium sp. 37-60-79
ATCCCTAGTCGGCGCTGCCGCACTCGCGCCGGTGACCGGCCTCGCGGCGGGACAACCCAATCCCATGGGTTTGCGCGCAATCGGCAATCCAAACGCCAAACTGAAAATCATTGAATATTTTTCGATGGATTGCCCACATTGCGCGGAGTTTGCCACCCATGCTTTGCCAAAAATCATTGCCGCTTATGTGAAAACTGGGAAATTATATTATATTTTCAGAGATTTTCCGCTCAGTAGCGTGGCACTTATGGCCGCTGCGGTTGCCCGTTCACTCCCTGAAAGCCGCTATGTCGCGTTCAATGAGATGTTGTTTTCTCACCAATATGAGTGGGCTGATGATCCCAAATTAAAAACACTGCCGGAGTATCAAGACGCCTTATTCAAATTCGCGGCCCTCGCCGGCATGGATCGGGCCAGTTTTAACGCAGCGGTGACCAGTGTGCCGTTGCAGAAATTCATCATTGGTGAGCGCAAGCATGCTGAGAAAATCTATAAGGTCGATGCGACACCGACTTTCATATTTAACGGTAAAAAACATCCTGGAGCCGTTGATTTTCAACAATTTTCGTCGATGATCGGGGAGGCATAGGGCTGCATTGACCGCGCGCCTATCGCATCTGCGGATTGCTGGTTTCAAAAGCTTCGCCGAACCGGCGATGCTGGAAATTCTGCCAAAATCCAATATCGTTGATGCGCTGCGCTGGGCGATGGGCGAGGCGAGCGCCAAGTCGCTACGCGGCGGCGAAATGGATGACGTGATTTTTGCCGGCACCGCGACTCGCCCTGCGCGCAATTTGGCGGAGGTGACGCTTGGCCTCGCCGATGCGGCGGGCACCGCGCCCGCCCCGTTCCAGGATGCAGACTCAATCGAGGTTTCCCGCCGGATCGAGCGCGGGTCGGGCAGCACCTATCGGCTGAACGGGCGGGAGCTGCGGGCACGTGATGTCGCGACGATGTTCGCGGATTTGGGCTCTGGTGCGCGCAGCGCGGGCATTATCAGCCAGAGCCGGGTGAGCGCGCTGATCGAGGCACGCCCCGAGGATCGGCGCGGGATTTTGGAAGAGGCGGCCGGGGTCGCCGGTTTGCACGCACGCCGACATGAGGCGGAGCTGAAATTGCGCGCCGCCGAGCAAAATCTGGCTCGGGCCGAGGAGTTGCGCGGCGAATCGGAAATCCGGCTGGAGGCGTTGCGCAAGCAGGCGAGGCAAGCGGCGCGCTATCGCACCTTATCGGGCGCCATCCGGGATGCCGAACTCGAATCCACGTCGATCGAGCGGTCTTTAGCGGAGCGCAACCGCGCTAAGGCACACGAGGCGGTGCGACATGCGCGGGCCGATGATGCCGAGCGGCGGCAGCAGGCGCAAGCCGCCGCGCAAGCGGCCGCAGCGGCGGACGCCGCCTTGGCACCCTTGCGCGAGCGCGAAGCCGAGCATCGGACTGCGCTGGAACGCGCCCGGATTGGCGCTGAGCAAGCCGAGGCGACCATGCGGGCCGCGGCGGCGGCGCAAGCTGAGATTAACCAGCGCCTCGCGCAAATTGAGCGTGACCTCGAGCACGCCAAGCGCATGGGGCAAGATGCCGACGCGGCGATTGAGCGGCTGCGCAGCGAGATTGAGGCGTTGGATCAACGTTTGCTTAATGCGCCGACAGTGATCGCTGCGGCTGAAGCGGCGCTGGCGGCCGCCTTGCCCGCTTTGACGCAGGCGGAATCGAACGTCGAATCAGCAACGGCGGCTGTTGCGGGGCATAAGGCGGCGACGGATGCCGCGCAGTTCGCTCTCAACGCCGCGCAGGAGCGAGCGAACCGCGCCGCGAGTCGTGCCCGCGACGCGGCCAATGCGCATGAACAAGCGCTTGCGACGTTAATCCCAGCTGCACAATTGCAAACGGCACAGGATCAGGCTGTCGCGGCAGATACGGCGCGAGCGGACGCGGATGCGGCGCTGGACGCGGCCCGGCGGCACGCTGAAGCCAGCGAAACGGCGCGCGAAGCGGCCTCGCAGCAGTTCGATATGGCGCGCCGTGCGGCGACCGAGGCGGAGGCGGCGCTCTCGCGCATTACCGCCGAACGCGACGGGTTGGTGGCGATGCTCGCGCAAAAATTTGGCCGCGATAGCGCGCCGGTGCTGGATCAAATTACCGTGGCGGACGGGTTGGAAACGGCGTTGGGTGCCGCGTTACAGGCAGAACTATCGGCAGGGCTCGACCCGCAGGCTCCGCGTTTTTGGCGCGCATTGCCGCCGCAGCCGGCGCATCAGCGTCCCTTAGAGCGGCTGAGTGTACATGTTTCGGCCCCCCCTGCCCTTACCCGCGCTTTCGATCATATTTTGCTGCTGCCCGAGGGTGGCGATGGCGCGGCGTTGCAGGAAAGCTTGCAGCCGGGCGAGATTTTGGTGGCGCGCGATGGCGCGTTGTGGCGCTGGGATGGCTACACCATGCGCGCTGGCGCGCCGAGCGATGCGGCCACCCGCCTCGCTCAACGTAATCGGCTGGCCAAACTCAAGCGCGATCACGCCGCGAGCGCGCAAACCGCCGACTCGGCAAAGGCCGCACGCGAGGCCGCCGCCCAGCAGGAGCGGACGGCACGCGACGAGGAAACCGCAGCCCGCAACGCCCGCAGGGAAGCGGAGCAGCGAGCCGATCGGGCGCGTAGCGATGCATCAGCCAAACTCGCGCAAGCCAATCGGATCGAGGCCGAGGCCGAGCGCCTAGCCGCCCGTGTCGCCCCGTTGAGCGAGTCGCGGGAGCGTTTTGCCCTGGAGTTCACTGAGGCTGAAGCGGCCTTGCACGCGGCAAAAGCGGCGATGAGCGACGCTGGCGCGAGCGAACCGTTACGCGCAGCGCTCGATCAAGCGCGCGCTGCGGCCACCGCAGCCCGAGTAGCGGAGCAATCGGCCCGGAACGAACTGACGCGTGCGCGCGATGAGGCGGAACGGGCCAAATTGCGACGAGCGCAACTCGCCAACGAGGCGCCGCAATGGGGTGAACGCGCCCGCGATGCGGCGGCGCGCGTGATCGATTTACAGGCGCGCCAGCGCGAGGCGGTGCAGCAGCGTGATCGTTTGGCGCAGGCGCAGGAGGGTCAAGCCGCCCGCGCTGAGGCCGAGGCGGCGCTCACGGCGGCGCGGGCAGCGCATGCGCGGGCCGCATCGAGCCAGAGCGCTGCCGAACAAGCGGCACGAGAGCAGCAAATTCGGGCCACTGCCGCAGCAGCAGCCGAAGCGGCCGGGGCGGAGCGGCTGAACGCGGCGATCGCGCGCGCGGCCGAGGCGGATCATGCCTGGGGCAGCGTTGAGGAGCGGATCATCGGACGGTTGGGGGCAAATCCAACCCTGCCAGTGGTGATCGACCCGAGCCCCGAATCGGCTGAACGCGCCCGGCGACGATTTGAGCGGCTCACCCGCGAGCGCGAGGATATGGGGCCGGTTAATTTACGCGCCGAGCAGGATGCGCTCGAAATCGAGACCCAGATTGACCAGATTGATCGTGAGCGCGGGGAAATTGCCGAAGCGATTGCCAAATTACGCGGCTCCATTGGCCATTTAAACCGCGAAGGGCGCGAGCGGCTGCGCGGAAAATTCCTGGAAATTGATCGGCATTTTCAAGCCTTGTTTCAGCGCATGTTCGGTGGCGGCCGCGCGCATTTGGCGCTGGTCGGCTCGGATGATCCGTTGGAGGCGGGGCTCGAGATATTCGCCGAACCCCCGGGTAAACGCCCGGCCACCTTGTCGCTGCTGTCGGGCGGCGAGCAGGCGCTGACGGCATTATCCCTGATTTTCGCCGCTTTTCGCTGCAATCCAGCGCCTGTTGCCGTGCTGGATGAGGTGGATGCGCCGTTGGATGACGCCAATGTCGAGCGGTTTTGTTTGCTGCTCCGCGATGTCGAACGCGAAACGGGCACGCGGTTTTTGGTGGTCACCCATCATCATTTGACCATGGCGCGGATGGACCGGCTTTATGGCGTGACCATGCAGGAGCGCGGAATATCGCGGTTGCTCTCCGTTGATCTGACAGCGGCAATCGCGCTGGCTGACGCGCCGCGCGAATCAATTGCGGCTGAATAAGTCGATTTCGATCTAATCATATTGATTTCGACGCATATAATTTCATCGCGCGTCCGTGAGCGCATTGACTTCGAGCGCATCGCTCGGTAGCAAACGGCCGCGGCAGTTGAGCAGCAATTGAGGGCGCATGGACCAGGACCATCCGGAGCGGGGCGATCGCGCTGGCGGTTCATTTGACCAGCGTCTTGAGGCGGCACAGCGTCGGGCCGGCGTTAAGCAGGATGATGATCCTAACGGGCATCGCGGATCGGGGCAGGATACGGGTCCTAATCCATTCAGCTTGGCGATGCGGATGGGCACCGAGATGGTTGCGTCCCTGGCGATTGCGGTGGCAATTGGCTACGGGCTGGACCGGTTATTCGGGACCAAACCGTTATTGATGATTATTTTCGTGCCCATTGGCGCTGCGGCCGGGATATTGAACGTGATTAGATCGGCGGGCACGTCGCGCAACGATCGATCTGAGAAAGAGTAGAGGGAAGGACAACAGGTGGCGGGATCGGCTAAAATTGACGCGCTAGGGCAGTTCCATTTGACGTCGGGTCTCGGCGCGATGGGCCATGCGATGGGCTTTGCCAATTCGAACCAGATGATGGTGGTTGCCGCTGGGTTGATCCTGTTCACGCTCGCCATAGCGCTGCGCCAATCGGCGGTGGTACCGGGACGAATGCAGGGTGTCGCCGAAATGACCTATGAATTTGTGCATCATATGGTGATCGACACGGCGGGTGCTGAAGGCAAAAAATTCTTCCCCTTCGTATTCACCTTATTTTCTTTCATCTTGGTCGGAAACTTGCTCGGACTGTTTCCTTATTTCTATGCATTTACCAGCCAAATTGCGATCACCGGGGCGCTCGCCGCATTCGTGTTCGTGCTCACGACGGCGGTCGGTTTTTGGTATCACGGCTTGAAATTCCTCAAATTGTTTTCACCGCCCGGCATGCCGGTTTGGTTGCTGCCCTTGCTGATCCCGATTGAAATTATCTCCTATTTGTCCCGGCCGATTTCGCATTCTGTGCGGTTGTTTGCCAATATCACTGCGGGGCATGTGATTTGGGAGGTTTTTGCTGGCTTCATGTTGATGCTGGCTGGAAGTTTTGGTGCGGCCGGGATTGTTGCCGCGATTGTGCCGCTGGGTTTGAATATTGCCATTACCGGGTTGGAACTGTTGGTGGCGGCTTTGCAGGCCTATGTTTTTGCGATCCTGACTTGCTTGTATCTCCACGACGCGATTTACATGCATTGAGGGTTTCCGCATCGTTTGTTCGTTATCTTGCTCTGTTTTCTCTTGAAAGGAACTATCCATGGTTATCGATACTGCCCTGCTCGCCCGTGATATTGGTGCCGGCCTTGCGACGATCGGCGTTGCCGGTTCAGGCGTCGGCATTGGCAATTTGTTCGGCGCCTTTGTGTCGGCTTCGGGCCGCAATCCGGCGGCGCGCGACCGGCTGTTCCGCGATGTGTTGCTGGGCTTTGCCTTGACTGAGGCGATTGCGTTGTTCGCGCTGATTATCGCGTTCTTGATTCTGTTCGCCTAAGTCGCTCCGGATGAAAGCGCGCTTCCTTACCGGCCCGACGGCACTGGGACTTTTGCTCTTGGCGTTCCCGATGCGCGGCTATGCGGCGAATAAAATGCCGCAGCTCGATTTCGCTAATCCACTCACCGTCTCGCAAGTAGTGTGGATGGCGGTGATTATGATTATCCTGTACTTGGCTTTGTCGCGTTGGGCTTTGCCGCGCGTCGGTCAGGTTCTGGAGGATCGCGCCAAGCGGATCGAAGCGGATTTGGTGGCGGCGAAACAGGCGCGGGACGCCGCTGAACAAGCGGTCGAAGCGTTGAATCGAGCGATTAAGGCAGCACGCGACGCCAGCCAGGCAACTATCGCCGAAGCCATCGCCAAGGCAAAGGCGGATGCTCGCGCGCATGCAGATGCGCAGAATGCGCGGTTGATGGCACAAATTGCGCAATCCGAAGCCGCGATTGAGCAGTCACGGGCAACGGCCATGGCGAGCTTGCCGACGATTGCGGCGGACGTTGCCAACGCGTTGGTGCAACGACTGACCGGTGCGCCGGCCGATCAGGCGTTGCTGGGCCGCGCGCTTGCGCAGGCTCAAATATAAGGAGGTCTGCGCGATGGAATATGCTGATTTTAATGGGCCGTTCTGGGAAAAAGGCGCGTTCTGGGTCACCTTCGCGGTGGTCATTTTTGCGGTCCTTTTTGGGCGCAAAATTATCGGTGCCATTGTCAACATGCTCGATCAACGTAGTGCGGCTATCGCGGCCGCGTTGCAGGAGGCAGCAACCTTACGCACCGAAGCGGAAGCGATGCTCAAGGATGCCGAACGCCGTCGCGCCGAGGCTGAGGCCCGCGCACAGTCGATGATCGCGGCAGCAGCGCATGAGGCCCAGCGCATGTCCGCCGAATTCATGCAGGACGCCGAAATTCACGCCAAGCGGCGCGAGCGTATGGCGCTTGATCGGATTGCCGCGGCTGAAGCATCCGCCGTGGCCGAGTTGCGGGCCCGCGCGACTGATTTGGCTGTGCGTGCCACTGAGTTTTCGCTCCGTGAGTCGGTCGATGCGGCACATGATAGCACCATGATCGATCAAGCGATCCTAGGCTTGCCAACCGCATTTCGGCGCAGCGCCTAATCGGCGTGCGAGCAGCGCTGATGTGCGGATGGCATGGCGCATCCCGCACCAAACCGGTATAGCCGAAGCATGAATAAGCGCGGCACCCCTGCCCCGCTTTCATTTATCCACGAGGTCACCATGGCACGGCGCCGTCAACTCTATGAAGGTAAAGCGAAAATTCTGTTCGAGGGTCCGGAGCCTGGTACTCTTGTCCAATATTTTAAAGACGACGCGACCGCATTCAATGCGCAAAAGAAGGGGACCATCACCGGCAAAGGGGTGCTCAATAATCGAATTAGCGAGTTTTTGATGCAGCGCCTCGCTGAGATTGGTGTGCCGACGCATTTCGTGCGGCGGTTGAATATGCGTGAGCAACTGATCCGCGAGGTAGAGATCATTCCCATCGAAGTGGTCGTGCGCAATATCGCGGCCGGCAGCCTGGCAACCCGCCTCGGCATTGTCGAGGGCACCAGACTGCCGCGCAGCATCGTGGAATATTACTACAAGAATGATGCGTTGAACGATCCGATGGTCTCCGAAGAGCATATTAGCGCGTTTGGATGGGCCAGCGCTCAGGATATGGATGATATCGTCCATATGACGCTCCGGATTAATGATTTTCTCACTGGATTATTTCTTGGCGTCGGAATCAGCCTGGTTGATTTCAAGGTCGAGTTTGGTCGACTGTGGGAAGGCGAGGAAATGCGGATTGTGCTTGCCGATGAGATTAGTCCGGATAATTGCCGTTTATGGGACACTAAAACCAACGAAAAAATGGATAAGGACCGGTTCCGGCGCGATCTGGGCAAGGTTGAGGAAGCCTATCAGGAAGTGGCAAAGCGGCTCGGCATACTTCCCGAAGCAGGGGTGCGCGATTTGAAGGGCCCGGAGATGATGCAGTGAGGAATGCGCGATGAAGCTGGTTGTCACCGTGATGCTCAAGGACGGCGTGCTGGATCCGCAAGGCAAAGCGATCGGCCATGCGCTTGACGGGCTTGGGTTCGCCGGTATTGGCGAGGTGCGTGTTGGTAAGGTGATTACGCTTGATCTTGCCGAAACCGATCCGGCGCGCGCCCGTGCGCAGGGCGAGGCAATCGCACGTAAGCTGCTGGCGAATACCGTAATTGAACGATTTGAAATCGCGCTCGGTTAGTCGTCAGCGGTTGTAGCGCTGCGCAATGTTGCCGATCTCTATTGACATGACAACTGACAATATCGTCGGACAATCCGGGTGACAGCGCGCTGGGCGGCAGGTTTTCGGGACACAAAGGCGCGCGTGATATTGCTGCGCAATCGCCTATATCGGCAGTTGCGGATGGATTTATGGTTTCCGCACGTGCCGTTGGCGTTTGCCGTTGGTGGCGCTGGCGCCTTTGCGCTGCTACCTGCGATCCGGCATTTCGCGGCCCAGTATTTCCATATTCATCTGACAAAATTATTTGACGCGCTGCACCCGATTTCGGGGACGATACCGGCGCTGATTCTCTCCGGTGTGCCGAGCGCCGTTGTCGGGGTCCTGCAAGTGCTAATTGCACTCGCGTTGATTGGCCGGTCCCGCATCGCTTGGCTTTCGGCCATTGGTATTACCCTCTCGCAGTTGGTGTTGGCAGTGCATACCGGTGGCGCGATGGTGACGAACCAATCGCTCTACGTCGTTGTGTTGCTGATTGCTCTATTGTTGTTTCGCAACGGGTTTCAACGATCGTCATTGACCGCCAGCACACTATTTGCCCTCGCGTCAGTCATTGTGTTGCTAATCTATGGGGTGCTAGGGGCGTTTTTACTTGGTGCCGGATTTTCGCCGCCGATTACTACCTTGCCGGAAGCGCTGTATTTTGAGATCGAGACGATGTCGACGGTGGGTTATGGCGATATCGTGCCCCGCAGCTTGGATGCGCGACTATTTGTGATCTCGCTGATCGCGCTTGGCCTCACTGTATTTGCTACAGCGTTGACAGCGGTGCTCGGGCCGGTACTACAAAACCAGATTACCCGCACACTTGGTGAACGGAAACGCAAAATGCCCCATGTTAATCATTTCATCATCGCAGGCGATGGTGTGCTCGCCCGGAATACTGCCCGCGAGCTGCGTAATCGCGGTGAGCCAGTCGTCGCGATTATCGAAGCTGAGAGCACCGGCTCTTGCCTCGGTCGGGTAAGCTGACAGGAACGCCTATGGACGCAGTGAAGACCAACCAAGCCATTCAGCTTCCTGATGGCCGCAGACTTGCCTACGCGGAATACGGCACTCCGGGCGGCACTCCGGTCTTCTATTTTCATGGTGCTCCATCCTCCAGGCTTGAGCCGATGGTTCTAGGTGAAGAGACTCTTGCGTCCTCAGGTCTGAGGATCATTGCACCGGACCGCCCTGGTATGGGTCTGTCCGATTTCAAGCCTGGGCGAGGCTTTTCAGATTGGGCGGCGGATGTGATCCAACTGGCGAACCACTTGGGTCTACGCAGGTTTGCTCTCCTTGGGAATTCCGGCGGCGGTGCCTATCTGGCTGCTTGCGCGGCTTGCATTCCAGAGAGAGTAACCTCAGCGGTGATTGTTTCAGGCGCATGGCGGATGGACGCGCCGGAGGTGGCGGAGAACCTGCCGTTTGTAAACCGGATATTCTGGATTCTGGCCCGGCGCTTTCCTCCCGGCCTGCGGCTTCTGCTGAGAACCATGCGGCAACCTGCCAAAGCGTCCCGCGATACCGAGCTTGCAAAGATGCGCCCACACCTGCCGCCCGCCGATTATGCGGTAATGTCAGAGCCGGGCCGGCTGGAAGCGTTACAACACGCTATCCAGGAGGGTCTGCGTACCGGAACCAGCGGTGCGGCGTGGGACGTTCGGATGTATGTCAATGCCTTCAACTTCAGCCTCTCCGACATCTCGGTTCCTGTGCTCTTGTTTCACGGTGTGCAAGATAGGAACGTGCCGATCGCCCTCGTCAGGTCATTCGTTCGCGACCTTCCCACCGCGACGCTCATCGAGTTCCCGGATGACGCCCACCTCTCGACGTTGTGCTGTCACTTCGAGGAAATTGTCTCTGCTCTGAAGAACCATAAAACGAACCTCTAAAAAGTAGTTTGTCTTGCGCACGATAATGTCCTCTATCATGCGATCAATCGGGAATGACGACGCGGTTCAGGCCAAGCGGACAAAAGCAGGGCACAGCGCCTCCCAAAAGATACGAATCGTCTCTATAGAATGGTGTCTCTCATCCAAAGAAATGCACAGAAATCGAGAAATCGCCTGCACAGTTCCTACACAGCCAAAAACAGGCTATTTATCTCTCGATAAATCAGCGGCGAGGCCGAGATTATTCGTATCCATCCGGTGAGGACCGCGGCCTGATAGCGGCGCGGCGTTTGCGGATCTCTGGGGTGGGGTTATCAGGCGGCCTGTGCGACTGGGTTGTGGT
>NCBV01000001.1 GCA_002279355.1 Acidiphilium sp. 37-60-79
CATCCGATCAGGTGGAATCACCTGATCGGATAAAGTTGCTCGCCAAAACAATGAGCTGGAGCATTGTTCGTGAGCCAATGCGAACGGACAATGCTCTAGTAAACTTCAGAGAATTGCGTGGTAACGTTATTGTTATGATAACGTTACCACGCAATCCCGGGAAAAAATTACTGTTTTTTTATATATTTACTAACGTTAAAGATTGGACGTTTTGATTCGCACACAGTTTTATGAATATATTTTTAAAACAATCGCTTGGGCTTAGAGTTCCATGCCAAATTTTCAGATCCGTGTCTTGATGCTCGGCCTCTTTAGTCATCGAATAAAGAAAGCTGGGCGCTGGCTGGTTTGGCGGCGGTAGGGCGGGTGAACAGGGCGCAGTCAAGCGGTGGCGGAGTGCGTTCCAGCCCATATTGCCGGGAGGCGCGCTGAAAGCGGGCGGTGAGCAAGGCGGCATACGGGCCCTGGCCGGTGAAACGGCGGCCAAAGGCCGAATCGTTCAATTGGCCGCCGCGCACCTCGCGGATCAAAGCGAGAATTCGCCCTGCCCGATCAGGCACAATTCGGTTGAGCCAATCGGTCATCAAATCGCGCACTTCCAAGGGCAAGCGCAGCAAAATCGCGTTGGCATAGAGGGCACCAGCGCGTGATGATTCGCGGAGAATTTTTTCTAATTCAGCATCATTAAGGCCGGGGATCATCGGTGAGGCGAACACGCCGACCGGGATTTTGGCGGCGGCCAGGCCAGCGATGGCTTGCAGGCGACGCACCGGGGTCGCGGCGCGTGGTTCCATAGCGCGGGCGAGGCGCGGATCGAGCGTCGTGATCGAGAGATGCACGCGGGCGAGGTTGCGAGCGGCCATGCGCTGCAAAATATCGACATCGCGCAACACGCCGGCGGATTTGGTGACGATGGTGACTGGGTGGTTAAACCGATCAAGCACCTCGAGCACGGCGCGGGTCAGGCGCAGTTGCCGTTCGACCGGCTGATACGGATCGGTGTTGGAACCCAGCATGATCGGAGCGGGCTTGTAGGCTTTGCGCGATAATTCGCGCTCCAGCAAGCTGGCGGCGTCTGGCTTGAAAATCAGCTTGGTTTCGAAATCGAGCCCCGGTGAGAAGCCGAGATAGGCGTGACTGGGCCTCGCGTAACAATAAACACAGCCATGTTCGCAACCGCGATAGGGGTTCAAACCGCGATCGAAGCCTAAATCCGGGCTTTCATTCCAGCTCAGGATACTGCGCGAGGCATCCCGGATCAGCACGGTTTGCGCTGGCGGGGCGGTTTCGGCCAGCGTGTTCCACCCATCATCGAAGGCTTCGGCGTGGTGTGGTTCGAACCGGTTGGCGGGGTCGTGTAACACACCCCGACCGGGCAATTCAGCGTTTTGGGCGATGACCGATTGCATGTTCATGCTCCGTTCCTGACCGTTCAACCATAGGCGGCGATTTCGGTCAAGAACAAAATACGAACTGTGTCAGATTTTTGCTGCGGCGCATCATTAGTGACGCCCGTAATTATCCTCCAAACGGACAATATCATCTTCTCCGAGATAGGCGCCGGATTGCACTTCGATCAATGTAAGCGGGATTTTGCCGGGATTTTCCAGCCGATGGACGCAGCCCAGCGGCAGATAGAGGCTTTCATTTTCGCGCACCAGATGGGTTTCGGCGTCACGGGTGACCAGGGCAGAGCCGGCGACGACCACCCAATGTTCGGCGCGGTGGAAATGTTTTTGCAGGCTGAGGCGTGCGCCAGGATGCACGACGATGCGTTTGACCTGGAACCGCTCGCCCTCGATCAGGCTCTCATAAAAGCCCCAGGGGCGATAAACTCTTGTATGCGCATCGGCTTCCTCGCGCTGGGCCACACGCAGGCGGTCCACCACGGTTTTGACGTCTTGCGCGCGACGACGATCGGCGACCAGCACCGCATCCGGCGTGGTGATAACAATGACATTCTCCAGGCCGAGCACGGCGGTAACGGCACCTTCGCTGCGGACGTAGCAATTGCACGAATCCTCGATCAGCGCATCGCCGACTGCGGCGTTGCCATGGGCATCCTTCGCCGCGATTTCCCAGATCGCCGACCAAGAGCCGACATCAGACCAGCCCAATGTGGCGGGGACGACGGCGGCGCGGGTGGTTTTTTCCGCGATGGCATAGTCAAAGCTGATCGAGGGGGCGGCACGAAATTCGGCGGCGCCGAGGCGAATGAAGTCCAAATCTGTGCTGCTCGCCGCGAGCGCGTTGCGGGCCGCTTGCAGCACGGCGGGCGACAGTTCGGCGAAGCTATCGATCAAGGTGCGAGCTGACGCGACGAACATGCCGGAGTTCCAGCAATGTTTGCCATCCGCAATCAAGCTGGCTGCCTTGGCATAATCGGGCTTTTCGATGAACCGGGCGATCTGGTAGGCACCCGGCACGGCGGCCAACGGCTCCCCTTGTTCGATATAGCCATAGCCGGTTTCTGGCGTTGTGGCCTGCATGCCGAAGGTGACAATCAGACCGGTGCGTGCGGCCTCGGCAGCAATGGCCAACGCGCTGGCGAGGGCAGCGCTATCGGCAATTGCCGCATCGGCCGGCATGATCCAGAGCAACGCATCCGGGTCAGTCGAGGCGGCGAGAGCGGCGGCGGCGGCGATGGCCGGTGCCGAATTGCGGCCTTCGGGTTCCAGCAGGATTTGCGCGGCGAGCGCATGGCCGCCGCGAAGCTGCTCGGCGACGATGAAACGATGGTCTTCATTGGCGACCACGATGGGTGGCGCAAAGCCGGGCCCGCTGGCGCGCGCGGCGGTTTCCTGCAGCATGGTGCGCGCCGAAATCAGCGGCCAGAATTGTTTAGGATAGGATTTGCGCGAGACCGGCCAGAGCCTCGTGCCGGAGCCGCCGCAAAGAATAACTGGCACGATGGTCACTGACATTTGAATCGACTGGTTCGGCATAATTATCTCCCTCTATCCCGACAATCCATTGCCAGTCACGGAGCGAAACGTCTAGCTTGCTCCGCGAATCGAGCGGGGAGGCCCGGATGAAATATCGGCTAGACGATCTGACCAGTGCCGAATTCAAGGCAATGCAGCCTAGTAACCCGATTATCCTGCTGCCGATGGGGAGTATGGAAGATCAAGGCGCGCATGCACCGATGGGTGATTTCCGCCTCGCCAGCATGATGGCGCAACTCATCGCGAACGCGGCGAGTTCGGTGGGCACACATTGTCTAGCGGCGCCCACCCTGCCGTTCGGGGCGGCGGATCATTTTGCCTCCGCACCCGGCGCGATTGCGCTGCGCCCGGCGACTCTGGGGCTCGTGCTCGCCGAGATGATCCAGAACCTGCTGAATCACGGATTGACCCGGCTAATGGTGCTGAACGGACATGGCGGCAACGGGCCGGTGGTGCATGAGGTAACCCGACAGGTGCGGCGTGAGGGCGGGCCGATCATTCCCTCGTTTCCGCTCTGGCGCGTGGCCCAGCGTGTGATGGAACGACGGATTGGTCCGGCGCCGGGGCGGTTTGGTCATGGCGGCGAGCCGTTAGCCTCGATCGGGTTGGCGCTGCGTAGTCCTGCGATGCGGCGCGATCTGGCCGTGCAACCCATGACGCCGGGAACGATGCTGGGCTTGCCGGTCACCGATTTTGGTACACTCGGGTTCGAAGATATGCCGATCAACGCGCCGGTCGATTATGATCAGGTGGCGCCTAATTCCGCGCTCGGCGACGCGACCCAGGCAGATGCGGCTTTGGGGCTTGCCGTGGTTGCCGAGGTTGTTGCGATTGGGGCACGATTTTGCGTGCATATCGCTTCGACGCAGCCCTGACCGCGCACGCCAATGGCGGTTCCAGCCTGGATTTTGGTGACGATCGGGGCTGCGATATTTCAGGTATGGCGCACGGCCCTGCAGGCGCGGCTGCGCGGGGTATTGCCGGTCGGGGCGGCCGGTTTCGTGCGCTATATTTATGCCCTGCCGATTGATGCCTTGCTGCTGGGTGGCGCTTTATTGGCTTTGCATCGTGGCGTACCCGCGATCCATGCCGAATTTCTGCTGTTATGCTTGATTGGTGGGGTGGGGCAGATTTTTGGCACGATTTTGCTGATCCAGGCTTTTGCCCATCGCAATTTCGTGGTCGGCACCGCCTATGCCAAAACCGAGGCGGCACAGTTAGTGGTGATTTCGGTATTTTTCCAAGGGGCGCATATCGCACCGCTGGCGATTGGCGGGATTTTGCTCGCGGTGGCCGGGGTGTTTGCATTGTCGCTGGCCGGTCAGGTCATGTCGCTCCCCGCACTGGCGCGTGCCTCGGTGCAACCGGCAGCGTTATGCGGGCTGGGCGCGGGGACTGCGTTTGCGATAACGGCCGTGGCGCAGCGCGGAGCGGCACTCACCCTGCCCAACTCGGTGCCGATCATGTTGCAGGCGGTGCTCATGCTCACCATCACTAACATGCTGCAAACGCTGATCCAAGGCGGCTATATGGCCTGGCGCACGCCTGCGGATTTGCGCGCTTCGTTACGACTTTGGCGGCTTGGGGCACCGATTGGCGCGCTCTCGGCCGGTGGTTCAGCGTTGTGGTTTGCCGGGTTTGCGCTCACCGACGTCGCTTTGGTGCGCGGCTTCGGGCAAATTGAGATTTTGTTCACTCTCGCCGTCGGACATTTTTTCCTGCGTGAGCGCACCAAGCGTGGCGAGACGGCCGGGCTGATTATGGTGTCGACTGGGGTGGTGCTGATTGCGGTGGGCGGGGCGGCTGGGTGAGCTTTGCCGCGAGTGTGGTCCGTGCGGCTGCGGCCTAATCCTGGTTCAGCGCCATTTCGACCAAAGCGTGTAGTTTTTCGAAACTGGCTTGCAGGCTTTTGCCACTGGTGTCGAAAATCAGATCGGCCTTCGCGTAGAAGGCGGCACGCCCGGCGAGAATTAAGCGTAAATCCTCCATCGCCGCATCACTGCCCTCCATCGGTCGTAAATCACCCTGATCGATCACCCGTTTCATGTGGTCTTCGGGGGCGGCGCGCAGCCAGATGGTGAAGCAATTACCAAGTAAAAGACTAAAATTCGTCGGGTTGGAGACCAGACCGCCGGACGTTTCAAGCACCACGCGGGTCGGATCCGCCAGGACCGCTTCGAGGGCTTGGCGCTCATAGCGCCGATAAGCGGTCGGGCCGTATAAATCCTGGATTTCGGCGAGCGAGCCGCCGGCAATGCGGGTGATTTCACGACCCAGCTCAACGAATGGGCGACCCAGCGCTTGCGCGAGCAGGCGGCCCAGGCTGGATTTGCCGGCACCGCGCAGGCCGATCAGGGCAATCCGGTCCAGCCGGGTGGTGGTCGATGATGTCGAATCGAACAGGGCTTCGAGGGCGCGCTGGGCCCGTTGCAAATCCTCAGCACCACGTCCGCGCAACGATTCGCGGATCATCAGCCATTCGGGGGTGGCTGTGGTTTCATCGCCGAGCAATTCGGCAATCGGGCAGTCAAGTGCCTGGGCGACGAGCTGGAGGACGAGCACCGAGACATTGCCAATTCCGCTTTCCAAATTGGCCAGATGCCGCTCGGACACCTTGGCGGTTTGGGCGAGCACGCGGCGGGGCATGGCCTTGCGCGCACGGAGGAGGCGCACTCGTTCACCCAGAGCAACCAGCAGGGGCTCACGCGGCGCGGCCGCCGGTTTGGGTGGGTGAATTTCCATCAAAAGCTCCATAGCATTGGCGCCGCACCGCGCAAAACAGAGCGCCGGTCAGAGTTCCGCGACGGCGGCAACGCCGGTTACCAAGCGCACGGCCTGGGCTAGTCGCGGAGAAACCTTGAAGCCTCCCGGGAGCGCAATATCGAGATGGGTGCCTTGGCCGATACGCGGCGCGATTAGCACCCGGCCCTTTCCGCGCCCTTCGCGGTCGAGCAAGGCGCGCAGGGGGCCGAGGGCGTCCGGTCGGTCGATTTCGATGCGCAGGCCGCCCCCTGCTTCGGCGGCAGCACGGTCGAGCAGATCGATATCCAGAGCGGTCACGCGCAATGTTTCGCCATCCATCCGCAATTCGGTGTTGATCAGCAGCGCTGTGCCCTCGGTCAGCTGATCGCGCGTGCGGGCGAGGATTTCGGAGAATAACGTCACCTCGAAACTACCCGCTTGGTCGGAGAGCAGAACCCAGGCCATGCGGCTGCCAGTGCGGGTGGTGCGCTCTTTGCGACTGATCACGACACCGGCGAGTTTGGCGCGGGTGATCCCGGCGCGGGCCGTCGGCTCGATTCGGTTGGATGAAATAACCCCGAGGCGCTTCAGCGCGGCGTGATAAGCATCGAGCGGGTGGGCGGTGAGGTGATAGCCGATCGCTTCGGCCTCAAAGCCGAGCCGTTCGAGCGAGGGCCAATCCTGGATATCGGGCAGTTGGAGCGGTTCGGGTGCGCTGTCCGTGGCGAACATGTTGATCTGGCCGGAGTTGCGCGATTCGGCCTCTGCCTGCGCACGACGGATGATTGTTTCGGCGGCGCCAACCACCTGCGCGCGGTTGGGATTGAGGGTGTCGAAAGCACCGGCTTTCGCGAGTTGCTCGATTTGCGCTTTGTTCAGGGCTTTGGGATCGACCCGGGCAGCGAAATCGGCCAGATCGCGGAACTTTGCATCCCCACGGGCCACAACAACTTCGCGCATGGCGCCTTCGCCCACGCGCTTGATTGCGGCAAGCGCGTAGCGAATAGCAAGGCTACCATCTTGCATCGGCTCCACCGCGAAATCAGCAGCCGAGGTGTTGATGTCAGGCGGAAGGACGGCAATGCCGAGGCGCTGCGCGTCCTGCTTCAGGGCCGCGAGCTTTTCGTGGTTGGTGTGAGAGAGCGACATACAGGCGGCGATGAAGGCGGCGGGATGATTGGCGCGCAGCCAAGCGGTTTGATACGAGACCAGGGCATAAGCGGCGGCGTGGGATTTATTGAAGCCATAATCAGCAAATTTTGCCATCAGATCGAAAACTTCGATGGCTTTGGCGTCGCTCACGCCTTTAGCGGCAGCACCGTCCACAAAGATTTTGCGTTGGGCTTCCATTTCTGCCCGAATTTTCTTGCCCATTGCGCGGCGCAGCAGGTCGGCAGCGCCAAGGCTGTAGCCGGCCATGAGCTGCGCGATTTGCATCACCTGTTCCTGGTAAACCATGATGCCGTAAGTCTCGGACAGAATCGGCTGCAACATCGGGTCCGGCGGTTCCCAGGTCTCACCGTGTTTGCGGGCGCAATAAGCCGGGATGTTCGCCATTGGGCCTGGGCGACCCAGGGCTTGGGCGGCAACGAGGTCTTCGAACCGATCGGGCCGCATTTGTTTCAGCACGTCCCGGAATGCTTGGGTTTCGAAGGTGAACACGCCGCCCGCATCACCGCGGGCAAGCATATCGTATGTTTTTTTATCGTCGAGCGGGATGCAGGAAAGATCGAGTTCGGTGCCAAGACCACGCAGGAATTTCAAAGCGCGGTCCAAAATGGTGAGTGTGGTCAAACCAAGGAAATCGAATTTCACCAACCCGGCGCTCTCGACATATTTCATCGAATATTGAGTGATCAGCAAATCCGAGCGCGGGTCTTTGTAAAGCGGCACTAACTCGTCCAAGGGCCGATCACCGATCACCACGCCGGCGGCATGGGTGCTAGCATGGCGATATAGGCCCTCGACTTGCAGGGCGATTTCGAGGAGGCGGCGCACGCTTTCATCGGAATCGCGCATCTCGCGCAGGCGCGGTTCCGCTTCAATTGCCTCGGCGAGCGGGATCGGCTTGGCGGGATTATTCGGCGTGGCCTCGGCCACTTTGTTGACTTGACCATAGGGCATGCCGAGCACGCGGCCGACATCGCGCACCGCAGCGCGGGCTTGGAGCTTGCCGAAGGTAATGATTTGCGCCACTCGGTCGGCGCCATATTCGCGCTTGACGTAGTCGATCACCTCATCGCGCCGCTCCTGGCAGAAATCGATATCGAAATCTGGCATCGACACGCGCTCTGGATTGAGAAAACGCTCGAACAGCAGATTAAATGGGATTGGGTCGATATCGGTGATCAACAGCGCATAGGCAGCGAGCGAACCGGCACCCGAACCACGGCCAGGACCGACCGGAATGCCCTGCTGCTTTGCCCATTGGATAAAATCCGCAACGATCAGGAAGTAGCCGGGGAAGCCCATTTGTTCGATAACATTAAGCTCGAATTCTAACCTTTCGCCATAGCGTGCGACGGCCGCTTCATCGGCATTGATAGCGGCGAGGCGACGCGCCAAACCTTCGCGGGCCATGGCGCGCAGGGTTTCGGCCTCGGTGCTACCGACGCGGACTTTGGCGCAAATGGGCAAGAGCGGTCTGCGGGTAGGGGCTGCGATCGCGCAGCGCCGGGCGATATGCAGCGTGTTATCGCAGGCATCGGGCAAATCGGCGAACAGGGTGCGCATGGTTCGCGCCGATTTGAACCAATGCTCGGTGGTGACGCGGCGCCCCTCGGCGATGCAGAGCAGCGCATCATGCGCCTCGTGCATTTCCGGCTTGGCGAAGAAACATTCATTGGTCGCCACCAAGGGTACGCCAGCAGCTTCGGCAAGGGCGATCAAGCCCGGCTCCACGGCGCGTTCGGCGGCAAGAAAATGCCGCTCCAGTTCCACCACGAGACGATCACCAAAGGTCTCGAGCAGCCTGTGGAGCAAATAGGTCGCCTCGCTTTGCTGCGCTTCGCCTAGTAGCCGACCGATGGGGCCGAAGCGACCACCGGTGAGCAGGATGAGACCGGCATGATGGCGTGATAAAGTCTCGATGCTGATTTGCGGCTTGCCGCTCATACTTGGTTCGAGAAAACCGGCAGACGAGAGTTTGGAGAGATTATCAAAACCCTCTGCATTTTGCGCGAGGGCCACGATTGGATCGGGCGGCAGGGCTGGATTATCGGCGCGGGCGAGGCCGAGCTGGCAGCCGAGAATAGGCTGCACGCCCGCATTCATGCAGGCTTGGGAAAACTCGATGGCACCGAACAAATTGCCCGTATCAGCGATCCCAACGGCGGGCATCGCATCGTCGCGGGCAAGCGAAGCGATTTTATCGGGTTTGATCGCCCCTTCTGACAGCGAGTAGGCTGAATGCACGCGCAAATGAACAAAGGAATCGGAGGTCATAGCGCAGCCTATCAGCCTCGTGGGGCGCGCAGCAAGCGGCGCGCCTATATCAAATCGGCGGGCGGCGCTGCTCCCAAGGGGCAGCTTGCTCGAGTTGTGCTGCGAGGCGGAACAACACGTCTTCGCCGCCGAATTTGGCGGTGAACATCACCCCAACCGGCAGGCCCTCGGCGCTTTGATGGAGTGGCACCGACATTGAAGGCACGAAGCATAAATTGGCGAGTTGGGTGAACGGTGTGCGTTCCAGATTACGAAAAGCCAAATCATCAATAATGCCCGATTTGAGCATAAGCTTACCCGCACGCAACCCAATGGCGATCTTGGCCAACCGCTCTTGCGCGGGCGGGGTGGTGAGTTCGCCAATTTTGGATGGCGCCATGGCGACGGTGGGGGTGAGGAATAAATCGTGACGCTGATGGAAGTTGCCAAGGGCGCGGGCATAGCCGTTCCAGCCATGCACCGATGTGACAAAATTGCCTGCGGAGAGCGCGTTGCCGAGCAAAGCGAGGGCGCGCGTGTCCGTTTCAAAATCGGTCGCGGGGGCACCCGATTGCGCCATGACCTGAGCCATGAGAGCCGCGACATGGGCGAAGTACATGGTCATATAGCTCTGCGCGAGGGCTTTGCCGTCAATCGCCGGTTCGGCCTCTTCGACGTGATGGCCGAGCGATTCCAGCAATTTTGCGGCCTCTAACACGGCAGTCACGTTCTCGGCATCCACCCGGCCACCAATCGGGGAGCGGGTGGAGAAGCCGATACGGAGGCGGCCCGGATCAGCGCCCACCTCATCGCTATAGGGGCGCAGGGGCGGTGCGATATTGAACGGCTCGCCGGGCGCGGGGCCGGACAGGCAATCAAGCATGGCGGCGGAGTCGCGCACTGAACGGGTGAGGGTATGGCTGCACACCGCACCTTCCCATAATTCGCCGGCCGCCGGACCTTCGGGAATCCGCCCACGGGAGGGTTTTAGGCCGAACAAGCCGCAAAACGCGGCGGGGATGCGTATCGAGCCGCCACCATCTGAGGCGCCCGCCATTGGCACATAGCGCGCAGCAACCGCCGCGCCGGAGCCGCCGGAGGAGCCGCCGGGCGTGCGCTCGGTATTCCACGGATTGCGCGAGGCGCCATGCAGCGCGGTTTCGGTGATGGCTTTGAGGCCGAGTTCAGGCGTCGCGGTGGTCGCGACGATGACGAGACCGGCGGCTAGGCAACGATCAACATAGGTGGCATTGGCCGCGGGGACGTTATTGCGCATCGCGCGCGAACCCATGGTCATGCGGGTGCCCGCGTAATCCTGGGCCAAATCCTTCAACAGAAACGGCACGCCAGCGAATTTTCCAGCGAGCGGACCCGTAATTTGGGTGCGGGCACGATCACGTGTGTCGACCGCGATCGCGTTCAGCTTGGGGTCTAGCGCATCGATGCGGGCGAGCGTTGCATCAAGCGCTTCGACGGCGCTGATTTTTCGCTCGGCAATGAGCTGCGCCATGGCAGTGGCATCATAGGGCGTTAGGTCGATCATCGCCATTGGCTTCTCCTTGTGCCGCCTCAATCATAGCGCAAGCTTCAGCTTGGCGGCGAGTTCTCCAATAATACCGCGACGAAACAACAACACGCAGGCGATGAAAATGACGCCTTGAATAACCGTGACCCAATCGCTGAAACTCGCGAGATAATATTGCATCGCGATGATAATTGCCGCACCAATCAGCGGGCCGTAGATTGTACCAATTCCCCCGACCAGCACCATCAGCACGACGATACCCGAAGTCGCGTTACCGACATCGGTCAGGGTGACGATGTGCGTCACTAGCGCATTCAGCGCACCGGCCAATCCGGCGAGACCAGCGGCAATGGTGAACACGATCCATTTATATTGTGCGGGCTTGTAGCCGAGCGAAATAGCGCGGTTTTCATTCTCGCGGATGGCTTTCACCACCTGACCAAACGGTGAATGCACCACGCGATGCACGAACAGAAATGCGATCAAAAACACCACCAGCGCGAAAACATATAGATGCAAATCGCTATGGAGCGAAAACATCCCCGCAACCCGACCGCGCGGAATATTTTGCATGCCGTTTTCACCGCCGGTAAAGCCGGTATCCTGCACCGCAAAGAAATTCACAAACTGCGCGAGAGCCAGCGTGATCATGGCGAAGTAAATGGTTTGCCGACGAATCGCGAGCCACCCAAAGACAGCTCCAATGGCAGCTCCAGTCAGTGTTCCTAACGCAATCCCAGCTTCGGGCGTGAGGTGCAGCGTTTGCACAGCATATCCACCGACATAAGCACCCATGCCATAATAGGCGGCCTGACCGAGCGAAAGCAGTCCCGTGTAGCCCATCAGCAAATTAGCACCCATCGCGAAAATAGCGAAGCACATCACTTGCATGAGGAACACTGGATAGGCAACGAAAGGTGCGACGACCAGCGTGGTAAGCATCAACGCAAACGCCACGGATTGTGCGCCCGTGAAACCCCAGATTAGTTCGCGGGGTGGCGCCTTGGGCAGAGCAGACTCAGACATTATGCCGCCTTTCCGAATAGCCCGGCAGGGCGGGTGAGCAGCACAATTGCCATCACCGCGAACACCACGACCGAGGAGGCTGGCGGATAAAAAACTTCGGTGAAACCTTGGATAATGCCGAGCCCAAACCCGGTGAGGATGGCTCCACCGATCGAGCCCATACCACCAATGACCACCACGGCAAACACCGTGTCGATCAGGGCGCTACCCATGTTCGGATTAACCGAATAAAGCGGCGCCGCGAGAACGCCAGCGAGACCCGCAAGTCCGACGCCGCCGGCAAATGTAAGCGCAATCAAGCGCGGCACATTCACGCCAAACGCCTGTACCAAGGATGGATTTTCGGTGGCGGCGCGCAGCAAAGCGCCAAGCCTCGTTTTTTCGATGATAAACCAAACTGCAGTGCAAATGACGATGGCGGCAAAAATAACAAAACCACGATAGACCGGCAAGAACATGAAGCCCAGATTAACCACGCCAGAGAGTAAATCCGGTGCGTTATAGGCAACACCAGAGCTGCCGAACCCGTTGGTGAATAGCCCCTCTAATACTAACGCAAGACCAAACGTTAACAAAAGGCCATAGAGAATATCAAGCTTATAGGTGAAGCGAATCAAGCCACGCTCGATCCCCAAGCCGAGGCTCGCGACGATGACCGGCGCTATCAATAGCGCCGGCCAGAAGCCGATTCCCACATAGTGAAACAAGCCCCAGGTGACGAAAGCACCCACCATGAACAAAGCACCATGCGCGAAATTAATAACCCGCAGGAGGCCAAAAATAATTGCCAACCCTAAGGAAAGCATGGCGTAGAACGAGCCATTAATAATGCCGAGCAGGAGTTGCCCGAACAAAAGCGGCGCTGGCTTGCCAAAAATCATCATCATGGTGGGTCGCTACCGATCAGGTCTTGATGAGCTTACAAGCCGTTTCCTCGGACATCGGCATATAGGCCTTGTTCGCCGGGGTCGATGCGAGCAAATTGTAATAATCCCAAGGGATTTTGCTCTCACCAGGCTTTTTCACCTTGAACAAGTAGGCCGTGCACATGAACCGACCATCCTCGCGGATATGGGCCTTGCCGAACGCGTCATCATCGGTGGGCATTTTCTTCATCGCAGCGACAAGTTCCGCCCCGTTCTTGACTGCCGCCATATTGTTCATCGCATGGACGGTCTTCAAGAAGTGCAACGTGCCAGAATAGCATCCTGCCTGATCCATGCAGGGATAGTTATTCGGGGTGCGTGGCAGCACACGTTTGGTGAAAGCACGTGTCCGGTCATTCAGGTTCCAGTAGAAGCTCTCGGTCAAGATCAAATCCTGCGCGATTTCCAGCCCCATGCCATGAACATCGTTAATGAACACCAGCAAGCCGGCGATTTTCATCTTTTTGGTCAAGCCGAATTGATGGGCCTGCTTGATCGAGTTGACGGTATCAGCGCCAGCATTCGCGAGGCCAAGCACTTGCGCGCCTGACGATTCCGCCTGGATCAAGAAAGATGAGAAATCGGTTGTTTGCGGGAACGGATAATTAACGTTGCCCACAACAGTGCCCCCATGGCTTTTGACCACGGCCGCGGTTTGGTCATGCAGCAAATGCCCAAACGCGTAGTTGGCGGTAACGAAGAACCAGCTTTTGCCACCTGCCTTGACCATGGCACCGCCGGTTGATTGGGCGAGCATGTAGGTATCATAGGTCCAGTGGATGCTTTGCGCGTTGCAGAACTTGTCGGTCAGTGACGAACCCGCTGCACCGGAGTCGATGAAGGCGCGGTTTTTATCGTGCGCAACGCCATTGATCGCGATCGCGACGGCGGTGTTGGGCACATCGATCACCAAATCGACGCCCTGGTCGTAGAATTGCCGAGCGAGGGCAGTGCCGACATCGGGCTTGTTCTGGTGATCGCCCTTCAGGACGGTGACATCATAGCCCTTTTGCGTCGCGCCGAAATCAGCGACGGCTTGCTCAACGCACGCAACCGAGGTTGGGCCGCCATCATCGCGATACGGACCTGAGAAATCGCTAATAACTGCGATCTTGATTGATTTACCACCGGCGGCGCGCGCCCGGCCCAACGGCATCGCGGCAACGGCGGCACCGGTGGCCGCACTGCCGATCAGGGTTCGTCTTGATATCGTCATTGTCAGTTTCTCCCGTTTTACGTGTTAAACGCGCATTAGATCCCAAGTCGCTGATGCAATGTCTCTTGCTTCTCGGGAAGTTGATCGCGGGTGATCATATCCACTACCTGACCATGTTCGATCAGATAATGCCGGTCCGCGAGTTGTGAGGCGAAGCGGAAATTCTGCTCGACCAGCAGAATGGTAAAGCCGCGACGCTTAATTTCGCCGATCATAGCGGCGATTTGTTGAACGATCACCGGGGCCAAGCCTTCAGTGGGTTCATCAAATAACAATAAGCGTGCCCCCGTGCGGAGTATCCGCGCGATGGCGAGCATTTGCTGCTCGCCGCCGGATAATTTGGTGCCCGCGCTTTTGCCCCGTTCACGCAAATTGGGAAACAGGCTGTAAATATCATCAAGGCTCATGCCGCCGGGACCAATCACCGGAGGCAGCAGCAGATTTTCTTCAACCGTGAGGCCAGAAAAAATCCCGCGATCTTCGGGGCAGAAGCCGATACCGGCACGGCCAATCTGATCAGGTCTCGCTGCAATAAGGTCGATCCCTTGGAAGCGAATGCTGCCCGCGCGCCGGGGCACCAGACCCATGATCGATTTCAGCGTGGTTGATTTTCCGGCCCCATTGCGGCCAAGCAACGTAACGCATTCACCCTCGCGGATCTCCAAGCCGATACCGTGCAGCACATGGCTTTCATCATACCACGCGTTCAAATCGGCTATGCTCAGCATCGGCGCGTCAGACATGATCGACCCCGGAATGATCCGATCCCAGATACGCTTCAATCACTGCCGGATCACGCGAAACCGTCGCGTAATCACCTGCCGCAAGTACCCGGCCGCGCGCGAGAACCGTGATCCGGTCGGACAGACCCGACACCACCGAAAGATTATGTTCGACCATTAAAATCGTGCGTCCCTTACGAATTTTTCGGATCAACGCGACGATGCGCTCCACATCAGCTTCGGTCATGCCTGCCGTCGGCTCATCAAGCAGCAATAAGCGCGGATCAAGGGCGAGCGTGGTGGCAATTTCAAGCGCCCGTTTACGACCATAGGACAGCAAAGCCGCCTGGGTATCGGCATGATCGTCAAGCCCAACATCGACCAGCAACGCCTGGGCCTGGTCGTTATATTGGTTGAGGATTTTTTCGCCACGCCAAAAATCGAAATTGCCGCCGCGCGCACGGGCCAGCGCAATCCGGACGTTCTCTAACGCGGTCATGTGGCCAAAAACCGCTGAAATCTGGAAACTACGCACCATGCCGCGCCGGGCAATATCAGCCGGCGCCAAAGCGGTAATGTCCTGGCCCTCAAACCGCATGGTGCCAGCAGTCGGTTGCAAAAATTTGGTCAGCAAATTGAAACAGGTGGTTTTGCCCGCACCATTGGGGCCAATTAAGGCATGAATACTGTCCTGTTCAATATCGAAATCAACTCCCTGTACCGCCATGAATCCCCGAAATCCCTTTGATAAGCCACGGGCTTCAAGAATAGACGACGTCATGGATAATGATGTCCAGTTATTTGATTTAACGATATAAAAAACACAGAACGTCCCCGTTGATTTATCAAAGTTGTGTATAATGTTGCACAACCCGGCCCGCCGCGCAATATCTGCGCCGCGAGCAGGATTGGTGTTGGTTCAAACTTTCAGGATCAGCTTTCCAAAGTTTTCGCCGGTGAACAGCTTCTGGAGCGTTTCAGGAAAAGTTTCGATACCATCAACAATATCTTCACGGCTTTTCAGTTGGCCGCTTTGGAGCCAACCCGCCATGTCGCGCATACCCAGGGCATAGCGATCAGCGTAATCGAACACGATCATGCCTTGCATGCGGGCGCGGTTGACCAGAAGCGATAGGTAATTACTCGGCCCCTTGATCGGCGTGGTGTTATTATACTGCGAAATCGCACCACAAATGACGATACGGGCGCGCAAGCGAATTTGCGCCAGACAATCATCCAGTATTTGGCCACCGACATTATCAAAATAGACATCGATGCCTTTGGGACAATATTCACGCAGTTTGGCCGAAACCGCTTCCGATTTATAATCGATCGCCGCATCAAAGCCGAGCTCATCGACAATATAGCGACATTTATCAACCCCGCCGGCGATACCGACAACACGGCACCCTTTGATTTTTGCGATTTGGCCAACTAATGCGCCAACCGCTCCCGCTGCACCGGACACCACCACGGTCTCACCCGCCTGCGGTTCACCCACCTCAAGTAAGCCAAAATATGCAGTCATACCTGGCATGCCCAAAGCGGAGAGAAAGAGCGGTTTGGCGGCAAGACTCGGATCGACTTTCGTGCATTCTTTGGTCGGCAACGTCGCGACGCTTTGCACGCCGAGCGCGCCGGTCACCACATCGCCGGGGGTAAAGCCAGCATCCTTGCTTTCGATCACTGTGCCCACCGCACCCGCGCGCATCACGTCGCCCAACTTGACGGGCGGAATGTAGGATTTACCCTCATTCATCCAGCCACGCATCGCCGGATCGAGCGAGATATAATCGACGCCGACGGTGATTTCGCCCGCCGCCGGGTGGCGTGCGGCTTCCGTGCGAAATTCGAAATCATCGCGTTTAACATGCCCGACCGGACGGCGGATGAGCCGGAATTGGCGGCTTTCGAGATTTGACATGATGTTTCCCCTTTATGTTCCCCACAGTACGCCGCGGTGTCGATCACCGCAAGCAGCAGGTGCCGCTCTCGGGACGCCCGTCAAAAGCCTCGAAAAACGTCATAAATTTGTAAAAATCTCGATTCTGTCATCAGAGTTTCATTAGGTTCGACACCGGTTGATCGCGTATCGGGACCGTCATGACAGCATCTCTGGTTATCCCACGATATCGCAGTGTGTTTATTTCCGACACGCATCTAGGAACCCGCGGCTGTAAGGCAGAGTTTCTGGCTGATTTTCTCCAGCGCGTATCGACGGATCACCTCTATCTGGTCGGTGATATCATCGATGGCTGGCGCGTGAGCCGGTTCTGGTATTGGGATAAGATGCATGACGCGGTGATCACTGAAATCTTGCGCCAAGCGCGCAGCGGTGCGCGAGTCACTTATGTGCCCGGCAATCATGATGAGGCCGTGCGGCGATTTTTGCCGCTGGGGCTGGAAGTGGCCGGTATCAAGCTTGCCGATGAGGCGGAACATCGCACCGCCGATGGCAAACGCTTGTTGGTGATCCATGGTGATCAATTTGATTCGGTGGTGCGCTACGCAAAAATTCTCGCTCTGCTGGGGGATTGGGCTTACACCGGCGCGTTGGTCGTGAACCGCTATTTCAATATGATCCGCGCCCGGCTGGGCTATCCCTACTGGTCGTTATCGGCCTATTTGAAGCGACAGGTGAAAGAAGCGGTGAAGGCGATCGACCGGTTCGAAACCGCCCTGGCCGCCGACGCGGCCGCACGTGGCTTCGATGGGGTGGTTTGCGGCCACATCCACCATCCAGAAATGCGGATGGTCAATGGCGTGCTCTATATCAACGATGGGGACTGGGTGGAAAGCTGCACGGCTTTGGTGGAGCATTTCGATGGTCGGCTGGAACTCATCGACTGGGCTGCTTTGAACAAATTCTCCTTCGTCGCTCCGCGCAAGGTAGCGCCGCGGCGCGTGGTGATGGATGCGGAACCTGCCTGAACCAGGGCGGATTTTGATCGTCTCGGACGCGTGGCACCCGCAGGTTAATGGGGTGGTGCGCACCCTCTCAATGGTGGTGGAACGGCTGATCGAAGCGGGCGACGTGGTTGCGGTGATCGGGCCGGATCGGTTTCGCACCCTGCCCTGCCCGACTTACCCAGAAATTCGGCTGACCATTGGCGGTGGCGGTCGGCTGCGGCGAATGATTGAGGATTTTGCGCCCGATGCGCTGCATATCGCCACTGAAGGTCCGCTTGGTGTCAGCGCTGCGCGCATTGCCCGCTCACTCGGTATGGCATTCACCACTGCATACCACACGCGATTTCCCGACTATCTCGCCGCACGGTTGCTGGTGCCACGCCGCGTGGCCTATGCTTGGCTGCGCCGTTTTCATCATAAGGGCGCTGGCGTGATGGTCGCGACCGCAGGGCTCGCCGCCGAACTCGCGGCGCGTGGCTTTGACAAAACGCTTCTATGGTCACGCGGTGTTGACGCGACATTGTTTCATCCGAGCCGCGCCGTGATTTTACCCTATCAGAGGCCGCTTTTTCTCTCGGTCGGGCGACTGGCAGTGGAAAAGAACCTGCCTGCCTTCCTTGACTTGGACCTGCCCGGCAGCAAGGTTATCGTTGGCGATGGACCGGCGCGAGCGGCGTTAGAGCAGCGTTATGCGGACGCGCATACCCATTTTCTTGGCACGCGGCAGGGCGTGGCGCTCGCCAGTCTGTTTGCTTCCTCTGATGTGTTTGTGTTTCCCAGCCGCACGGATACGTTCGGTCTGGTGGTACTCGAAGCCCTGGCCGCCGGTACGCCGGTCGCGGCTTATCCGGTTGCCGGACCTCGCGATGTGATGGGTGGAGCTGACCCGGCCGTTGGAATGCTTAGCGAAGATTTACGGGCAGCCTGCATGGGCGCGTTGAGCATTAATCCCGAGCACTGCCGCGCCTACGCGGAGCAACATTCATGGGAGGCATGCACCAGGCTGTTTCGGAAAAATCTGGTAGCCATTGGCGCCGCCCACGCCGCCTCGTTTCACTGAGGAGCGGCGAGGGCGTTGTGCGAAAGATTAGTCGGCGTGAACCGCTTTGGCCGCTTGGACGATAGCGGCGAAGCCCTCCGCATCATCATAGGCCATGGCGGCCAGAACCTTACGGTCAAGCTCGATATTCGCGAGCTTAAGCGCATTGATGAACTGGCTATACGTCATGCCGTGCTCACGCACCGCCGCGTTGATGCGCTGGATCCAGAGCGAACGGAACTCGCGCTTTTTAACCCGGCGGTCGCGGTATGCGTAGCGTAACGCCTTTTCCAGGCGCTCCAGGGCGATGCGATAGCTGGTTGAGGACCGGCCAACGAACCCCTTCGATTGATCGAGAATTTTTTTGTGACGAGCATGGGCGGTGACGCCCCGTTTTACGCGTGCCATATGATGCGCTCCTTAATTGAGACCGTAGGGGGCCCACTGCTTGACGGTTTTACCGTCCTGCTCGGGCAAAGCCATGGTGCCACGATTGGTGCGCTTCATTTTTTGCGAGCGATTGATCAAACCATGGCGCTTATTGCCATGACCGGCCAGCACTTTGCCGGTCGCGGTGATTTTGAATCGCTTTTTGACCGACGATTTGGTCTTCATTTTCGGCATTTTCTGTCTCCTTATCTCCGTGCCCGCTCTGCGGGTGCGCGGTGTGCGGCCGGGCATGCCAACTGGCCCGGACTCGCGACGGGATCGCGCGGAAGACTGGGCTTCTACACAGACTGGTTGACCGATGCAAGCACAACAGTAGAAATCGACGTGACGGACGAAAGTGCTGCAATCGCACATTGAACGTTATCACGGAATTGTTTAAGATAATAAACGAGGGTTGGGTTGCAAACGCGGGCAAATTAATTCGGGCCGTGAGCGCAGAGCGAATGATTATAGACTGAATTTCCTTTGAATGGATGATGATGAAAAAATCGCCTCCCGCAACCCCGACCGGTCGCGCACCACGCGCCGCAACGCGACCAATCCTCGGTTTTCTGGACCGGATCGAAGACGCGGAAATTGCCGGATGGGCATTTGATCCGATCGACCCAGCGACGCCACTAGCGATGCGGGTGATGATCGACGGCTCAATTGCCGATGTGCTGAGCTGTGACGTCAACCGACCGGACGTATCGGCGCTCAACCTGCCGAGCACCAAGGTTGGCTTCGAATACGCGATCCCGGCTAAATTCCAGGACGGGTTACGGCACGTGCTATCCCTCGCCGGGATTGACGGTGCGCCGATCCATCTACCCGGACGCGGTGGCATCATTCTACCCGAATTACATTTTTGTCTGACGCGCCAGGTTCGGATCGATGGGGTGCTGGACGGCTTGGTGGATGGCTTGAGCCAGGGATGGGTGCTGCGTGTCGACCAGCGCACCAATGAAAAATCGGGCGGCGTGAGGCTGATGGTGACGGCTCAAGGTCAGCCGATCACCGAGATCGTCGCCGATCAATTTCGCGGCGACGTCGCCGAGGCGCTCGGTTGTGATCCCGCCTGCGGCTTTTCATTCGTGCTGCCTCCGGCTTTGCGACTGGGTCGACGGGTCAAGCTCGATTTTCATGCGATGCCCGAGCGCGTGCAGCTGCGCGGCGCACCAATTGAGATTACCGTGCCCACCGCGCAGGAACGCAGCCAGATCGCAGCGATGATTGAGCGGACCGACGAGATGTTTCGGTTTGCTTATAATTTGCGGCGCGAACTCAAAGCAGCATTGCCCTCGGATCGTTTCTCACTGGCCGATTACCAAAGCTGGGCCGAGCAAAACGCCCCGTTGATTCTCTCCCGCTCAGCGGTGCGCTATGGCGCGCTGACGTCCGAGCCCCGCGTTTCGGTGCTCTGCCCGGTTTATCGTCCGGTGCTTGCAGAATTTCTGGCGGCAATGGACTCGGTGCGTGCGCAAACCTATGCGAATTGGGAACTAATCCTGGTCGATGATGCCAGCCGGGACGACACAATCAGCGCGACTCTGGCGGAACTGGCGAAGCTTGATCCGCGCATTCGGGTGATTACGCAGGAGAAAAATGGGGGGATCGCCGAGGCGACGAACCGAGCGCTCAGCGCTGCCAAGGGCGATTTCGTCGCATTTTTCGATCATGACGATCTAATGATCCCCTGCGCGCTTGAGGTGATGATGCGCGCCCAGGCGGCGACAGGTGCGCGGCTGCTTTATTCGGACGAAGACAAGGTCGATGCGCGCGGGCGGGTGAGCGAGCCGAATTTCAAGCCTGATTTCAATTATCGGTTTTTGCTCGACCTCAATTATATTTGCCATTTGGTGGTTGCCGAAACGCCCTTGGTGCGGGCAGCAGGCGGGCTTGATCCGCGCTTCGATGGTGCGCAAGATCATGATTTGTTGCTTCGCCTGACCGAGCATTTGCGCGCGGATGAGGTCCATCACGTGGCCGAGATTTTGTATCACTGGCGCCTCACCGCTCGGTCCACCGCGGGGGGTGCCAGCGCCAAGCCGCGCGCAGCACTCGCCGGCGAAGTCGCTGTTGCTGAGCATTTGAAGCGCCGCCGGTTGTCGGCCAAAGTCGGGCGGCGAGGGGGACTAACATGTTACCGAACCCAATTCACCAACAGTTCAGATCCTGGCGTGTCGATATTGATACCTTACCGAAATCACATTACGCTGACCCGGCAATGCGTTGAGGCGATCCGCAAACATACGAGCGGCGTCAAATACGAGATCATTTTGCTGGATAATTGGTCCGATGGGGTGGAAGCCGAAAAATTTGCGGTCGAACAGGGCAATCTACCCGACACGCAGGTTTTGAAAATCGCCGAACCGTTCAACTACTCAGCGATCAATAACCGCGGCGTCGCCGCTGCGCGCTATCCGTATTTGCTGTTTTTGAATAACGATGTGTTTGTCAAAGACGACACATGGCTACGCACTCTGCTGAACGAAGCATTGGCCGATCCCGGTGCCGGGGCCATCGGCGCCAAATTACTCTATCCGAACGGCACTGTGCAGCATGCCGGCGTGGTGCTTGGCGTCGGCGGTGTTGCCGATCACGCTTTTCGTGGCCTTGGTGGAACCGAGCCGGGCTATATCGCCCATGCGATGACGGCCCGTGAGGTCGCTGCGGTGACTGCGGCGTGCATGTTGGTTCGGCGCGACGCGTTCGAACGGGTGGGCGGCTTTGATGCTGACGAATTGGGCGTTGCTTTTAACGATGTGGATTTGTGCTTGAAATTGCGTAAAGTCGGATATCGGATTTTGTTCACGCCGGATGTGGTTTGTGAGCATCGGGAAAGCATGAGCCGGGGTGATGATCTCGGAGAGGAAAAATTGGCGCGCTTTATGTTAGAGAACGAGGTGATGCGGGTGCGCTGGGGCGATACGTTACCGCTCGATCCGTTCTATAATCGCCAATTTGCCCGGGAAGGCGGGGTATATCGGGATCTGCGCATCATCGAACCCGCGCAGGAAACACTCTGGCAGCGCATGCCTAAGGTTGACGAAATCATCGCGCCAGCCGCTGCGGCACGGACCGGCGCGGCCCGATCAGATCAGCACGACACAGCCGACGCGCCTCGGAAAAAGAGCAAGCCAAGCGGACCGCGCCATGGGCGCTAACCTCGTTTCACTGTCCGTGCACCAGCAATGACGGCGGGGCAAGCTGCACCGCATCGACATCTCTGCACCGATTGTGGGATTTCCCGCACCAATGCCCCCAAGCGCTGCGGACAAGCCTGCCAGTTCATCAAGCCCGACTATAACCGGCTAGAGACCGCCGTTCATGGCCGCCCGCGCGATCCGTCTCGCTCGGACGAACTGTTTTTCGGGCCGTTCCAACGCATGGTAAAGGCGGTGTTGCAACCCGCTCGCGCTGGCGCGCAATGGAGCGGGATTACCACCCGAATTGCCGAAAGATTACTGGAAACTGGGCAGGTTCAGGCCGTTTTAACGATGGCGCCTGACCCCGACGACCGTTGGCGACCGGTGCCGGTGCTGATCACGCAGTCGGCAGATATGGCGCGGGCGCGGGGCATGCGCATGGGATATGCGCCATTGCTGTCCTTGTTAGAACCTGCCCGGGCCCAAGGTTATCGGCGGCTGGCAGTGATTGGCATCCCCTGCCAAGTCTATGCGTTGCGCGCCCTTGAGCAATCGCTTGGATTCGAGCGGCTCTACGTGATCGGCACGCCTTGTTCAGATAATACCAGCACTGAGAATTTTCATCAGTTTCTCGCCTTGTTATCGGACGCACCCGAGACGATCACCTATCTGGAATTTCGCGCTGATTACCATGTTGAACTGCGTTTCAGCGATGGGCGCCGGAAAATCATTCCGTTTTTGCAATTGCCTATCTCCAAACTGCCGCCGGATTTTTTTCCGCTCACCTGCCGCACCTGCGTGGATTATACCAATGTGCTGGCCGATATCACCATCGGTTACATGGCAGGCCAAGGCGAGCAATGGATGATCGTGCGGAACGCGCGCGGTGCGGAACTGGCTGATCTACTCGGCGATGAGGTTAAGACCACGCCATTGCAAAGTGCAGGTAAACGGCAAGGGGCCGTGAAGGGCTTCATGGCCAATACCGAGCGGGCTGCCGGGGGTTTGCCGCTGCGGCGCATGCCGGGCCTGTTGCGGCATATCGTGGGCTGGCTGATGCCACGGATAGGTCCGCGCGGCTTGGAATTCGCCCGCACGCGGGTTGAAATGAAGGCTATTGAGACGGTGTTACATCTGCGGCGGGCAGAGCCAGCGCGGATGAAATCCATGATCCCCGACCACGTTTGGCGGCTGGTGGCGCCCTATGGGCTCACGCCCAAACCCGGCGAGAGCGACCGCACAATCGATTGAGCTAGTGTCCCGATTCTGAAATCCGTTGGATTTCGGAATCAGAGTGGACACTAGAAAATTCAATGATTTAGTGTCCTGCCCCTGAAATTCATCTAATGAATTTCAGGGGCATGACACTAGCAGGTGCGTTGGCTATTGAGCGGCGGGGGACAATACCGCGCAGCCGGTTGGGGCTGAACGCAAGCGCTCACAGGCGTTCAGCGCTGCGGTCTGCGGCAGATCAATATAGCGGGCGCGATATAGTCGGCCGCGCGGGGTGTTCACACTGATCACCACCGGCTTGCCTTTGATCAACATCTGGACCGCCGATAGTTCGGCAACACCCAAGGCGGCCTTGGCTTGAGAGGATGAATTGTAAGCGCCAACCTGGATTGCCCAACCGGTAGGGTGGGGTGCGATGACCATCGTTGCAGGGCGCACTGGTCTGGGGAGGGGCGGCGGCGTGACAACCGGCTGCGGCGGAATATAGGGTAGTCGGGTCGCAGCTTCAGCGCTGGGGATCAGCGCGAAACCACCACTATGCTCAATGGGCGGCGGCGCGGAGGGCGGCGCATCAACGGGGCTCTGCTGATCGATTTGCGGAGGTGGCGTGAGTGCCGCAACCTCAATTGGCGCTGGTACCGCTGCTGGCGAACTGGCTTGGCTTGCTCTCGTTTGCTGCGCTGCAGCCAAGGCTTGCTGGTTGAGCTGATCGGTGACTGATGAGCCAGCGCTCGACCTCATGCCCGGCGGAATCGTCGCGGGCAGCCGATTCATTGCCAGCTCGACATTGGGTGTCCCCGTCGATGATTGAGCTGCCGGATAGACGCCGCTGATACGCGGCGCGATCATTGCCACGTACTGGCGCGTCGCGTTCGGCAATGGCTGATGATAGTCCAGATAATTATCAAGCCGCCCCGGCCCGGCATTATAGGCCGCGAGGAACCCAGGCGAGCCGTAAATTTGATACATCTCGTGGATATAGGCCGTTCCGGCCATGATATTGTTATATGGATTATATGGGTCGCTACCGAGCCCGTATTGGGCAGCCATTTCACGATAGGTCGCCGGTTCCAACTGCATCAATCCCATCGCACCGGTGGGCGACGTCGTCAGATGGCCACCGAGATATTCATGGCCACCCGATTCGACGCGCATGACTTGGCGGATCCATCGCTGCGGCACGTCAAACCGCTTTGACGCTTGACGAATATACGGACCCCAAGGGTCACTCGTCGGGCCCGGCGGCGCGTAACTGCCGGACGCCGGATTGGCGTAGCCCGAGGCTTGGCCGGTCGCGGATAATTTCGGTGAATGGCTGGCACAGGCGGACAGCAGAGCCAATGCCGAAAATATGGCGGCACGCTGCAACAAGCACGCAGTGCGGCGTTTGGGGAAATCGAGGACGGCAGACGCCGTGATTGCCATGGCGCAGGGTCTTCCAAACTATGCAGACCTGACGATCCGCGTTGCAACAATTGCGCTCCGCCAAACACTGCGGAGATGACCAAAGCAAAACCAACGCTGCCGATGATTGCCGCCAGCGTATCAAAGCCGAGACCTGAAACAAAGCTCGTGCGAATTCTCAGCTCATTGATGTAAGCTGTTATCTTATAGGCGAAATTATGGCAAGTATTAGTTTGATTTGCTTTCGGTTCTCGAAATGTCACCACCTGCTGCCGTGGATTGAGATGACCAAATCGTAAGATCGCGCTAAGAACCGCTTATGACCAAACTTCCCCAAGCACGCATCTGGGCAGTCGTCTGCCAGGCCACGGCACTTATTCTCGCCTTAGGGTTAGTATCGTGCGCACGCACGGCGACACCACCGAACTTGGCAGGCAATAGACCTGCCGATCCATCGGCTGCTTTCATTGGGCCAAGCAAAATCCTTGCGGTTCGGCCCGTGAGCCGCGTTGGCGCTGGGGGCGTTTCTGGGGTACTTTCGACGATTGGCGCCGCTAATGTGCCGCGCGAGGCAGGCCAGGAGGTGATTGTGCGCGATGCGCATGGTCGGGTCCTATCCGTGCTTCGCCCGGTGGGATCGGCGGGGCCGCTGAACCAGACCCATCGCACGGCGGATGAAATTCCCGACAGCTAAAGGCGGGTTTGGTTGAAGCCGCGAGCCGGTTCCTGTATCGGCACTCTATGGACACGCAGGTTGTTAACTCTGGATCGACTGATTCGCGCGCGGTCGCACCGCGATCTGAGGCGGACTCCAGCGCGGGCACGGACCTCATCCCAAATGGGAGCGGGCAACAAGCCGATATGCCGGCGCTGATCCGGCCGGATTCCCGGCTGGTTATCGTCGCCGGACTTGGCATGATGGGGCGCCTGCGATTGGCGTTGACTGACCTTGCCGATACTTGGCGGTTGCGTCGGCTCGTCGCGACGTTAGCGTTTTTGGATATTCGGCTGCGCTATCGCGGCTCGCTGCTCGGCCCGTTCTGGCTCACTCTATCGACGGGCTTGATGGTTGGCGCGCTAGGGTTCGTTTATTCGCATCTGTTTCACACCAAATTACATACCTATCTGCCGTTTCTCTCGCTTTCGCTGGTGTTGTGGAATTTTATCAATGCGTTGGTGACGGATGGTTGCCTCGCCTACACGTCCAATGAGGCGATGATCCGTGCCGCACGAATGCCATTGTCGCTCCATGCGGCCCGCTCGGTGGCGCGCAACGTGTTGGTACTGGGACATAATATTCTGGTGATCGTGGTGGTTTTTACCATCATGAATGTTTGGCCGGGACGCGTGGCGTTGATGATGCTCCCCGCCTTCGCACTATGGATGATCGACGGGCTAGCCATCTCGATCCTGCTCGGCGGATTTTGTGCGCGCTTTCGCGATGTGCCGCCGATTGTTGCAAGTGTCATGCAAATTGCCTTCTTCGTCAGCCCGATCATCTGGAGTCCGGAGATTTTGGCGCATCGCGGCATTGGCATCGTGCTGCTGAACTGGAATCCGTTTTACGCGTTGCTCGAAATCGTCCGCGCGCCGCTGCTTAACCAGATGCCAACGCTCGCGACCTGGGGATCGGCCTTGGGCTATTCGGGCGCGCTCGTGCTGGTGACGGCCGTGTTTTTCACCCGTGCGCGCAGCCGCATCGCGTTTTGGATTTAGCCCATGACCCGGATCAGCGTTGAGCATCTCTCGATCGACTTCCCGCTTTATCACGGCGAGAGCCGGAGCTTGAAAAAAACGGTGTTCGCCGCTGCCTCAGGGCGCCGGTTAGGCCAAGACGGACGCAAGCGTTTGGTGGTGCAGGCGGTGCGCGATGTCGATTTCGAACTGCACAGCGGAGATCGGCTCGGGTTGATCGGCGCCAACGGCGCGGGCAAATCGACGCTGCTACGCACTCTCGCCGGGATTTATGAGCCCAGCGGTGGGCGCATCACCATTGAAGGCGCTCTATCCGCCCTGCTTGATGCCTCCCAAGGGATGAATCCCGACCTAACCGGGCGAGAAAACATCCGCCTGCGCGGCCTATTCAGCGGGCTGAACCCCAAGCAGATCGAGCAGTTGGAATTGGATGTTGCGCAATTTGCCGAACTTGATGATTTCATCAATCTGCCGGTGCGCATCTACTCATCCGGTATGGTGGTGCGCCTCGGCTTTGCACTCGCGACCGCCATCCGACCGCAAATTTTACTGATGGATGAGTGGATTTTGGCTGGTGATGCCGCGTTCATGGGGCGGGCGCGGGCGCGTCTGGAATCGATGGTGCAAGGCGCTGAAATTCTGGTGCTCTCAACCCACGCGCCCGACGTGGTGATGCAATGGTGCAATCGGGTCATCTGGCTTGAGGGCGGCCGCGTGCGCGGCGACGGCACTCCGCACGAAATTTTGCAGCAATATTTGCCGAGCGATCAGTTCGCCCAGGCCTCGATGGCCCTCGCGGCACGCACCAAGCGCGAAGCGGACGGTATGGCTAATCAGCAGGCTGCTTGACGGGCGGAACCCGCATCGCGCAATTTGCAACAATCTGAAACATTGATATGCTTTATTATCAATGACTTATATAGAAATAATCAGAAATATTCATTGACTTTCCGTTGCCATAATTCCCGACTAGTGTGCGCTGCAACGAGATATGGGGTTTTGCGGTAATGTGGCGTGATCGGGATCAGGGTATTTGGAGCCAAAGCCAGGCGGCAATGCGTAGCTACCGGCGCGGTATCTCGCGGCCAATTGGTTGCGAGGGCATTGGCCTGCATTCGGGCGCCGCGGTGTCGATACGGTTTATCCCTGCCGAAACCGGCTCTGGCATCGTGTTTCACCGCACCGATATCGGCGTGACGATCCCAGCGCGCTATGATCATGTGGTGGACACCCAACTCAGCACCACATTGGGCATCGGCGAGCACCGGATCGGTCTGGTCGAGCATGTGATGGCCGCTTTGGCCGGACTCGGCGTCGATGATGTGCGCGTTGAGGTCAGCGGCCCGGAATTGCCGATTCTGGATGGATCAGCAGCTGAATTCGCGTTTTTGCTCGCCTGCGCAGGCATTATCGAGAGTGATGTGCCGCGTTCGGTCATCCACGTGCTCCGCCCGGTGCAAGTCTTTGAGGGTAACGTCATGGCGGAATTGCACCCAATCAGCGTTAGCGAGCCTGGTTTCCCGATGGCCCTGACGATCGATTTTGCCGATGCCGCCATTGGCCGTCAGCATTTGGCACTGACGATGGACGCCGAAAAATTTAGCCGCGAGCTTGCACCAGCACGCACTTTTACGCTTGCCACCGAAATCAAAGCGTTGCGGGCTGCGGGTTTGGCGCAGGGCGGCAGCCTCGCCAATGCAATCGTCGTTGAGAATGGGAACGTAGTTAATCCGGAAGGGTTGCGCTGGCCTGACGAGTTTGTACGCCACAAAATGCTCGATGTGGTGGGTGACTTAGCTTTGGCATGTGCGCCGATTCGCGGGCGCTTTATCGGTGAGCGAACAGGTCACCGGATGAATAACCGATTGCTTCGCGCGCTATTTGCCGATGCCAATAACTACCGGATCATCACGCCCGCGCCGGTTTTGGCGGCGGTGGCGTAGGGCAACCACAAACAGGCCAGGCTGCGCACTACGTAGTTTCCGAGCCTGTTTTCAGATTTTCTCGGCACGACATGTCTTCCTTGAGCGGCGCCTGATCAGGGCGACCGCGCCTGTTCAAGGGAGGTCGGCAATGTCACTTATTATTATTATTATCGTGGTTCTTCTGATTTTTGGCGGCGGTGGCGGCTATTATGGCTATAATCGCTACGGTGGACGCGGCTTGGGCGGCGTTTTGGGCCTGATATTATTGGTGCTGATCATACTCTGGCTGACCGGACATATTGGCTATAATGGCCGATAAAATCTGAGTATCATACAATAATTTACCCGGGCAGGCGCTTGACCAAATCTGGATTCGCCTCGATCTAGAGAAGATGTTCTCATTCTTCGAGCGCCTGATCAACCCGACTGCGCGGCCGCCGCACGGGCCACTGCCGCATCTGGGCGAAGACCGGGCTTTGCTCCGGTTTTACCTCAATTTTTTGCGGCAGATCCCCTGGCTAGTGGCGGGATTATTTATCTCGGGCATTCTGGTCGCCCTGCTGGATCTCACGATTCCACTGTTCATCGGGCGCGTCACGTCGCTTTTGTCCCATGAAACGCCGCAATCGCTGCTGTCCGACCATTGGCGTGGCTTTGCCGCGATGGCGGCGATTTTGCTGATTGCCCGCCCCGGTGCGCGGCTGCTGCAAGATTTGATCACCAACCAATCGCTCGCGGCCGGGTTCAGCAATCTGATCCGCTGGCAGAATCATTTTCATCTGGTTCGGCAAAGTTGGAGCTTTTTCCAGAATGATTTTGCCGGGCGCATCGCCAACCGGGTGATGCAGACCGGCCCGGCTTTGCGCGAAAGCATGATCTCAGCCACCAATGCCGTGTGGTATATCGCGGTGTATGGCTCGGTCGCGACGGTGGTGCTGGGCCGTGCCGATTGGCGCTTGGCGGTGCCGATTTTGCTCTGGTTCATCGCCTATGCCGCACTGATGATTTATTCAGTGCCACGCCTCCGCGATCGCTCGCGCGCGGTTTCCGAAGCACGCTCCGCCCTCACCGGGCGCATCGTCGATAGCTATACCAACATTCTCACCGTCAAGCTTTTCGCCCGCGCCGCCGATGAAGATGCGTTTGTGCAAGACACGATCGAGCGCCACACCGATAAATTCCGCAGCCAAATGCGCATGGTCACTGGCTGGATTTTCTCGCTTACCGTCCTGAACGCCGCGATGGTGACCGCGACCGGCGCGGTGGCCATCGCCCTATGGGTGCATCGCGTAATCGGGCTCGGCGCCGTGGCCACCGCGCTGCCGATGGCCTGGAACATCGCCAATATGTCCGGTTGGATTTCACATAATATTTCGATGATTTTTGAAAATGTCGGCGTGGTGCAGGATGGCATGCGCTCAATTGCCCAGCCCCGCCAAATGGGCGATGCACCCGATGCCGTGCCGTTCAAATTCACCGCAGGACGCATCCGCTTTGAGCAAGTCAGCTTCGATTACGGGCGCGAACGATCAGAAGGCGCACGCGGCGGCGTGCTGCATGAGTTGAGCTTGGAAATCAAACCCGGCGAGCGCGTCGGACTGGTTGGCCGGTCGGGCGCCGGAAAATCCACGCTGGTCAATCTACTGCTCCGCTTTTTCGACCCCGCAACCGGACGCATCATGATCGATGGCCAGGACATCAAAGGCTTGACCCAAGAAAGCCTGCGCGCGGCCATTGGTATGGTAACGCAGGATACCTCGCTCCTGCATCGCTCGATTACCGAAAATATTCGCTATGGCCGCCCCGAAGCCTCAATGCAGGATGTGATCGATGCCGCACGCGAAGCCCATGCGCTGGCGTTCATCGAAGGGTTGGAGGACTGGGACCAACGGCGCGGCTTTGACGCGCATGTGGGTGAGCGGGGCGTCAAGCTCTCGGGCGGGCAGCGCCAGCGCATCGCCATTGCGCGGGTAATTTTGAAGGACGCGCCGATTTTAGTGCTGGATGAAGCCACATCGGCGCTGGATTCCGAGGTCGAGGCGGCAATTCAGGAGCAACTGACCGGGTTGATGGAAGGGCGCACCGTCATCGCGATCGCGCACCGGCTGTCAACCCTCGCCCGGATGGACCGGGTGGTGGTGCTGGACGCCGGACGCATTATCGAGGAAGGCACGCATGACGCGCTCCTGGCACGCAGCGGGCTCTATGCGAGCCTATGGCAACGCCAATCGGGTGCCATTCGCCTAGAAGTTTGAGGCACGCATAGGTCCCATTCCGCCGCGCGCGTTGTGCCCGCATGCAAATGGGCCATCTGCCAGAGCGATAATAAGGAGATACGCTTCATGACTCATGTGCCCCTCATTCTACAGCCGGTGCAGTTTCGCTCGGTCACCGCGAAAAACCGCATCGTGGTATCGCCGATGTGCCAATACAGCGCGGTTGATGGGCTGGGCCAGGATTGGCACGTGCAAAATCTTGGTGCCAAAGCTTTTGGCGGCCCGGGCATCGTGTTTACCGAAGCCACCCATGTGTCGCCTGACGCCCGGATTACCAATGGTTGCCTGGGTTTATGGAATGATGCCCATGAGGCATTTCTCACCCGCTTGGCCAGCATGATCATTCAAGCGGGCGCCGTGCCGGCAATGCAGATTGCCCATGCAGGGCGTAAGGCGAGCAGTTGGGAACCTTGGCTGGGCGATGGATTCAACGCGCCGGGCGTGAATAGCGGCTGGCTGCCCGTTGCGCCCAGCGCGCTCGCGTTCTCTCCGGACCGGCCCACGCCACACGCGCTGACGGTCAGTGAAATTGCCGCAATCACGGCGGATTTCGCCGCCAGCACCGCACGCGCTCGGCGTGCCGGGTTCAAAATTATCGAAATTCACGCAGCCCATGGCTATTTGCTGCATTCTTTTCTCTCGCCGGTCAGCAATCACCGCACAGACAGCTATGGCGGCTCGCTCCAGCATCGGGCGCGGCTCCTGATGGAGGTGATCGATGCGGTGCGCAGCAAATGGCCGACCGACCTACCGCTGTTCGTTCGGCTCTCCTGCGTGGATTGGATCGAAGGCGGGCTGACCATTGAAGACAGCGTGCAAATTGGCAAATGGTTGAAAGCGCGTGGCGATGTCGATTTGATCGATTGCTCGTCGGGCGGCGCGTCGCCCGCTCAAAAAATCACCTCGATCCATCCTGGCTACCAGGTGCCGTTCGCTGAGGCGCTGCGCCACCAGGCCGGCATTGCGACCGGGGCAGTGGGCATGATCCGAACCGCTGACCATGCTGCCGAAATTATTGCCAATGGCCGCGCGGACCTCGTTTTCGTCGCTCGCGCCTTGCTGGCTGACCCAGGTTGGCCGCGCCGGGTTGCCGCAGCGCTTGGCCACCCCTTCATTGACCCGCCGCAATATTTACGGGCGACGCCCGCTTAGGCGCAGCAGACCCCCCCTTACACCGAAAAATATTTGGCGTGCGGGTTGATCACCACGATTGCACTGGTCGATTGCTCGGGGTGGAGCTGAAACTCATCAGACAGCGACACCCCGATGCGCTCGGCATCGAGCAACCGCAGCAATTGGCTTTGATCTTCTAATTTCGGGCAGGCCGGATAGCCGAACGAGTAGCGTGAACCGCGATAGCTCTGCGAGAGCATTTTCTCCATATCGCGGTCATCCTCGCCGGCGAATCCCAACTCGGCGCGGATGCGCTTATGGGTATATTCGGCCATCGCCTCAGCCATTTCCACTGACAGCCCATGCAAATAAAGATAATCCTGGTAGCGATTATCAGCGAACCAATCGCGAGCGATTTCCGATGCTTTTTGCCCGACCGTGACGATTTGCAACCCAATCACATCGCGCGCGTCGTCCTCCACATCACGGAAAAAATCGGCAATGCACTCGCCATCCTCGCGCGGCTGGCGCGGCAGTGAAAAACGCGCGACCTCGGTCGTCCCATCTTGCTCGAACAAAATCAAATCATTGCCCTGAGCCGCAGCTTTCCAATAGCCGTAAATCGCCTGCGGCTTGAGAATGGCATCGGCATCGCACAGCGCTAACATGCGCTTCATGATCGGGCGCAATTCCTGCCGCGCCCAGCCCATGAAATCGTCGAGCGATTTGCCCTGCTTGCGAAACCCCCATTGGAACTGGAATAGGCTGCGTTCATTGATAAAGGGTATGATTGCCTTTGGCGCGGCCTCAATCATCCGCGCCCCCCAAAAGGGTGGCTCCGGTGTGGGCAGGTTCGCGGTCAATCGACGGCGGCGCGCTTGGGCTGCGAGCACATCGACCGGCGCAAAGCCGCGCACATCCGCCTGACCAAGCGTGCGGCGGGAATTGCGCGGCTTGTCTTTGCGCTTGACCTGCAGCGCCGCCAGATAATCGTCAAACCCGTTGCCGGTGACACGATCCATCAAATGCAGCCCATCAAACGCATCACGCGCATAGGCGACACGACCACTACTATAAGCCGCCACGCAATCTTCCTCGACATAATTGCGCGTGAGCGCCGCACCGCCGAGCAAGACGGGAATATCCAACCCTTGCCGCGACATCTCCTCAAGGTTTTCACGCATCACCACCGTTGATTTGACCAGCAAGCCTGACATGCCGATGGCATGGGCATGGTGCTCACGCACCGCTGCCACCATATCCGCGAGCGGCACTTTGATTCCCAAATTAACTACGCGATAGCCATTATTGGTGAGAATGATATCGACCAGATTTTTACCGATATCATGCACATCGCCCTTGACCGTCGCGAGCACGATGGTGCCTTTTTCCTGACCGGCGACGCGCTCCATTTTTGGCTCCAGATGCGCCACCGCCGCTTTCATCGTTTCCGCTGATTGCAGCACGAAGGGGAGCTGCATTTTGCCAGCACCGAACAGCTCGCCCACCACTTTCATCCCGTCGAGCAAAATATTATTGATGATATCCAGCGGCGGGTGGCGGGTGAGCGCGTCATCCAGCTCATCGGTCAGACCTTTCCGATCCCCATCAATGATCCGATCCTTGAGCCGCCCTTCTACGGTGTCAGCGCGAGTTTTTTTAACCGCGTCGGCTGCTTTGCGATCAGCAAACATCTCAAGCAAAAGCTGCAACGGATCATAATCCTCGCGGCGGCGGTCGAAAATCAGATCTTCCATCACCTTGACTTCGGCAGCCGGAATTAAATGCAGCGGACGGATTTTGCTCACATGCACGATCGCACCGGTCATGCCCGCGCGCACCGCGTGATCGAGAAACACCGAGTTCAGCACAGCACGCGCCGCCGGGTTGAGACCAAACGAAATGTTAGACAGCCCGAGGATAATTTGGATATCTGGGAATTTCTCCCGGATCAGCTTAATGCCCTCCAGCGTCCATTGGCCCAATTTGCGGTCATCTTCATTGCCCGTCGCAATGGTGAAGGTCAGCGGGTCAATCAATAAATCACTTTGCGCGAGCCCGTGCTGCGTGCAAGCGAATTCGACCAACCTTGATGCCACCGCTAATTTTTGGGCGGGCTCCTTAGCCATTCCCACTTCATCGATCGTCAGGGCAATCACTGCGGCGCCGAATTTTTTTGCGAGCGTCAACCGTTCATGGGCGATATGCTCGCCATCTTCAAAATTGATCGAGTTGATAATCGGCTTGCCGCCATGCAGCTTGAGCGCCGCCTCGATCACCGGGGTTTCAGTGGAATCGATCACCAGCGGGGCATTCACCGATGAGGTGAACCGGGTAATTACCTCGTTCATCTCATATAATTCATCGCGGCCGACAAAGGCGGTGCAAATATCGAGCGCGTTTGACGCTTCCGCCACCTGCTCACGGCCCATCGCAACGCAGCCGTCCCAATCGCCTTGCTCTTGCAATTCGCGCCATTTTTTCGAACCATTGGCGTTGCAGCGTTCGCCGATGGAAAAATAACTATTCTCCTGCCGCAACGGTGTCGCGCCATATAGGCTCGCGACGCTAGGCACCCAGAGCGATTTACGCAAAACTGGCGCGGGGCGCAGCCCGCCGAGGCGCTTGAGCATCGCATCCAGCGCCTCGATATGCGGGATTGACGTGCCGCAACAGCCGCCAACCAGATTAATCCCGTCCTCAACAACGAACCGCTCCATCCAGCTCGCAAGTTCAGGCCCGCCCAGCGGATAATGGGTTTGGCCATCAACCAATTCTGGCAACCCCGCATTTGGCTGCACGGAAATCAGTCCGGGCCAGTTTTGTGCGAGATAACGCACATGCTCAGCCATTTCCTGGGGGCCGGTGGCGCAATTCAGGCCAATCAACGGCACATCCAGCGCGTGGATCACAGTGGTTGCCGCCGCAATGTCTGGGCCAACGAGCAAAGTGCCGGTGGTCTCGACTGTCACTTGGACAAAAATCGGTGTATCTTTGCCAAATTCTGCGCGTGCGATTTTTGCGCCGTTGACGGCGGCCTTGATTTGTAAAGTATCTTGGCAGGTTTCGATCAGAATGGCGTCTACCCCGCCCTCAATTAGCCCTCGGCATTGCTCGGCCAGGGCGGCTTCGAGCGGATCATAGGCGATATTGCCCAAGGTCGGCAGCTTGGTCCCCGGCCCGACCGACCCGATCACGAAGCGATCACGACCATCAGCGAAGCTTTCCGCAGCCTCACGCGCCAATTCAGCCGCGATGCGGTTAATCTCGCGGGCGCGATCGCCCAATTGAAACTCTTCCAGCGTAATCGGTGAGCCGCCGAAGCTATTGGTTTCCACCATATCCGCACCTGCGGCGAAATAGCCGCGATGAATGTCACGCACCAAATCCGGGCGCGAGAGATTCAACACTTCAGTGCAGTTTTCTTTGTCCCAATAATCGCGCTCAACATCGAGCGTCAGGGCTTGCACGCGCGAGCCCATGCCGCCATCGCAGAGAAGCACGCGGTGTTTCAGGGCGTCAAGAAGATGTGGTTTGGTCATGATATGAAGCCATATAGGAAGAATCTCCCGAATCCAACGTGGGTGGGGAATAGCATGGCGGAATTGCGATGACGGCGGATCAACGCATTAGCATCACGTTTGGCGGTCCTGTGCGCGCAGCGGACGCAGTGCTGATGGCCGGAGATGCGCCCGCACCCTTGGCCGCTGTGGTGGAACGGTTTTCGCCCATCCCCGTGCTCGGGCACCGGCTGGGCTGTAGCTGCTGTGCGCCGCGCAACCAAGCCGCCCTGGCCCTCAACCGGCTATTTCTTGCCCGTGCGCGCGGCGCAGCACCATGGTTTAAACGATTGGTTTTTATCGGCAATGTGGCCGCGCAAGCCGAATTGCGGGCGGCCTTGGCCGATGATTTGTTAAGCCGCGCACGTTTTATACTAGCTGATAGTGACGTGACAGACAGTTAGTTTTATTGACATTCTGATTTTGTTCGCCTATCGTTCTCCTCACATCAGAGGAGCAACACCATGGCTGAACGCCGCGACTGGACCCAAGCTGCCGACGACACCATCATTACCATGCGCGCCGCTGGCGCCACCTGGGCCGCAATTGGCGCGCAGCTCGGGCTGTCGCGCAACAGCATCATCGAACGAGGCCACCGGATTAACGCCCATGGCGGCCCGGTGCGCATTGCACGGGCGCCGCGCGCGCCGTGGGAGGAGCCAAACCGCGAGGCGCTGCCCGCCGGCCATCCCATCGCCTGGAGCGTGCTGACGGACGGCACCTTGCTTGACGGCACGCTCTATGTGCCGCTTTCTGCACGGCGGCTGGAGCGCTTATCATGACTGACCTCAACGTCCGGCAAGTTCGCGCCCGTCCGGCGGGGACGGTCCTCGGCTCCGGCCTCACCACCGCACCGCGCATCACCGGCGGCGCTGATATTCTCAACGCCGACGACCCGCTCCAGGATTTGATCGATCGACTGGAACAGGCTGGCGCCACCTTGCTCGCATTGCCCGCGACCGGACCATCAACCCGCCTGCGCATGACCCGCTATGACTGTGTGCAAGACGCCGTCACCGCCTATGGCTGGCAACCCACCCGGCTGCGCCCGCCTCACCCATCCAACAGCGCCATCGACCAGATGGATGAAAGCTGGTCCTGGCTCGCGCTCATCCCCGAGGGGCAAGCGGTGATCCGCCGGATTGTCGGGGCTCGTGCCTTGGTCCACCCGATCACGCTGCGCCACCTCTATCCGTGGCGGCGCCTGGCCACGCTCTTGGGCGCGGACCATAAATCGATCCAGCGCTGGCATAAGGAGGGGCTGAGATTAATTCTTGCGGGTCTCACGCTGTCAGCGCGTGCTGGGGCCGAGCGCGCTACCACCGGGAAATAGATAATTGCTGGCAAACATCGTCGCATGATTGGCCACCGGCATCGCCGGAAAATGCCCGAGCAACGCTAGAGTGCGGCGCGGACCCAGCGAGAAATAGCGGCTGGTCAGCGCCTGAACCGCCCCTGCCCGATCACCCCGGTTCAGCGATTGTTCCGCACCCACCAGATCATCAACCACCACCTGCGAGGGCGCATCTGCCGGAATCCCTAACCGCGCTCGCACCGCCAACCGCGCTTGCAGCATTTCCTGCTTAGCCAAGCCGTTCATCCCCAACCACCGTCCGCCCGTGGCAAACTGCCCGGCCATCGCATCGAGCGCGGCCACCGCCAACGCCGTCCGCGCCGGATGCCCCTGCATCGCCTGGGGGTGCGCGAAAGCATAGGTTGCATCATTGATGGCCGCGATGGCCGGATCTTCGCCGACAGCACTCTGGGCAAAACTATTCACCGGCATGTAGCCCACTGATGGTCCGGGCGGTTCCAGTGCGCAGCCGGACAAGCCCAGCGCCAGCACAACGACCAAGGTGCTTAGCAGGAGCCACCATGGCGGATTAGGTGAATATTCTTGCAACGAACCAGTCATGATCTATACCATTGGCGAGTGTCGCCGATTGTCAATCGCCCTAAACCAATCGTGATCCCGCGCGGCTGAAGGGACATGACGAAAATGCTGGATCGGCGACGCTTTAGCGCCAACGCTCGATGATGACGGCGATACACTGGATTTAATGCGGAGCTTTTTATGCTAAATAACCCATCAAGTGCGGAAAAAGTGATAGTTCCAGACTTAATGTTACCAAAAACGGTCAAATATGTGATTTTTATGGGTATTTCATTGGCCTGGCCACTCCAGCTTTGGCCGAAAACAATTCTGGGCATGGTCCACACTCGGGCCGTTCCGCCGAGGATCGAGGCCTTTCAGTATCGAGGCACCGCGCACCGACGACCCGTCGGAACTGGTATATTTATCGAAATGGACCGTGCCGGATGGGGATAAGCTATTTAAAGTTTTGAACAATTATCGGGAGGCGCTGAAATGATCACGCAAGGCCTGCCGCGCTTCGATCGGGTCAGCCAAACCACTGGCGGACGCAAGCGCCAGAATAACAACGCTGAACAGCGCAATACCGACCATCAAACCCGCGTCGGAGAAAAATCCACTCCCTTTGGTGAGGCCCGGCGGGCCAAGCTGCGCGAACGCCCAGAGCCCCGCAAAATACGGCGCCACCCACCACACGCCGCGCCAGGCAATATGCGCAAGGCCGCGATGTTTCACGCCCTGCACCAGTAAATACAGCGTGGTTGCGATCAACACATAGCCCATGACCATCGTCGCGGTATGCGCGCCGGTCCAAACGATGATGCAATTGGCAATGATGAAAGCAAGACCCGCCAACGGCACGCCGAATGCGAGGGTAAACGGGCGCGGATACTGCGCCAGCGGTGCCGTGCGGCGCAGCGTAATCAGGCTCACCGAGGCCATGCCATAGGAGAGCAACGCCGCCGCCGACACCACCTTGATAATCGCCCGCCAGGATGGCAGCGGCAGCAAAAACGCGACCCCTACCGCAAAAGTCAGCAATACGCCGATCACCGGCACGCCCGCACGCGAGAGCCGTCCGAGTGGCAAGTTGGTGAGCCCTTCATGGCCGGTTGCGAATAGTAACCGGGGCGTCGACGCGAAGCTGATGATTGCGGTGCCGGCGGGAGACACGGCGGAATCGATATACAGCACCACGGCGAGCCAACTCATCCCCGCGAGGGTGGCCAAACCGGCGAACGGACCTGACAGGCCGGTGAAACTTAGCCCCGCCCAGCCATGCGCCAAATCCTGAGGCGGAATCGCCCCAATCAAAGCGATTTGCAGCGCGGCATACAGCACAAACCCGATCAGCACCGAGCCAATGATCGCCACCGGCAAATCGCGCCGAGGCCGCTTGGATTCGCCCGCCAGCTCAATCGCCTGGCGAAACCCAGTATAGGCATAAATCACCCCCGATCCCGCGACCGCAGCAAACACCCCCTCCGCGCCATGCGGCGCAAAACCATGGGCAGTGAAGTTGCCGGGATAAAATTTTACCCCGAGAAACGCCAAGGCAGTCAGCGCCGGGACGGCGATTTTCCACAAGGTCACTACGCCATTGACCCGCAGGACCAGCCGGATCGCCAGCATATTGATCGCCGCGAATAGGCCGAGCAGCAGCACTGCGGCGGAAAAACCCGTGCCGCTCAGCGTGCCGTCAGCGCCCACCAATCCGGGCACGAAATTATTGGCATAGGTCACCACCGCCGTTGCCTCGGCCGGGGCCGCAGAGAGATATCCCAGCAGCACCACCCAGCTCATCACCGTGGCGAGCAATGGCCCGTGGCTGAGTTTCGGCAGGGCAATCACCGCTCCCGCGCGCGGGAACGCGGTCACCAGCTCGGCATACACAAATCCGAGTAACATCACCGCCGCCCCGCCGATCACCCAGGCGATCAAGGAGGCAGGGCCGGCCATTTGCGCGGCATGCAACGGGCCAAACAGCCAGCCAGAGCCGATAATCCCGCCCAGGCTGGCTAGCAGCAGCCCGCCCAACCCCGCTTCGCGCTTCAGCGCGCGCGCGCCCACCGGTTCTGGCATCCTCAACGATCCATCGGCGCGTGCAGACCCAGCATCAACCCGATATTCTGCACCGCCGCCCCAGCAGCACCTTTGCCCAAATTATCGAGCCGGGCCACAAGCACCACCTGACTTTCCGCCTCGTTTTCGAACACGTAAATTTCCATCAGGTCCGACCCCGCCATCGGCTCCGCTTGCAGCCGTTGATCGGCAGGCGGGCGGCGCACCCGCACCTGCTTGGTCGCGTGGTACCAATCATCAAACACCGAGCCGATTTCCCGGGCGGTGGGTCGTCCGGGCAGGGTCTCAAGCTGCAGTGGCACCATAACCAGCATGCCTTGCCGGAAATGACCGACCGCGGGCACGAAAATCGGCCGGGTGGTAAGCCCGGCATGACGCATGATTTCGGGGATATGTTTGTGATTGAGCGAAAGCGCATAAAGCTCCAGAGCCGGTCCGCCGGTCTGTTCATGGTCTGCGATCATCGACTTACCGCCACCCGAATAGCCGGATATCCCTTGAATACAGAGCGGATGCTCAGGCGGGATCACGCCCGCATCGATCAAGGGGCGCAGCAGCCCGATCGCCCCGGTGGCATAGCATCCGGGATTTGCCACACGCGGCGCTGCGGCAATCTCCGACGCTTGGCCCGGCGCGAGCTCAGCAAAACCATACACCCAGCCCGGCGCGACCCGATGCGCGGTGCTGGCATCGAGCAGTTTTGGCGCGCCACCGCCTAGCCCTTCGATCATGTCTGCCGCGTCGCGCGCGGCTTCATCGGGCAGGCACAGCACCACCAAATCCACCGCCGCCATCATGGCGAGCCGCGCCGCACGATCACGCCGGGCCGCCGCATCCAGGCTGCGCACCGATACACCAGCCAGCCCGCGCAGGCGCTGACCAATCTCCAGCCCGGTGGTTCCTGCCTCGCCATCGATGAACACGGTTTTGGTCATGCGCATAATCCTTCCTCGGCCATGCTGGCACCAAACGATGCGCTGTGCTAGGCGAGCGCGACATTCGTAACGGAGATCAACTATGTCGGATACGCAAACCGCACCACTGACGCTGAACATCCAATATACCAAAGATTTGTCGTTCGAGGTGCCTAACGCGCCGGCGATTTACACCATTTTGCGCCAGCCGCCCTCGGTCAACATCAATCTCGATGTTCAGGTCCGCCGCCTGCACGAAGACCAGTTCGTGTTTGAGGTGACGCTGGCAACCCGCGCGGAAGCCACCATCCCGACCCCGCCCGAGACCGCCAATGGCAGCGAGGAACCGGCCAAGGACATGACCGTGTTCATCGCCGACCTCTCTTATTCGGGCATTTTCACCCTCGATGGCGTGCCGGAAAATCAAATCGAGCCGATCCTGCTGGTCGAATGCCCGCGCCTGCTGTTCCCGTTCGCGCGCAACATCCTGGCCGATGTCACCCGTGATGGCGGGTTCCCGCCGGTGATGCTAGGCCCGGTGGATTTCGTGGGCCTGTGGCAGTCACGGCGCGACCAGCTGTCGGCAACACCGATCGCTAACGCCTAATCGCCCCACGCCTAATCGCCCACGCCTAATCGCCCACGCCTAATCGAATGCGCGATGCGGGTCCGGGCTTGACCGCCCGGCCCGCTCAAGCAGGGTAAGGATCAAAAATGCGCTATGGTTCGACCCGCGGGGCCGCCGCACCGCGTGCCTTTGACGGGGTTCTGCTCGCCGGGTTGGCTGAGGATGGCGGGTTGTTCGTGCCTGAATCCTGGCCCGTTTTTTCCCCCGCCGAATGGCGGGCGATGCGCGGGCTGCCTTATGCCAGCCTCGCCGCACGGGTGATGGAGCCGTTCGTTTGTGGCGGCGCGGTCACATTCGCGGACCTGCAAGCCATGTGTCGCGCGGCCTATCGCCCGTTCGATCATGCGGCCGTGGTGCCGCTGGTGCAGCTCGATCATGATTTGTTTGCGCTGGAATTATTTCACGGCCCCACCCTCGCCTTCAAAGATTTAGCCCTACAACTTGCCGGCCAATTATTCGATCATGTGCTGCAAGCGCGTGATGAACGCGTCACCATTATCGGTGCGACCTCCGGTGATACCGGGTCCGCCGCGATCGAAGCGTGCCGGGATCGCGCACGCGTCGATATCGCAATCCTGCATCCGCTAGGCCGCACTTCGGAGGTGCAGCGCCGACAAATGACCACGGTGCTGGCGCAGAACGTGCTCAATATCGCGGTGCAAGGCACGTTCGATGACTGCCAGGACCTGGTCAAGGCGATGTTTGCCGACGCCCCCTTCCGCGATGAAGTGCGCATGTCCGCGGTGAATTCGATCAATTGGGCGCGCATTGCCGGACAAATCCCGTATTTCGTCGCCGCCGCCCTCGCTCTCGGCGCGCCTGACCGCCCAGTTGCGGTATCGGTGCCGACCGGTAATTTTGGCAATGTGCTGGCCGCCTGGGCCGCGCGGCAGATGGGCCTGCCGATCGAGCGCTTCATCGTGGGCAGCAATTCAAACGATATTCTCAGCCGCTTTCTCGCCAACAACGATATGCGCATGGCTGGCGTGATCGAAACCGTCTCGCCCTCGATGGATATTCAGGTCAGCTCCAATTTCGAGCGGTTATTGTTCGAGTTTTTGCACCGCGACGCGACCGCAACCGCACAGATCATGGCCGATTTTCGCGCCACCGGGCAGATGGCGGTTCCCGAGCCGGTTTGGCAGGCGGTGCGGCGCGAATTCACCGGCTTTGCCCTCGATGACGACGCGACCTTGGCGGAAATCACCCGGATCAAGCAGGATTATGGCTATATAGCAGAGCCGCACACCGCCATCGGCATTGCCGCCGCGCGGGCCTGTGCGCCGATCGGCCTGCCAGTGATTGCCGCCGCGACCGCGCATCCGGCGAAGTTCCCCGACGCGATGGAACGCGCCATCGGCATCCGCCCAGGGCTGCCAACGCGGCTGGCGCACCTATATGATAGGCCAGAGCAGTTTCACCGGGCACCGGCGGCACTGGCTGATATCGAAACCATGATCCGCCGATTCGCCAACAGGAATAGCGTATGAACCCCAATATCGACATTACCCACCTCGATTCTGGCCTGACCGTGATTACCGAGCGGATGGACCGGGTCGAAACCGTGTCGTTCGGCGCTTATGTCGGCGTGGGGACCCGGTTTGAAACCGCCGCACAAAACGGCGTTTCGCATTTCCTCGAGCACATGGCTTTCAAAGGCACAGCAAGGCGTTCCGCCGCCGCAATTGCCGAAGCGGTGGAGGATGTCGGCGGCCATATCAATGCCTATACCTCTCGCGACCAGACCGCCTATTACGTCAAGCTGCTCGCCGATGATTTGCCACTCGGCGTTGATTTGATCGGCGACATTTTGTGCCATTCCAGCTTTGATGCCGCCGAGTTCGAGCGCGAGCGCGGGGTGATTTTGCAGGAAATCGGCCAAGCGAACGACACGCCGGACGACATCGTATTCGATCACTTCCAACTCGCCGCCTATCCCGATCAGCCGATGGGCTGGCCGGTGCTGGGCACCGAGCCGATCATCAAATCCCTCAGCCCGGATACGCTGCGCGGTTATATGCGCGCCCATTATGCGCCGAGCAACATGGTCATCGCCGCAGCCGGCAAGCTTGAGCACCAGCGCGTGGTGGATATGGTGGCCGAGCATTTCGCGGATTTGACGGCGGCTGAACCCGCCACCCCGGCTCCGGCTTTGTATCGTGGTGGGGATTATCGCGAAACGCGGGATCTCGATCAGGCGCATCTGGTGCTCGGCTTTCCTTCGGTGGGTTATGCCGATCCGGATTTCCATGCGGCGATGCTGCTCTCCACCCTGCTTGGTGGCGGCATGTCCTCACGCTTGTTCCAGGAAATTCGTGAAAAGCGCGGGTTGGTTTATTCGATCTACAGCTTCACCATGGCGCATCGCGAAGCCGGGCTGTTCGGCATTTATGCCGGCACCGGCGAGGACGAAGTGGCGGAATTGCTGCCGGTCACCTTGGGCGAGCTCAGCAAAGTACGACAATCGGTGACCGGTGCCGAGCTGAAGCGCGCGCGCGCGCAAGCCAAGGCCGGGATGCTGATGTCGCTGGAAAGCACCGGGTCGCGGTGCGAGCAGCTCGCACGGCAATTCCATGTGTTCGGACGGATCGTGCCTATCGAGGAAACAGTGGCGAAAATCGATGCGGTGCGCGAGGCCGATATCACCCGGGTCGCCGAGCGAATTTTCACAGGCACACCCACCCTCGCCGCCCTCGGCCCGATCGCCCAGGTGCCGGATATGGCGCATATTCTTGACCGGTTGGCGGCATGAGCCAACATCATCTCGATCACCTCGCGCAGCTACTCGCCGCAGCCAAGCGCGCCGGAGCCGACCAGGCCGATGCCGTCGCCTCGAGCGGCACATCGCTTTCAGTGTCGCGCCGGATGGGCAAAATCGAGGATATCGAACGCGCCGAGACCAATAATATCGGTTTGCGGGTATTTGTCGGCCAGCGGAGCGCGATTGTCTCTACCGGTGCGATCGACCCTGCCGGGTTTGACCGGCTCGCCACCCAAGCCGTCGCAATGGCCCGCGCCGTGCCCGAGGACCGGTTCGCCTCGATCCCTGACGCACCAGCCCCCGCCGATGTGGCCTTGCTCGAGCTCAATGACGGTGCCGAGCCGACAATCGATGTGCTGATGGCCCGCGCCGCCGCAGCTGAGGATGCGGCCCTGGCCGTGGCGGGCATCACCAACTCCGAAGGGGCAGGGGCGAGCTGGTCGCGCTCATCCGTGGGCCTGGCCACCTCGCACGGCTTTGCTGGCCTGTATCATCGGTCACGCCACGGGGTTTCGGTATCGCCAATTGCCGGTGCAGGCCTCGCCATGCAGCGCGATTATGAGTTTTCCAGCACCGCCCATGCCAGCGATCTCGATGATCCGGCAATGCTAGGCCGTGCCGCTGCCGAGCGGGCGGTGAGCCGACTCAATCCGGCGCGTCCGAAAACCGCGCAAATACCCGTGATATATCATCCGCGGGTGGCGAGCAGCCTGCTGGGCCATTTCGCCGGGGCGATTACTGGCACCGGCATTGCGCGCGGCACCAGCTTTTTGAAAGATCAGATGGGCAAGGCGGTTTTCGCGCCCGGCATATCGATCATTGATGATCCGTGGCGGGTGCGCGGCGCCCGCTCGCGCCCCTATGACGGCGAGGGCCAGACCACCACCCGTCGCGCCTTGATCGAAAACGGTCTTCTCACCTCATGGCTGCTCGATACGCGCAGCGCCGCCCAACTTGGGTTGACCAGCACCGGGCACGCCGCGCGCGGCACTTCCGGCCCGCCAAGCCCGGCGCCGAGTAATTTATATATCGAGCCGGGCACACTCTCGGCTGAGGCTCTGATGGCCGATATCAAGCTCGGGCTTTATGTGATTGAACTAATCGGCATGGGGGTGAACGGCATTACCGGCGATTATTCGCGTGGCGCCGCCGGTTTCATGATCCGCGACGGTAAAATCGCGGAGCCGGTTGCCGAAATCACCATCGCGGGCCGGTTGCAGGATATGTTTTTGCACCTCACCCCGGCCAATGATCTGAAGTTCCGCCAAGGCACCGACGCACCGACAATGCGGGTGGACGGTATGACCATGGCAGGCGGCTAACCGCTTACGACACCGCTTCCAGCGCGGCTTCGGCTTCCAACCATTCAGTTTCCGCATCGCTCATCGCCCGGGCGATGGCGGCGAGGCGCTGGTTCAGCGCGTTGATCTCTTGCGGCTTGGCTTTGGCGTAAAACGCTGCATCGGCCAGCTTCGCCTCGATTTGGCGATGCTCAGCGGTAAGCGTTTTGATGGCTTTTTCCGCCTCGCGAACAGCTTTACGCAACGGTGCGGTTGCTTCCCTGCCCTCAGCCCGTGCGCGCCGATCCGCCGCCGAATCGCCCCGCGCTGGCGCCTTACCCTCCGCCCGTTTGGGTTCGGTTTTTTGCAAAATCAGTTTCCGATAGGCCGCCAAATCATCCTCATACGCGCGCACCTGCCCATCATTAACCAAGAGCAGACGATCCGCGACCAGATCGATCAAATGTGGATCATGGGTGATTAAAATCACCGCCCCGGGAAAATCAGCTAACGCGCGTACCAGCGCTTCGCGCGCATCGATATCCAAATGATTGGTCGGCTCATCGAGGATCAACACATGCGGTGCGTCACGCGTGGCCAGCGCCAATAACAGTCGGGCCTTTTCGCCGCCCGAAAGCGAACCCACCTTGGTATCGATCCGGTTCGCATCCAGCCCAAAACGTGCCGCTTGGGCGCGCAATTGCGTTGGTGTGGCTTGCGGCAGCACACGGGCCAAATGCAACAGCGGCGTTGCCCCCAAATCCAGATCATCTTCCTGGTGCTGGGCGAAAAACCCGATGCGCAGGCCGCGCGTGCGAAAAATCGTGCCGCTCAGCGGATCAAGCCGACCAGCCAGGGCCTTCGCCAGCGTTGATTTGCCATTGCCATTGGCACCCAGCAGCGCGACGCGATCGGTCATATCGATGCGCAGCGACACCTGGTTGAGCACCGTGCGATCACCATAGCCAAGCGCCACCCGATCCAGCGATAACAGCGGCGGCGGAATATCATTGGGTTCGGGGAAAGAAAATTTGGTTGGCGTGTCTTCAACGATCGCATCGAGCGCGGGCATGCGCGCCAGCGCCTTCAAGCGCGATTGCGCCTGCCGCGCCTTGGTGGCCTGCGCACGAAACCGATCAACGAAGGACTGCATATGCGCCCGTTGAGCCGCAATGCGCACCGCCGAGCGATTATGTTGCTCGGCGCGTTCGGTGCGAATACGGATAAATTCGGCGAAACCGCCGGGTGTCAGGCTGATCGTGCCGCGGTCCAAATGCGCGATGGCATCCACCGCACGGTCCAGCAAATCACGATCATGCGACACCATCAGCACCGCACCGGGAAACCGCGCGAGCCAAGTTTCCAACCATAAAGTGGCTTCCAGATCCAAATGGTTGGTCGGTTCATCGAGCAGCAACAAATCCGGGGCAGCGAACAACGCCGCCGCCAGCGCCACGCGCATCCGCCAGCCACCGGAAAAGCTGGACATTGGCCGGTTTTGCGCCTCAGCATCAAAGCCCAACCCGGCGAGAATAGCCCCCGCGCGCGCAGGGCCGCTATCGGCATCGATCGCGATGAGCCGCTCATGCACGTCCGCCATCCGCTCCGGCGGCGCGGTTTCCGCCTCGTGCAACAGCCTCGTGCGTTCCAAATCGGCGGCCAACACGACATCGAGCGGGGTTTCAGCGCCGCCCGGCGCTTCCTGCGCGACGCTGCCCAGCCGGGCGCGATTGGCCATGCGAATGGTGCCGCCATCGGGCGTCAATTCGCCCAGAATTAGTTTCATAAGGGTGGATTTACCTGCCCCGTTGCGCCCCACCAGCCCGATTTTGCGCCCTGCATCAACGGCGAGCGCCGCCCGGTCCAGCAGGGTGCGGCCGGCGAGGGTGAAGGACAGATCATCGATGGTCAGCAAGCTCATGGGCCGGTGCTATCGCAGGCGAGCGCGCTTGCCCAGCCCATCCGCGCGGCGCAGGGCTGCCCAAGGCTTGTCGCACCCGCTTCGAGTCGCTAAGGGCGGAGCGAATTCAACCCTCAGGATGAGACATATCATGGCCATCGAACGCACTCTCTCAATTATCAAGCCGGACGCCACGCGACGCAACCTGACCGGTCGGGTCAATACTATGCTGGAAGCTGCAGGATTGCGGATTGTTGCGCAAAAGCGCCTGCAGCTCACTCAATCCCAAGCCGAAGCCTTTTATGGCGTGCATCGCGAGCGCCCGTTTTTTGGCGGTCTGGTCGCGTTCATGACCTCCGGCCCGGTGGTCGCACAGGTGCTCGAAGGCGAGAATGCAGTCGCGAAAAACCGCGAAGTAATGGGCGCTACTGACCCGAAAAAGGCGGCGCCCGGCACCATCCGCGCCGAATTGGCCGAAGATATCGAAGCCAATACCGTCCATGGCTCTGACGCGGCCGACACCGCCGCCCAGGAAATCACATTTTTCTTCGCAGGCATCGAAATCACCGGCTGAACACGTAACCGACCCACCGTGGGGCAGCGCGATGCGCAGCCCTACGGTGGCCCGAACCGGCAGTAATTGAAAAATTTTTTATAACTAGTCCTGAGCGGCTCGGCGTCGTTCAGGCTCTCACGCAATTATGGCGCGTGACCAAGATTGATCGTGTTCGGGCTGGTCACAGCACCGCCGATCGCGCCCGCGCCGGCACCGATCAGGGCGCCTGTTGCGGGCGAACCGCCAGTTGCGGCGCCAATAATCGCACCGGCACCCGCGCCGATCGCGCCGCCAGACAACGCCCGTGAGCCGGGCGTATAGCCGCAACCGGCGAGGCTGAGCGCCAGACCGGCCAACAAAGCAGGGGCAACAAGTTTTTTGATCATTGTTTTAGTCTCCAAAAGCGCACCGGCAACGTCACCGACATGCTGAACAGATCGAATATCGTGGTTGGTATTTGGGGGTGCACCGCTGACCTTTCCATGGCCATCATCTGACGTGTTGGTAATGCGCCCAGCAAACCGCTGAATTTAGCCGATGCGTGGACTTGTAGGGAGGCCACGCAGACTGTAATCGAACCCGGCGCGGTCTCGTCGCACGCCGGTTCTCCGACGTTTATCCCTTTTCCCGTCACTGTTGCGACCACGCAGGAAGGTTTGCATGTTTTCTCGGCTGTTTGGCTTGATGTCCTCAGATATGGCGATTGATCTCGGCACCGCCAATACACTGGTTTATGTGCGCGGGCGCGGCATTGTGCTGAATGAGCCCTCGGTAGTGGCCTTGGTGGAGACTAAGGGCCGCAAGCATGTGCTCGCCGTTGGCGAAGAGGCCAAGCATATGCTGGGGCGAACCCCTGGCAATATCTCCGCAATCCGCCCGCTGCGCGACGGGGTGATCGCTGATTTCGAAGTGGCGGAGGAAATGATCAAGCATTTCATCCGCAAGGTTCATAATAAACGTGCTTTTGGCATGCCGGCGTCGCCACTGATCATTATTTGCGTCCCTTCCGGTTCAACCGCCGTGGAGCGCCGGGCGATCCAGGAAAGTGCCGAAAGTGCTGGGGCGCGCAAAGTGCTGCTGATCGAGGAGCCGATGGCGGCCGCGATTGGCGCTGGTTTGCCAGTAACCGAACCGTCAGGCTCGATGGTGGTGGATATTGGCGGCGGCACCACGGAAGTGGCGGTGATTTCACTGGGCGGCATTGTCTATTCCCGCTCGGTGCGCGTCGGCGGCGATAAAATGGATGAGGCCATCATTTCCTACATTCGCCGCAGCTACAACCTCCTGATCGGCGAAGCCTCGGCCGAGCGGATCAAGCTTGAAATTGGCGCCGCCTGGGCCGATCCGCGCCAGACCGAGCCCAAGCGCGAGGTTAAGGGTCGCGACCTGATCAATGGCGTACCGCGCGAAGTGACGGTTAACCAGGCGCAAATCGCTGAAAGCCTCGCCGAGCCGGTCGGCCAGATCGTCGAGGCGGTGAAAGTTGCGCTGGAAAATACCCCACCTGAACTCGCAGCCGACATCGTCGATAAGGGCATTGTGCTCACCGGCGGCGGCGCATTATTGCACGGCTTGAATGATGTGCTGCGCGAAGCAACGGGCCTGCCGGTAGTGGTGGCTGAAGAGCCGCTGCAATGCGTGGCGCTCGGCACTGGGCGGGCATTGGAAGAACTGAAACGCCTGCGCACCGTACTATCCTCGATGTATTAATCGGCGCCCGTGCGCTGAACGATATTTCGTGCCATGATAGACACCGGAGGTTTTGATCATGGCAATTCGCAAAATCCTACTGCCGTTGGCCGGGGTAGCATCGGCGCGGTCCGCCTTGGCAACCGGGCTGATGATCGCCAAGCGGCGCAACGCGCATCTATATGCCCTGCACGTGCGCACCGATACGCGCGACGTGGCCCCGCTGGCCGGCGAGGGCCTCTCCGGCGCCATGATCGAAGACATGATGAAAGCAACCGAGCGCGAGGGTAAATCCGAAGCGCAGGCACTGGAGGCCTTGTTCAACGACATGGCCAAAGACGCTGGTGTAACCGTTGGCCCGCCGAGCCCGGCCTCTGCACCCTCGGCCAGCGCCAAGTTCGAATCGGTCATGGGCCGTGAGGAAGATATCACCGCCGATGAGGCGCGCTTAGCGGACCTAATCGTCGTGCCGCATCCCAAATCCGCCGATGATGTCGCCTCCGCCGATGCGCTCCATGCAGTGCTGTTTGATTCCGGTCGGCCGGCGCTGATTGCACCCACCGCTGAGCAGACCAGTATTGGCACGCGCATCGCGATTGGCTGGAACGGCACAGCCGAAAGTGCCTCGGCCGTTGGTTCGGCCCTGCCTTGGCTACGCGAAGCGGAGGCGGTGCGGATTTTGTTTTCGCCGGAATATCAACGCCAAGGGCCATCGGCCGCCCGACTCGTCGGGTTTTTGGCGCTGCACGGGGTGAGCGCTGATACCGCGCAATTCGCTTCGATCGATCGCAGCGTCGGCGCCGGTTTGCTCGGTGCCGCAAGCGATTTTGGCGCAGATTTATTGGCAATGGGCGCTTATTCGCACTCGCGGCTGCGCCAACTGATCCTCGGCGGCGTGACCCGCCATGTGCTGGCGACCGCGCATCTGCCGGTGCTGATGAATCGGTGATGTTCGGCGTTGCCGATCCGGCCGTGACCGCCTCGGTTCGGGCCTATGTGAAATTGCTGCGCGCCACCCGTGCTGTGGTGGCACGAACAGGCCCGCTGCTGGCAGAGTTTGGCCTGACCCATACCCAACTGGGCGTTTTGGAAGCCATATTGCATCTCGGCCCACTGACTCAGCGCGACCTGACCCGCAAATTGCTAACCAGCCCGGGCAATTTGACCGATGTGATCGACAAGCTTGCGCAGCGCGAACTGGTTACCCGCGCCCCCTGCCCTGAAGATCGCAGGCGGGTGCGCGTTGCCCTGACCGAGGCGGGTCGAATCCTGATCGAAACTGTGTTTCCGCTCCATGCCGCCGATATTCACCGTGCCATGGAGGGATTGAGCCAAGCCGAGCAGACGATGCTGAGCCGATTGCTGCGCCATTTGGGCCAAGACCCTGCTGCACTGGACACGGATGCGCAGGATAGGGGGCTGGGATGATTGCAATCGATGAGCCTTCACTTAAATAGTTCGATATCGAACAATATCCGCATGGAGCAAAAACATGATTGAGCGTCGGCCGTTTGCAACGCTGGGCCAGTTTCGTAATGGCTGGCTGGATGCGCATCACCATTTCAGTTTCGGGGGCTATCACGATCCTGCGCGTATGGGCTGGGGTGCTTTGCGAGTATGGAACGATGATCAGGTAGCGCCGGGCACCGGATTTGACCCGCATCCGCATCGTGACATGGAAATCGTGACCTTCATCCGCCAGGGCGCAATTACCCATCGCGATAATCTGGGCAATGAGGGCATCACGCGGGCTGGCGATGTGCAGGTGATGCATGCGGGCACGGGCATTATCCACGCCGAAATGAATCTCGAGGCCGAACCAACCCGGCTGTTTCAGATTTGGATTTTGCCAGATCGCCAAGGCGTTGCGCCGGGCTGGGCCACGCGGGAATTACCGCGCAGCCCCGGCGGCGGGCTCTCGCTGCTTGCCGGCGGGCGCGCGGGGGATGAGGCGGCGGGCGCGTTGCCGCTCTATGCTGATGCGGCCGTATTTGCCGCACGCATGGGAGCGGGCGAACGCATCGAACAGCCGGTTGCACCGGGGCGCGCGGCTTATTTGGTTGCAACCCATGGCGGCATCCGGGTTAATGGCGTCGCCGCTGAACCGCGTGACGGCGTGGCGATTGTCGGCGAGCGCATAATTGTGATCGAAGCGGAGCAGGCTGATACCGAAATTGTGTTGGTTGATGTGCGTGAATGAAACCAGTTTCATCCACACACGCTGGCGGCGTTTAGATTACACTCTATATCGGGTATGTATCGGTTCTCCGCGCCGCTGCGAGGCGTGATGGTGGGGACGAAGTTTATTGCGTGCAAAACCCCGACCGGACTCCGGTCAAAACATAAGGATATGCTTCGATGACAACGCCAACCGCGCCCCACCGCTCGATCCGCTTGCGGGCGCTGACCCTTGCCTTACTCGGCGGCACCGCTCTCGGTCTCGCCGGTTTTGTGAGCGCCCGCGCGGATGGCGCGGATTTGAGCGCTACCGCCGCCGTGCAAAAGGACTTCAAGCCAATCAATTCATTTGCGCCGCTGGTGCGCGATGTGAAGCCCGCCGTGGTCTCAGTAACCGTGCATCTCAAAGTGCAACGGGCCGCCGATCACCCGGGCCAGGGGCCTGGGCCGGGCATGATGCCATTCCCATTCCCGTTCCCGCAGCCTCAGCAGCCCCAAGCGGTGGAAGCCAAAGGTTCAGGATTTTTCATCAGCTCAACCGGCTATCTGGTCACCAATAACCATGTGGTGCGCCACGCCAAGTCGATTTTCGTGACCCTGTCGGACGGCGAAAAACTACCTGCTACGCTGGTTGGCCACGATAAACGCACCGATCTCGCAGTGCTGAAAGTCACCCGCGCCAAGCCGTTCCCGTATTTGGAGTTTGGTAACTCCGCGAAGGTGGTACCGGGTCAGTGGGTCGTGGCGATCGGCAACCCGTTCGGCCTCGCCGAGACCGCGACGGCTGGTATCGTTTCGGCGTTGGGACGTGATATCGGCGATGGCGAGTATGACAGCTTCATTCAGATCGATGCGCCGATCAATGAAGGCAATTCCGGTGGACCGCTGCTCAATCAGCGCGGACAAGTGATTGGGGTCAATACCGCGATTCTCTCGCCGACCGGCGGTTCAGTGGGCATCGGATTTTCGATCCCCTCGGATATGGTGAAAACCATTACCGCCGAGCTGATCAAGAACGGCCATATTACCCGTGGATTCATTGGGGTCTCGGTGCAGCCGATCACCCAGGAAATGGCGCAGGCCATGGGCGTCAAAACCAAAGACGGCGTAGCCCCCGGTGCCCTGATTGCGGCAGTCGAGCCTCGTTCACCGGCGGATCGTGCCGGGATCAAGCCCGGCGATATCGTCACCGATGTTGATGGCCACAAGGTCGATTCGCCGCGCACCTTGGCGCTCGCGATCTCGACCATCAAGCCCGGTGACCGCGCGCACGTGACCTATTTGCGCAACGGCGCGGTGCAGCACACTAGCGTTGCCGTCGAGAAAATGCCCGCTAACCTCAGCATGGCAACGATTGGCGGCGCGGCGCCAAGCCCTGGCCATGCAAGCAAGCCTGAATTGGGCCTGACCATTGCACCGCTCACCCAAAATGACCGCCACCAGCTTGATCTACCGCTGGCGACGAAAGGAGCCGTGATCACCAATGTCGCGCCCGATTCGCCAGCCGACGAGGCGGGGCTGCGCTCGGGTGATTTGATCGTCGGGGTCGGTTCGGTCGAAACGACGAACCCCAACGATGTGGTCAGCGCCATCCAGAAAGCCGAGCACGATCATGCCAAAGCAATTGCGCTGCGGGTGATGCGCGGCAATCAATCACTTTTCGTCGCGGTGCCGTTGCCTGCGGCGAAAAAATAATCGGTTCAGCTTTCTCCAAGACTGTGATTGGGGGAGAAAAACTCTCCCCCAATCAGGATTGTTTCAATCGGTTTCCGTTAAAAAATTCTCGAGCCCTTGCGGGTTGGAGAATTTTTTGTTTGATCGATTCGGTTCGACAGGGCTTGTTGAATTCACGTTTGAATCCGACCAGCTTCATGCTGATCATAATCAGGGACTTTGCCGATGCCGCGCCATGACGATACCGACCTCGCGCAACTTGAATCTGAGAGCATTGAAATTATCCGGGAAACCGTTGCCGGATTTCGCAACCCGGTGATGCTTTACTCGATTGGTAAAGACAGCTCGGTGATGCTGCATCTCGCCATGAAGGCTTTTGCGCCTGCCAAGCCTCCCTTTCCGCTCCTACATGTCGATACTGGTTGGAAGTTTCGCGAAATGATTGCGTTTCGCGATGCAACGGTGCAGCGCCTTGGCGTTGACCTGATCGTGCGCCATAACGCCGCCGCCGCGGCGCGCGGTGTCAACCCGTTCGACCAGACCGCTTCGACGTATACCCAAATTATGAAAACCGAGACCTTGAAATCAGCCCTCGATGAGCTCGGTTTCGATGCCGCATTCGGCGGCGCTCGCCGCGATGAGGAAAAATCCCGCGCCAAGGAGCGGATTTTCTCGGTGCGCACCGCCCAGCATGGCTGGAATCCAAAAGCCCAGCGCCCGGAATTATGGAACCTCTTCAACACCAGGCTAACCCCCGGCCAGAGCATGCGCGTGTTTCCGCTCTCCAACTGGACCGAATTTGATATCTGGGCCTATATCCTGCAAGAAAACATCCCCGTTGTGCCGCTCTATTTCGCCAAACCACGCCCCGTGGTGCAGCGCGGCGATCAGTGGTTGATGGTTGATGATCACCGCCTGCCCTTGGCACAAGGTGAACAACCCCAACTACGCTCGGTGCGGTTTCGCACCCTCGGCTGTTATCCGCTCACCGCCGCGATTGAGTCTGAGGCTAACACGCTGGAGGCGATCGTCACCGAAATGCGGGAATCGCGCAATTCCGAACGTCAAGGCCGATTAATCGATCATGACGATGCGGCGGCAATGGAAAAAAAGAAACGCGAGGGGTATTTTTGATGCATACCATGGTTACCACCCGCTCGTTGCTGCGCCTACTAACTTGCGGCTCGGTTGATGATGGCAAATCGACGCTGATTGGAAGGTTGCTGTTTGACACCGATAATATCCCCGATGATCAACGCGCGGCGCTCGAACGTGATTCACGAAAATTTGGCACCGATGGCGCAAATATCGACTACGCCTTACTCGTTGACGGGCTGGAAGCCGAGCGCGAACAGGGCATTACCATTGATGTTGCCTACCGCTTCATGGCCACGCCACGCCGCAAATTCATCATCGCCGATACGCCGGGCCATGAGCAATATACCCGCAATATGGCAACCGGCGCGTCGAACGCGGCGCTTGCGATCCTGCTCATCGATGCATCGCAAGGTGTACTGACCCAAACCCGCCGTCATGCTTTCATCGCGAATCTCCTCGGAATTCGTGATATCATACTTGCGGTCAACAAGATCGATCTTTGCGGGTATGATCAAACGGTGTTTGACACCATTACCGATGACTTCAGCAAAATTGAGAAAAATTTTCGTTTCGATACAATCACCGCTATTCCGCTCTCTGCGCGTCACGGTGATAATGTGGTGCAGAGCAGTGCCGCAATGACGTGGTATCAGGGGCCGACGTTACTGGACCATCTGGAAACCATCGAACCGCGCCGCCCGGATACCGGGCCGTTCCGCCTGCCAGTGCAATGGGTTAATCGTCCGGATGCGCAGTTTCGCGGCTTCACTGGCACCATCGCGGGCGGGCAGGTGCAGCTTGGTGATAGGCTCACCGTTGCCGGATCCGGCCAATCAAGCTCGGTCGCCCGCATCATCACGGCGCAGGGCGATGCGCAGCAAGCACGTGCGGGCGAGGCGGTGACGCTTACCTTCGCTGACGAAATCGATATTTCGCGCGGCGATCTGCTCGCCGCGCCGACGGCGCGCCCGGATGTAGGCGATCAATTCGCGGCTGATCTGATTTGGATGGATGAAGCGCCGCTACTGCCCGGCCGCCCCTATTTGTTTCGCATCGGCACCGCCTTGGTCTCGGGCGTGGTTTCAAAAATCAAGCATCAAATCGATATCGCGCATTTCGAGCATCTCGCTGCCACCCAGCTTGAGCTCAACGCCGTGGGCTCGGTGAATATTTCGCTCACCGCACCAGTTGCGTTTGACCCGTATGAGGAAAATCGGCGCACGGGTAGCCTCATCATGATTGATCGGGAGACCAACGCGACGGTCGCTGCCGGGATGATCCGGTTTCCGCTGCGCCGGGCGAGCAATATTCATTTGCAAACCCTCACGATAGGCCGGACGGACCGGGTCGCACGCAATCGGCATCGTCCGGCAATCCTATGGTTCACCGGCCTTTCTGGCTCCGGCAAATCCACCCTCGCCAATTTGCTCGAAGCCAAGCTGCATGCGGATGGCGTGCATACCTATTTGCTCGATGGCGATAATATCCGCCACGGTCTGAACCGCGATTTGGGCTTTACCGATGCTGACCGGGTGGAAAATATCCGCCGCGTCGGCGAGGTGGCAAAGCTCTTCGCCGATGCCGGCATGGTGGTGCTGGTCAGCTTCATTTCACCGTTCCGCGCAGAGCGGCGCATGGCGCGCGAACTGGTGGAGCCGGGTCTGTTTCACGAAATATTCGTCGACACCCCGATTGAGATTTGCCGGGCGCGCGACCCAAAGGGCCTTTATCGCAAAGCCGATGCCGGTGAAATTCGTAACTTCACCGGCATCGATAGCCCATACGAGCCGCCCGAAGCCGCCGAATTTGTGCTCCGCACGGCAGACTCCACGCCCGAGAATCTGGCCGATGGGCTGTTTAGAGCGGTACGACAAATCATCACCGATTAAAGCTGCCCGACTACGATTGCGGAATCATCGGTTTATGCGGGTGATAGGGGTGATAGGGATGGTGAAAATATTGATGATGCGTTGCTGGTGAATTTGGCGGCGGCGCGACATCGCCGATCCGCACGCCGTCCGCGATATGAACCTGATTGCCGAGCGACGCATGGGAAATCTGACTGCCTTGACCAACCGTTACATGTTGCCCGATCACCACGCCTCGACCAATGAACGCGTCGCGCCCGATGGTCGTGCCCGAACCAATCCGCACGCCAGAGCCAACCATCGTGGTATTGGGCTGGAAATTATTCATGGGCATTGCAGGCGGGACCAGCGGCGGTAATGCGGTAATCGCCGGTGCCGGTGGTGGCTTTGGCGCGGGCGAAGGCATGGCACAACCACTCAGCGTCGCCAGAACAACCGCCAGACCGAGTCCGTTTCGTTTCATTTTCTGCTCCAAAGCACAGGCTAGATTTTTTTTGCTGGTCAAGATGATTTCACAATCGTATAATGTTAGGCAAGACAAAAAAACTGTTTAAAGGTTTTTCTATTGAACGCAAATGATCAAAAAAGTTTCTATCGCTCAATAATTTTACGCAGCACCGCGCCGTGCGCTGTGTTTAGACGGTGAGGTTGAAAAACATGGCAATCCTTCGCAACCTGACGCTGCGTCGTTGCGGGTTAATAGCATTGTTAGCCCTGATAGCAGGCGGATATGGCTCTGCGCGCGCGTCGGGCACTTCGTCGGCAACCCAGCGGGAGGTCGCGGCCGGGAATGCGGCATTCCAGGCTCATGATTATCGCGCGGCCCTCGATGATTGGTCGCGTGCCGCAAGGGCCTGGCACGGTTATCCAGGTAACAAAATCGCGCAAACCAATCTGGGCTTGCTCTATCTGGACGGCGATGGGGTCGCACCGCAGTCTACCATAGCCGCCCGTTGGTATCGCCGGGCGGCCGTGCAAGGTGATGCGCAAGCGCAAAATAATCTCGGCACCTTATATGAGCAAGGGATCGGCCTCAGGCAAAATGATCGGGCAGCAGTGCACTGGTATCGGCTTGCGGCAATCCAAGGGTTTGCGCCGGCGGAGTATAATCTCGCGGTGATGGCGCAAACAGGCCGAGGCATGCGCCAAAATGCAACGAAAGCGGCGCGTTGGTATCGTGCGGCAGCGCTTCAAGGCAATGCGCAAGCCGCCGATAATCTAGGTGTGCTGTATCAAACGGGGCGTGGGGTGCCGCATCAACTCACCTTCGCGGCCCAATGGTTTCAACGCTCAGCACAAGCCGGGGATGCGAAGGCCGAATATAGTTTAGGCTATTTGCTGCAAACCGGTCAGGGCGTCCCGCGCGATGGACTACAGGCCGCGCGATGGTTTCGGCGCGCCGCCAAGCGGGGGGTGGTACCAGCGCAATTCGCCCTGGGCGTGATGGCAGAGCAAGGACTTGATATGAAATGTACACCGGAGGCTGCCGCCCAATGGTATGCCAAGGCGGCGCAGCACGGATATTGGCCTGCGGCTTATAATCTGGGGCGTATGTATATGCTTGGCGAAGGTATCCCGCGCGACCCGGGCCTTGGCGCGCGCTGGTTCACCTTCGCCCGCCAAAATGGCGCACCCGCGCGTTTGTTCGGCTCAGCCAATTAGCCGGATAGCTCGCGTGACCGTTGGGTAGCAGCGGCAATCGCGGCATTCACGGCGCTTGGCCAAGCTATCGGGTCCATTAACACCGCCAAAGCCTGCTCAGTGGTGCCGGCTTTGCTGGTCACCGCTTTGCGGAGCGACGCGGCGGGTTGGTCACTCGCGGCGAGCAGTGCACCCGCGCCGATCACGGTTTGGCGGGCCAGTGTCGCCGCCAAATCAGCCGGAATCCCTTGCGCGATCGCCGCCTGCTCGAGCAACTCGACCAGCAAGAACACATAGGCCGGGCCGCTGCCGGAAACGGCGGTAACCGGATCGAGTAACGCTTCATTCTCGATGAACGACACAATACCAACACAGCCCAGCAGCGCTTCTGCCAGGGCAATCTGCGTTGGCCGCACATTCGCCCCGGCACAAACGACCGTCACGCCTTGGCGTACCGCCGCCGGCGTATTGGGCATCGCGCGCAGCACCGCGGCCTCAGCGCCGCATAGCGCGCGGAGCCAGGCAATCGTTTTGCCCGCCATTATTGAAATAACCACCGCGTCACCAATCCGCCCCGCCAACGGCGCCAAGGCCTCGGCCGCGAGTTGTGGTTTAACCGCCAAAATAATGGCGGCGGGCGCAAACCCTGCCGGGATTGCGGCGCAGGAAGTGACCACCGTGACCTTCCCATCGGCCAAGGCGGTGGCTGCCGGATCGGGATCAATCACCACCACCTGCTCAACGCCGCGCGTTCGCCAGCCAGCGAGCAGGGCGGACCCCATTTTGCCACCACCGAGCAAAAGCAACGCCGGCAGTTGGGTCATGCTTCGCCGACGCACTCCAACATCGCTGCGGCCAACGCCTCATCTGGCGATTTTCCGCCCCACAGCACGAATTGAAATGCCGGGAAGAACCGCTCGCATTCGCTCACGGCAATATCAACCATATCCTCAACACTTTCAGCCGAGGCGGTGGAGGCACCGCGGAGAAGGACTGAATGACGAAACACCGGCATCCCATCGTCCTGGTCCATGCCGAAATGGCCGATCCAGAGCTTTTCATTGGCGCGGGCCAGCAATTCAAATAATGCATGACGGCGCCGCTCTGGCGCCTTCAAATCAAATGTGCAAGAGAAATGCATCACCGAAATTTCATGCGACCAGGAGAAATATAGACCATAATCGCACCAGCGACCGGGCGCTTCGGCGGCGATTTCACAATCGCTGCGCCGATCGAAAGCCCATTCATTGCCGGCAATGACTTGCTCGACGATATCCAGCGGATTCGCGGTGCGATCGGAAAACTCAGAGGCGAGGGCGGACATCGCGGATCTCCTCTTCTGTCGTGCCACCCGGTTGGGGCGGGCGGCAGCGCGGCACCAATGCCGCGAATCGGAGTCTAGCGGTAATTGCCGCGCCGCTGCAACGCAAGACCGAAAAAATTGCGCTTACGAAGCCGCGACGGCCTTGCGCGCAATCGCCCGGTTAACGCGGCGCTTCAATGATTGCGCCTCGTCGGTCAGTTTCCGGCTCGGCGTGGTCAGCAAAAATGCATCCAACCCACCTTTATGCTCAATGGTTGACAGGCCGCGCGGGGTCACCCGCAGCCGGACTGAAACGCCCAGCGCCTCAGACTGCAAGGAAGATTCCTGCAGATTGGGCAAAAACCGCCGACGCGTCTTGTTGTTCGCGTGGCTCACATTGTTGCCGGAAAGAACGCTCTTGCCGGTGATCTCACAGCGCCGTGTCATAGCAAAACCCTTGAAATGGTCTGGTCCAACAATGAAGCTGGACAACAGAAATTTGGCGCCGCACCGAGATGCGCACGTCTGGCACCGGTATTGGCGAAAAAATGCCCACTGGTCAAGCGTGCGGCAGCATTACTCGCCCGCGATCGGCGTATTATCACCGGCGCAGAACAGCCGATACAGCAGAGAGATCACTTCGGTTGCTGCATCGGTGCCGATTGAATAGTAAATCGTGCGGGAATCGCGCCTTGTTTGCACCAAGCCATCCTGGCGCAGCCGGGCGAGTTGCTGGGAAAGATGGGCTTGGCGGATACCCAATTCCCGCTCGAGCGTGCCTACCGAATGTTCGCCCCGCGCGAGATGACACAAAATCATCAGCCGATGAGGATTGGCGATCCCGCGCAGAAACTCCACGGCCTCGGCGGCGCTCCGCTTCATCACATCAAGTTCAATCCCCGATGCTGCAGCACCGGGCCGCATTACTGCGGTTGCAGACGATCCTGCATCGGCCATGGCCACCTCCGCCCAATAATTTTCACGACGACCTCGTTCAAGCTCTCGATTTGGCATCGCACACCCCGTTCCCGCTCGGTGGCTGGGACCCGCTGGCCCCGATGCCGCGAACCGTCCACCCCGTTATCGGTTGATCGTTTCGCGCCGGGCATGGTTGCCAACCGATCATGATTTACTTTCCAAGACCGAGGTAAACGCCACTTCCTGCTTCGCGGCAAACGGATCTCGCGGATTTTGCCCCTGCACGATATCCTCAAGCCGTTGCTGTACCGCCCCCATAATCCGCTGATGGGTCAGGCAGTAGAACTGGTTTGCCTCGATCGCGCCGAAGGTTTTGGCGGCCACCTCGGCCGCGGTAATGCGGCCCGACGTCACCGCTTTGCGGCTCTGCGCCTCGGCGGCAATTTGGCTCGCTGTGGGTGGTGCCGTGTTACGCAGGGCTTCGGGCCGATTGCGCCCGGCATCCTTGATCCCGGTATCCACAAAGGCCGGGCACAGCACCGTCACCCCCAATTTCGATCCAGCGATGCGTAAATCCTGAAACAAAGTTTCCGACAATGTCACCACGCCGTGCTTCGACACGTTATAAACGCCCATTGTCTGCGCTGAGAGCAGCCCCGCCACCGATGCGGTATTGATGACATGCCCTTCATCACCGCCAGCAATCATGCGCGGCACAAAACAGCGCACCCCATGGATCACGCCCCACAAATTAACACCCAGCACCCATTCCCAATCGGCAACCGAGTTTTCCCAAATGAGCCCGCCAGAGCCGACGCCGGCATTATTGAACACTAAATGCGCGGCGCCAAACCGGTCAAACACCGAATCGGCGAACCGCTCCATTGCCGCACCGTCACTCACATCGAGTCGCTCGGTATGAATTTCGGCGCCCTGAGCGCGTAGCTCATCTGCCACTGCGCCCAAGGCCTTGGCCTCAATATCCGCAAGGGCGAGCTTCATGCCGCGTGCCGCGCCGATACGCGCAAATTCGCGGCCAAAGCCACTACCCGCGCCGGTAATCACCGCGACCCGGTTTTGGAACTCTTTCATGGTGTGATCACAATCTTTCCAGTGACTTGCCGTGCCGCCATGGCTTGCAGCGCCTGCGCCGTGTCCGCCAGCGCGTAACTGCGCGAAATCAGCGGCCTGATTTTTTTCGCAAGCAACATCGTGAATAAATCCTGCATCATTGCCGCCTGATGATGCGGCTCGCGCCGAGCAAATTCACCCCAAAACACCCCGACCAGCGACGCCCCTTTCAGCAGCGGCAGGTTCAATGGCAAAGCAGGAATTTCACCATCGGCAAAGCCGACCACCAAATATCGCCCGCGCCACGCAATCGAGCGGAACGCCGGTTCGGCTAATTTGCCGCCGACCGGATCATAAATAATGTCCGGCCCCTTGCCATCGGTGTGCGCCTTGATCGCGCCGCGTAAATCCTCGCTGGTATAATTAATCACCGCATCCGCGCCACGCTCGCGGCAAATGGCCAACTTCGCCTCGGAAGATGCCGCCGCAATCACCCGAGCCCCTTTGGCCTTGGCGATTTCGACCGCCGCCAAGCCGACCCCGCCGGCGGCACCCAACACCAGCACGGTCTCCCCGGGTTGGACCGCACCGCGATCCACCACCGCGTGATGCGAGGTGCCGAATGCCAGTGCAAATCCGGCCGCGACGTCGAAGGACACCCCATCCGGGATTTTCATGCAGAGCTTGGAATCGAGCGCAATTTTTTCGGCGAAGCCGCCAGTTGAGCACAGCGCCAACACCCGATCGCCAGGGGCCAAAGCGGTGACGCCATCGCCCACCGACTCAACCTCCCCGGCGATTTCAGCTCCGGGGGTAAACGGCAAAACCGGTTGGACCTGATATTTTTTCTGGATGATCAATACGTCCGGAAAATTCACACCCGCTGCGCGGATGCGAATCACCACCTCACCCGGTTTGGCTACCGGGTCAGGCAGTTCGCGCATGAGCAGCGTCTCCGGGCCACCCCATGCCTCGCAGCGGATGGCGCGCATCAGAGCGGCAGCCCCGGTGCGGTCAGCCCATCGGCAATCATCACGCCAGCATAGCCGCCAGTGCGTGCCGGATCGGTATTCTGATGCCGACGCTGCTCCAGCCGTGCCAATTGATCGCGATGCACCTCATCAGGACCATCGGCGAGGCGTAGCGTGCGCTGATGGGCATACGAAGTGGATAGCCACGTATCCGCCACTCCGCCGCCGCCAAACGCCTGGATCGCCCAATCGACAACTTTACACGCCACGTTCGGCGCCACGACCTTGATCATCGCAATCTCGGCGCGCGCGCCCTTGTTGCCGACCGTGTCCATCATATGCGCAGCCTTGAGGGTGAGCAGGCGGGCTTGATCGATCATGATCCGCGATTCGGCAATTCGCTCGCGCCACACGCTTTGTTCGGCGACCGGTTTGCCGAATGCCGTGCGCGATTCCAAACGCCGGATCATCCGCTCCAGCGCCCGCTCGGCAACGCCGATTGAGCGCATGCAGTGATGGATGCGTCCCGGCCCGAGGCGCCCTTGGGCAATTTCGAATCCACGGCCCTCACCCAGCAAAATATGGTTCGCGGGCACGCGCACATTCTCAAAAATCATTTCGGCATGGCCGTGCGGCGCATCATCATCGCCGAATACCGGCAAAGCGCGCTTCATGGTCACGCCCGGATGCGGGAACGGCACCAAAATCATCGATTGCTGCTTGTGGCGGTCGGGATTGGTTGGGTCCGACTTGCCCATCACGATCAAAATCCGGCAGCGCGGGTCAGGCGCGCCCGAGGCCCACCATTTATGTCCGTTAATGACATATTCATCGCCATCACGGACAATTTGCGTCTCGATATTGGTCGCATCCGACGACGCCACATTCGGCTCGGTCATCGCAAAGGCCGAGCGAATTTCGCCCGCCAGCAGCGGTTTGAGCCAACGCTCTTTGTGCTCATCGGCCGCGTAGCGGGTCAGCACTTCCATATTGCCGGTATCCGGCGCGGAACAATTGAAAACTTCCGGCCCGAACGGGCTGCGTCCCATGATTTCGGCAAGCGGCGCATATTCCACATTGGTCAAGCCGGCGCCATGCTCGGATTCCGGCAAAAACAGGTTCCATAGCCCGACCGCCTTGGCCTTCTGCTTGATCTCGGCCAGCAATGCCAGCGGTTGCCAACGATCAACCTGATGATGTGCTGCTTGAAACAGCGCCTGCTCATTGGGGTAGATATGCTCGGCCATAAAATCCGCCACCCGGGCCCGCAGGGCCTCGGTCTTGGCCGAATAACGAAACTCCATTCTTGTCTCTCCCCAAATAATTCGAGCTGATCGGGTGCGCCATTCAGCGCGAACCCTTCGGACGTTTAAGCCAACATCGTTTTAATCTCGACCTGGGCTCAAGTCACGCCCCCTGGTGATCGGAGCTATGTGTCGCATTACGTTGACACGACTGTGCGACGTGTGTCGCGCCGATGCAAGGGGGTTCAATGCCTCAAAGCGAATATCCGCGCCGTGATCGGCTGCTTGACACTGCAGCAGCGATCTCGAATGCTCGATTTGTTTCAGGAGGAACGGCATGGAAGCGTCAATGCGGCCAATTCTGGTGGAGGTTCTGCCCCAGCACCGGCTCGAAGAACCTCGTTTATTTGACTATTTAGCGGCACATTGCCCTGGATTCGCGCGGCCTGCCCGGTTGCGTCAGTTCCAAGGCGGACAATCGAACCCAACCTTTCTGATCGAAACCGAGACGCAAAATTTTGTCCTGCGGAAAAAGCCGCCCGGCACTTTGCTCCCCTCCGCCCATCAGATCGACCGTGAATATCTGATCCAAAGCGCTCTGGCAGGAACCGATGTACCGGTGGCGCCGATGCTGCATTTTTGCGCCGATCCCAGCATTATCGGCACCGCATTTTATGTCATGGCCCATATCGAAGGCCGGGTGTTCCACGATGTCATGATGCCCGGCATTACCCCGGCTGATCGCGGCGCGATCCAACGCAATTTGATCGAAACGATCGCCGCGTTGCACAATATCGATTACGCAACGCGCGGCCTCGGTCATTATGGCCGACCCGATCAATATGTGGCGCGGCAGATGGCGCGGTGGAGCAAGCAATATCAAGCCTCACAGACCGAAAGCCTACCGGCGATGGATCAGCTCACCGAGTGGCTCGCCAACCATATCCCCGAGCACGATGAAAGTGCGATCGTGCACGGCGATTTCCGCCTGGGGAACATGATGATCGCGCCGGATTCGCCGCGCATTCTCGCCGTGCTCGACTGGGAGCTTTCGACGCTGGGCCACCCGCTGGCCGATTTGGCTTATTGTTGCATGTCTTATCACCTACCGCCGGGTTCCGGCCCGGCGATGGCGGGCTATCAAGGCGTTGATGTATCAGCACTCGGGCTGATGAGCGAACAGCAGGCGCTGGATCTCTATTGCACGCGCACCGGGCGAAGCCACATCCCTGATTGGAAATTTTTTATGGGATTCTCGTTGTTTCGCTCGGCCGCCATTGTCGAAGGCGTCTACGCGCGTGCGCTGGCGGGCAATGCGGCAGACGAGCGGGCAAACCGGATGCATGAGGTGTGCATCCAGGTCGCGCAAACGGGTTGGGATTTGGTGCGCGGCGCGTGACCCAGTCGATCCTTACCCTCTCCTGCGCGAACCGACCCGGTATTGTCGGGGCGGTCGGCACTTTTTTATACGATCGCGGGTTGGATATTCGTCAGGCCCAGCAATTTGACGATCCGGCCAGCGGCATATTTTTCATGCGCGTGGTGTTCGCACCAATCGCGCCGGTCGATCCAGCAAGCGTGCAGCATGATTTCGCCGCCCTTGCCGCGCGCTTTGCAATGGATTGGGCCATCACCCCGATCAGCCACCGGTCGCGCAGCATGATTTTGGTGTCACGCTTCGATCATTGCTTGGTGGATTTAATCTATCGTCAGCGCATCGGCGAATTGCCGATGGACATTGCCGGGGTGATCGCCAACCATCCGCGCGACACCTACGCCCATGTCGATTTCGATGGAATTCCGTTCCATTATTTGCCAATCGACCGCGATACCAAGCCCCAGCAGGAAGCCGAGATCACCCGCCTACTGGCCGCGAGTGGCGCTGAATTAGTAATCCTCGCACGTTATATGCAGGTGCTGTCCGATGATCTCGCGGGGCGGTTGGCCGGGCGTTGCATCAATATCCATCATTCGTTCCTGCCGGGCTTCAAGGGCGCCAAGCCCTATCACCAAGCCTATGCCCGCGGTGTCAAACTCATCGGCGCCACCGCCCATTACGTCACCGGCGCGCTCGATGAAGGGCCGATCATTGAGCAGGATGTCGAACGCATCGCCCATGGCGACACGCCCGATATTTTAGTGCGCAAAGGCCGCGATATCGAGCGCCGGGTGCTGGCGAGCGCTGTATTATGCCATCTTGAACGCCGGGTGTTCATCAGCGGCAGTAAAACCGTGGTATTCAAGGACTGATTTGCGCCCGCGTTACATTTGGAGATTTTGCGACATCCGATAATTACGATGACGGCGCTATGCGTTTTCTCCGATAAAGGAGATCATCGATGGCCAATCGTTTTCGTAGCGCATGCGCGACTATTCTGATACTCAGCCTTGGGCTCGCGCTTTCTGGCTGCGTCGTGGTCCCGGCGCGTCCGGGATTTTGTTATTACCACCCTTATCGCTGCCGCTGATGCGCCGTGACCATCGCTGGCAAGCAATCATCGTAACGCTGATCATCGCCCTGTTCAGCGTGAACCCGCCCGCGCCGCCGATCATACTTAACAAAGCCAAGCGCACCGGCTCACGCGGCGTCTGCTGACCCTGCCCTTCGCAATTCGCAACCCAGCCACCGCGAATTTTGGGGCGATTCAGTGACGCAGACAAAATTTCTTGTTTGACTTGGCACTTGCGGTTCGCACATTAGATGATCTGCGAAAGAAAGTGACCAAAAATGATCCCTGCTTTGATGCCGAATTACAATCGGATGGATATTGCGTTCGACCATGGCGAAGGCGCCTGGCTGTTCACGCGCGATGGCCGACGATTCCTCGATTTCGGTGCAGGCATCGCCACCTCATCGCTCGGCCATGGTCATCCGGGCCTCACCCGAGCAATTGCGGAGCAGGCCGCGCGGGTCATGCATGTCTCGAACCTGTACCGCGTGCCGCAAGCCGAGCAACTCGCCGAACGGCTGACGGCCACGAGTTTCGCCGATAGCGTGTTTTTCTGTAACTCCGGCGCCGAAGCCAATGAGGCTTTGGTCAAGGCGTTCCGCAAAACCATGGCCGATGAGGGCAAGCCCGAGCGCTACCGGATTATTTGCGCGGAAGGCGCGTTTCATGGCCGCACTTTGGCGATGATCAGCGCGACCGGCAATGCGAAATATCTGGCCGGATTTGGCCCGGCGGTCGATGGGTTCGATCATGTGCCGTTCAATAATTTAAACGCGCTGCGCGACGCGATCACTCCAGAAACAGCCGGAATTTTGGTCGAGCCAATCCAGGGTGAAGGCGGCATCCGTCCGGCACAGCCCGACTATTTGCGCGGTTTGCGCGCCGCCGCCGATGAGTTTTCGCTGTTGCTCGGCTTCGATGAGGTGCAATGTGGCATGGGCCGCACCGGAAAATTATTCGCCCATGAATGGGCCGGGATCACGCCCGATGCGGTGAGCACCGCCAAAGGCATTGGCGGTGGCTTTCCACTCGGCGCCTTGCTTGCCAACGAGCGCGTTGCCCAACATCTGATACCCGGCACCCATGGCACGACCTATGGCGGTAACCCGCTCGCCTGCGCGGCGGGCAATGCAGTGCTGGACGTGGTGCTAGCGCCAGGGTTTCTCGATCAACTTTGCGCGACCGGGGCACGGCTGCACGATCAGCTTGAGCGGCTGGTGGCTGCTGAACCAACGGTGTTTTCCGCCGTGCGTGGCCACGGATTGATGCTCGGCTTAGTGTGCGCTGTGCCGAATACCGATATGCAAAGCGCTTGCCTTGCCGAAGGCCTCCTCGTTGTCGCCGCTGGCGAGAATGTCATCCGTTTGGTGCCGCCGCTGATTATTGGTGATGCCGAATGCGATGAAGCCATCGGCCGCCTGCGGAGCGCCGCCAAACGCTGCCGCCCGATGCCAACCCACCTAGCGGCCCAGGTAGCGGCCCAGGTAACCGCCAAGGTAGCGGCAAAGTGAGCGCCGCGATTGAACCCGGCATGAAAGCCGCGCCACTCCGCCATTTCCTCGATCTTGCCTTGATCGAAACGCCGGTGCTCCGGCAAATTCTTGACCATGCCGTGCGTTTCAAGCGCGCAGGGCGCGGCGCGTCACGCCCGCTGGCAGGCCGGGCCTTGGCGCTGATTTTCGAAAAGCCCTCAACCCGTACCCGCGTCAGTTTCGAAATGGCGATGCGCGGCCTCGGCGGCGATGTGGTGATGTTGTCGTCAAACGAAATGCAAATTGGCCGAGGCGAAACCGTGGCCGATACGGCGCGTGTGCTATCGCGCTATGTGGATGCGATCATGCTGCGCACTGACCGGGAGTCCAAATTGCGCGAGCTTGCCGCTTTTGCCACCGTGCCGGTGATAAACGGCCTGACCGAGCGCTCGCATCCCTGCCAGGTGATGGCGGACGTGATGACGTTCGAGGAGCATCACGGGCCGATCGCCGGGCAAATGATCGCCTGGGTTGGTGATGGCAATAATATGGCAAAAAGCTGGATTGAGGCGGCGGCCCGTTTCGGATTTTCGCTCCGTCTCGCCTGTCCGGCTTCGCTCCGCCCCGACCCCGAGGCCATCGCCTGGGCGCGTAGCTTAGGTGCCGAGATTATCCTGACTGAAAACCCGCAAGTGGCGGTGGACGGCGCGCGTTGCGTGGTGACCGATACGTGGGTGAGTATGGGTGATACTGATATCGCTGCCCGCCATGCGCTCTTGGCCCCGTATCAGGTCAATGATGCGCTCATGGCGCAAGCCGCATCCGACGCGATTTTCATGCATTGCCTTCCGGCCCATCGCGACGAGGAAGTGTCCGCCAGTGTGATCGACGGCCCACAATCTGTGGTATTCGATGAGGCGGAAAATCGCCTCTTTGCGCAGCAGGGGATTTTGAACTGGGCGCTGGGCGGTTAACGATACCGGCTAATTCCGCCACACGATGGATGCGGTGGTCGGCCTAGCTCCATACGGTGAAGGCGCCGATCACCAGCATCACCACGATCACGGCGATCACGGTGATGGTTAAAAACCGGGTGAAGCGATTCCAGCCACTCTGGCTTACTTGATCGAGATTCGCGTCAGCTGAAGCCGCCGTCTCATGGGTTTCAATATTTGCCATCATATTCGCCTGTGACATCCTTCGAGACTTTCCTTGGGAACGGGTTAGCCGAGTAAAAACACCTGGTTGAACTCGCTGCTCAAGTCACACGAGATTGTGACTGCCCTTTGAATATGGCGGATTAGCCGGAAACGCAAGGGTTTACCAGTACGCTCTCAACCGCCGTCGCCGTAGCCAAACCGGTGATCAACGCCGCCAAAGCGGCCGGGTAGACCCGATGCTCCTGCGCCAAAACGCGAGAAGCGAGGCCTAACTCGTCATCATCCGGGCACACAGGCACCGCCGCCTGCGCCAAAATCGGCCCTTCATCCATGCCATCGGTCACCAGATGCACGGTGCAACCATGGATTTTAACGCCGGCGGCCAAGGCTCGCTGATGCGTGTCGAGTCCGGGAAAAGCAGGCAATAACGAGGGATGAATATTGATCATCTGCCCAGCCCAGCGCTGCACCAGCAAGGGCGTAAGCAGCCGCATATAGCCGGCGAGGCAAACGAATTCGCATCCAGCCTCGCGCAAAGCCGCGTCCACCGCCGCCTCATGCGCTGCACGGTCAACGCCAAATTCACGGCTCGCAATCACCCGCGTGGCAACCCCCTTCTGCGCGGCAATCGCCAATCCACCCGCATCGGCGCGGTTGGCAATCACCAGCGCAATTTCCGCCGGATAATCGGGTCGAGCGGCGGCATCGATCAGCGCCACCATATTCGAGCCACGCCCGGAAATCAGAATTCCGACCCGCCGCTTCATCCAAAAAGGCTCGCGCTCGGCATAATCTGAACGCTTGCGGGGCCGGGCGCCGCAGCCAGATGCCCGAGCCGCACCGGCTGAAGCCCGGCGTTGGCGAGGTGATCGAGCGCCGCTGCCACATCCCCCGGGCGAACCACCAGGACCATGCCAATGCCGCAATTGAAAACGCGGAGCATCTCCTCCGGCGCGACCTGACCTGTTTTGGCGAGCCAGGAAAATACCGGCGGCATCGGCCAAGGCTGGTCGATCACAGCGACGCAGCCATCGGGCAGCACGCGCGGCACATTGCCCGGCAAGCCTCCGCCCGTGATATGGGCTGCCGCACGCAACAGCCCGGCCCGCGCCAAAGCGAGCAACGGGCGCACATAAAGTGCCGTCGGGTGCATCAGCGCCTGACCCAGCGTCAAATCGGGCGCAAACGGTGCCGGATCGCTCCAGCCGAGTGCCGCACGCTCCAAAATACGGCGCACCAGCGAAAAACCGTTCGAATGCACCCCTGAACTCGGCAAACCAAGTAAAATATCTCCAGGTGCCACCCCCGCCGGCAACAGCGCGTTTCGCGCTGCCGCACCCACGGCGAAGCCCGCGAGATCATAATCGCCCGCGTGATACATTCCGGGCATTTCGGCCGTCTCGCCGCCAATCAGCGCGCAGCCCACCTGTCGGCAACCCTCGGCGATACCGCCAATCACCGCCCGCGCCACCGCGACATCCAACGCGCCGGTGGCAAAATAATCAAGGAAAAACAAAGGTTCCGCGCCCTGCACGACCAAGTCATTGACGCACATGGCGACGAGATCGATGCCCACCGTGTCATGAATGCCGGTATCGATCGCGATCCGCAATTTGGTGCCCACCCCGTCGGTGGTGGCCACCAGCACCGGATCGGCAAAGCCTGCCGCGCGCAAATCAAACAACGCACCAAACCCGCCCAGACTGCCCATCACCCCAGCCCGCGCGGTCGCTTTGGCGAGTGGCTTGATCGCTTCAATCAACGCATCCCCGGCATCGATATCGACGCCAGACTCTCGATAGGTCGCGCCACTACCACCGTCGCTGCTGGTCATCCCTGTCTCCGATGCGCTATGTCCGTTCAATCATGACTGGTCATCGCTCCCGATTTTGTGCTGCTGCATGCAACGGGCTCCAAGCCCGATCGCCTTCCGCAGACTCCGCATCGCGAAACGGACTGTCACGCCACATCTATCATCACAGCCCGGGGCGGGGCGCAACCACCCGCCATACGAGGAATTTCTCCGCATGAGCGAAAGCCCGACAGTCTCAACCGACGCCGATGGCGGATTATTCAAATCAATCCGCTGGCCGCGCGTGCTCGCCATTCTCGGCGGGGTTCTGGTTGTCTGGATTTTTCTGAGGCTATTTTCGGGGATTCTGCTGCCTTTCGTCACGGCAGCCGGCATCGCCTATTTTCTCGACCCGGCCGTGTCCGCACTGCATCGGTTAGGCTTGCCGCGCTCGCTGGGCGCCTCGATCGCGCTCCTGAGCATGATCGCGTTCATCCTGCTCAGCAGCTTTTTGCTCTATCCGCTCGCGGCGGCACAAATACATCTGCTCGCCGATCAACTCCCCTCGATGATCGCCCGGTTGCAGAATTTCGCCACCCACCAGATTAGCGTGATCCAGTCTCATCTCGGCCCAAGCTTCATTTCGGACAAGCTCAAGCAACTGGTCGGCAACGAGGCGGGCACCGTTATGGGGTTCGTCGGCACCGCACTCAGCCATGTGCTGGGCACAGGTTTTGCCCTGTTCAACATTCTGACGCTGCTGATCATCACGCCGATCGTCGCTTTCTATTTGTTGCGCGATTGGCCGTCCGTCATCGCGCGCATCGATTCCTGGCTGCCTCGGTCACAGGAAGCGGTGATTCGCGGCCTCGCTCAGGAAATCAGCCGCATTCTCAACGCATGGCTGCGCGGCCAAGCGATTTGCTGTCTGTTTCTGGCCACCTTCTACGCTATCGCGCTCACCATTGCCGGGCTCAATCTGGGTCTCGTAATCGGTCTCACGGCGGGGCTATTGTCGTTCATCCCCTATGTGGGCACCATTGTCGGCGCAATCTCCTCGGTGGTGCTGGCGCTGGGCCAGTTTAACGGCATCGATCCGGTACTGATCATCGCCGGTATTTTTGTCATCGGGCAATTACTAAATGATTATGTCGTTGCGCCGCGCTTCCTGGGGGATCGGCTCGGGCTCGGCGCGGCATGGGTGATTTTTGCGCTGTTCGCTGGCGCGGAAACCTTCGGCTTCCTGGGCGTCATGCTCGCTGTGCCGGTAACCGCGACGCTTGGTGTGCTGACCCGGTTTTGGCTGAAGCTCTATTTGCAAAGCCCGCTTTATCTCGACCCGCCCAAGCTGCATGAATGACCATCAGCACCAAAACCGCCGAGGCCCGCCAACTCGCCCTGCCGCTCAATGAGCCGGTTGGGTTTTCGCCCGATGATTTTGTTCCTGCCAATTCCAATGCCCAGGCGCGCATCGCCTTGGCCAATGAAAGGGCGTGGATTAATCATCGGCTGATTCTTTGGGGCGATAGTGGTTGTGGCAAATCGCACCTCGCCGCGCTCTGGGCGCAAACGGCACGCGCACAAACGCTGCACGCCGCGAGCCTGCGCGCGCCCATCGCTGCCGATGACAATGCCGCACCGCTGGTTATCGAGGATATCGACACCGCCATTGACCCGATCGCGTTGCTCGCAAGTCTAAATATTGCGCATGCGGCACAACGCCCCGTGCTGCTCACCTCACGCACCCCGCCCGCACGCTTGCGGATTGACCCGGCAGACCTCGCCAGCCGGTTGCGCGCAAGCCTGACCATTGAAATCACCCAAGCGGATGACCGCCTACTCGAAGATTTGTTGGACCGGCTTGCCGCCAACCGGCAGCTTCGCTTGAACGAGCCGCTGCGCCACTATCTGCTCACCCGCTTGCCGCGCCAGCCCGGCACACTGCGCGAAGCGGTGACCCGGCTTGATCGCGCCTCGCTCGCACGCGGCGTCGCGCCCTCACGCCGCCTCGCCGAACACGTTCTGAGCGATCTGCTTGAACAACCGAGCCCAACGACCGACAGTCAAGGCAACCGCCCGGCCGTTTCGGCAAGTTTTCACGAGACGAACCCACCTCTTACGCTATAAGAGCCCGTGTACCCATCGAGGATTTGAGCCATGGACCACCCGATCAGTGCCAGCACCGCCCCAGCCTCAATCCGCGAAGACCCGGCACGCTTCATCAATCGCGAGCTCTCCTGGCTCGATTTCAACGCCCGTGTGCTCGCCGCCGCCGAGGAAAAGCGCTATCCGCTGCTCGAAAGACTGCGCTTTGTGTCGATCAGCGCGTCCAACCTTGATGAGTTTTACTCGGTGCGCATCGCTGGGCTCATCGGCCAAGTTCGGGCCGGCATTTTGCTCCGCTCCAGCGATAATCTCACCCCAGCCCAGCAGCTCGCCGCCGTTAACGCGCGCACGCGCGACTTACTCCAAGCCCAGCAAACTGTGCTGAGCGACCTACGCGAGGCCCTCAGCGCAACCGGCATCCATATCGCGACCGCTGGCGCCCTGACGCCCGAGGATCGCCGATTTCTCGATCAATATTTCATGGAACAGGTCTTCCCCGTGCTAACGCCGCTCGCGGTGGACCCTGCCCATCCATTCCCATTCGTGCCCAATATGGGCCTCGTGCTGGCGCTCAAATTGATCCGCGAAGAGGATGGCGGCGCGATGCGCGGCCTGATTCCGCTGCCCGCGCAAACCAGCCGTTTCATCCGCCTGCCAGACCATAATCAGGCAAGTGCAGGGCCGGTGGTTCGGTTCATCCCACTGGAAAACTTGGTTTTGCTGTTCCTGGGCCATCTATTTCCCGGTTTTCGCCTATCCGGCTCCGGCCTATTTCGCGTGATCCGCGACACCGATGTGGAATTCGAGGAAGAAGCCGAAGATCTCGTGCAATCCTACCAATCCGCCCTAAAGCGCCGCCGTCGTGGCGTGGCGATCCAACTGACCCTCGCCGCCGATATGCCAGAAGATTTACGCGCCCTGGTGATTGAGGAAGTCGAGGCGCCGGAAGACCAAATCATCGTCGAGCCGGGCTTGCTCGGATTGGTCGATCTCAAAGAGATCATCGTCAAGGATCGGCCGGATCTTTTGTTTAAATCATACACGCCACGCTTTCCCGAACGCATTCGCGATTTCGGCGGCGATTGTTTCGCGGCAATCCGCAACAAGGACATTATCGTCCACCACCCATTCGAAAGCTTCGATGTGGTGGTGCAATTTCTCCGTCAGGCAGCGTCAGATCCGAATGTCGTCGCGATTAAACAAACACTGTATCGCACCAGCCGCGATTCCCCGATCGTCGGCGCACTGATCGAAGCCGCCGAAGCCGGCAAATCGGTCACCGCAATGGTTGAGTTGCGAGCAAGATTCGATGAAGAAGCCAATATCCGCCTCGCCCGCGCGCTCGAAGCGGCAGGCGTGCAGGTGGTGTATGGGTTCATCGGACTCAAGACCCATGCCAAGCTGTCACTGGTGGTCCGCCGCGAAGGCACGATGATGCGCTCATATGCGCATTTTGGCACCGGCAATTATCACCCGATCACCGCACGCATTTATACCGATCTCTCATTCTTCACCACCGATCCCGAACTCACCCGCGATTCCGCAAGGCTGTTCAACTACATGACCGGCTATGCCCGACCAGAACGGATGGAGCAGCTGGTGTTCAGCCCACTGACCACACGGCGCACCATCGGCACGCTGATTGATGCCGAAATCGCAGCCGCCGAGCACGGCGCGCCATCGGGCATTTGGCTGAAAATGAATTCATTGGTCGATGAACGCATGATCGACCATCTCTATGCCGCCTCGGCGGCCGGCGTGCCGATCCATTGTGTGGTGCGCGGCATTTGTTGCCTGCGCCCCGGCGTACCGGGACTATCTGAAACCATCAAGGTGAAATCATTGATCGGCCGGTTTCTGGAACATGCGCGGATTGCGGTCTTCGCCAACGGCGCACCGATGCCGAACCGGCAAAACAAGGTATTCATCTCAAGTGCTGACTGGATGGCACGCAACCTTGATTGGCGGATCGAGAGTTTCGTGCCGATCCATAATCCAACCGTCCACGCGCAAGTGCTCGATCAGATAATGGCGATCAATCTACGTGACAACGTCAATTCCTGGGAACTCGACAGCGAAGGTCACTGGCACAAAATGCCACCCAGTGACGAGCCGGTCTCGGCCCATAACTACTTCATGACCAATCCATCGCTCTCCGGCCGTGGTTCTGCCTTGCACGGTCAGCCGAGCGATCCACTGCGGGAGGCCAACCGTTCGCGTAAAACCTTTCTTACCCGCGATTAGTCCCTAATGCGTCGATGGCAATGGAATTACCGACCAGCATAATTTGTTCCGATTAATCGGCGCGACACAGGCATCAATCAAAACGTCTTTCGGCCTAACACCTGCCTCACCGCATCCAAATGCGCATGGCATTGTAAATCATCTTGCCATAACGCAACGATATAGCGCGCAACGCTCGCCTGATTGACAATTTGTGGCACCGGGGGTGTCGCCGCACAGCTCAATAATGAGGTCGGCACGATAGGTCGTATAAACTTAAACTTGGTGACCACCACAGGCTTTGCCGCACACCCGCCCAATAACACCACCAAACCCGCCAGTAACAGCAGCCCTAGCAACCGCATCGCAAATGATCCGCTCATGGAGCCACCTTCTGACCCTGCGCTCGGGCTATTGCCCGTAATGTCGACACTAAAACCGGCGCCACGGGCCCGTTGGCACTAGGGCGCGCCGCATCGATCTCCCGGCGCATCGCGTCAGCCTCCTGCCGATCGATCACATCGCGCGATTGAGACGCGGCCAAACTTGCCTGCCAAAGCGCATTTTGTGCTCGCATCTGCGCTAAGGCTGCAAGATCAGCCTGATTATCGGCAGCTAGCTGAGCAATTGTGCCTCTTGATTGCGCGACCGCTTGCCGAGCCGACGCAACAGCGTCGCGCAAATACCAAATATAGAAAACCACCCCCAACAAGGCCGCCAACGCAAGGAGTGCTAAGACAAGCCGCGTTGCCATCGGCGCTAGAAATGCCGGCATCTTAATCTCCGAATTTTGATTTAAGACCCATACCCAACGTCGCGGCCCCAATCGTTGACCCCAGACCCATGCCATATCCCTCGGCGTCGAAATGTTGATGGCGCACCACCACCGCAAAAACCTCGAGCCCAATGAAGCTTACCAAACCCAGAATCGTCAGCAGCGCCATTTCATCCGCACGCCCTTGTGCATCCGTCAGCAAACCCCGTAAAAAGCCGCGCATTACTGCCCCGCTGCAAAAAACGCCAATGCCACCAGGCGCCGCCCCCATCCGCCGCCAAAACGCGGCCAATCGGCGAGCGCCACCATGAAATCGAGACGCAGCGTCAGCATGGTCTCAGCTGTCTCTCTGGGGTCGGTATATCCCATCGCCGCCAGCGTCTCAGGGCCAATCACCCCGTCCGCCGTCACATTCAGTGCTCGCTGCAACCAGGTGATCGCCCGGTGCAACCCATTATTTACCGATGCATCAAAGACGACCGGCGCCATCGGCCCGGCGAGCTGATCACCATTGATTTTCGACCAGTAGTCCCGCTCGTAAATCGCCTCCGCAGCATCGCGGGTTAGGTGCGCTATATCGAGCGTCGGATATGAAGCCGCACTGATACCAAAATTGGTCCCGCGCAACTGCCCCTTACCAATCGCACCGCCCGTCCAATTGCCCGGATCCTGGGGATCAGCGCCATAGCCACCCTCCATTCCCAAGGTAAAACCGACGCACGCGGTAAACTCTCCCATGGCGTCCTCACAGATGATTGAAAATATGCGTTGCCAAACTGCCAATCGCGGCTGATAACAAGCCAATGAGCATCACCGTCACCCGGTGACCGCCAGAACGCTCACCGCGAAACTGCGCCAATTCGGCGTGAACTCGTGCCAATTCGCCGACCAACTCGTCCGACTTTGTAACAAAACGGTCTTGCGCAGAGGCCACTTGTAACTCAAACCGGTTGCGCCAGCTCTCTAACGCGACATGCCGAGCCCCGATCGCCGCGATGTCACGGCGCGCTTCGGCAATCTCTGCCTGTAAGGAGGTCAAATCCCCACGCAAATCGCCTATCCCCTCGCGCAACATGGCGATCACATCGCTCGGAGACGGACTCACGCCGCACTGGCCGATAGCGGCACGCCATAGGCCGTAGCCTGCAACGGCATATTGGTGAGAAAATCAGCACCAAGATCAGACGCAATATCCCACCCCGAAGGCGGCGTGCGCTGAGCCCAATTATCCGTCACCGCATTACCTCGGCCCATTTGGACGCTCCCATACGGATAGTATAACAAACAATTTGAGGGTTGATTGACCGGCGCAGAGGCAAGCGTGACGGCCAAATGGGTAGCGTCAATTCGGCTCACCGCCACTGCCTCGATGATCATGCCCGGTGTTGCTGGGGAACCACCATCCATCACCGCAAAACCAACACCATTTTTCGCCATCAGTGGCACTATCAAATCATTTCCGGCATCATGAGCGATCGTTACGATCACCGTCGTGGGCGCCGATTGGTAGGCGTAGATAATCCGGGGTCCAGTGGTCGGCAATCCGGCGGTCGGCACGGCCGTCGCAGCGATCGAGTCAGATAGTCCCATCGCAATAGCGACCCTCCCTGCAACATGCGCGCCAAGTCGGCCATAACGCAGTAAATCAGGTTGATCCCGATGCTCAGGGTCTCCCCCCGAAAACGCGCCGGTAAGCGGGTTCCACGTCGCGTTCAACGGATTGGAATCAGCGGTCTGAGCGGCGAACACCGCAACGGCATTACCAGTAACGGCGGCTATATCGGCAACCGCCTCTCGTACCATTTGCACGCCAACATCAGTTTCATATGGAATAGCACTCCACATCAATAATGGCAGTGTCGCTGCTGATCGGCCGAGCATTCCACGCGTTAGTTCTGCAAGCCGCTGTACAGTCGCTAAATACAAGGCCTTATTTGAATAAGGCATCGTGCTATCTTGCTCTGACCAGGGCCAGAGCAAGAAATCGATATCTCCAGCATCAGCTGATGTAACTAAAGCTTGTGCGCCCGTGAGATAATCCTGAACCGCGATCCCATCGGGACCCAAGCCCCAACCTGAGGGGTCCGAACCGTCACCGGGGTTGGTAAGAAATGTCCCACTACCGAGGCCTGGTGGAAACAATGGGGGCGATGAGTTCGAAATTGGATGTCCAGCAATCAACGAGTAACGGGCGGGATTGATGTTGGAGCCGGACTGCGCATAAGTCGCCGCATAAGAGGCTGCGCCCAAATACCACGACACCCCCTGCGCTAAGGCCAATGCGCCGCCCGCATAAGTGAACCACTCGGCGTTGGATTGGCCCATCACCAACAAATTAACTCCTCGCCGGGCTCCTAACATCCAGCGTGCTTGGCAGCCGATCAGAATGGTCATATCAGCGATATCCAGCGCATGCGCCCAGACCGCCGCCTCGTGGAACCAACACTGCGCGGAGCCCTGTACGGTTCCGTCATGCAAAAACAGTAAGGCGCCGATGGAAGATGTCGGCAACGGATTGACCGCCCCCCTTACGACCGGAGCGCCATCGATATAAACATCGATACCAACCCCCGGCATATGACGCAAAATAACAGCGTGTGAATGACGCCGCGTAAGATTTGGCGTGATTGCAATGGCGGATTGGCTGCCGGCGAACAGGGTAAGCCCGCTACCATCTGTGCCTCCTGCCTGTAAAACGGTCACGTCGGCCGCGCTGGCGTGCAGGAGTGGGATTGGGGAATCGTTGCCCGTATACGTTCCCTGTCGCCAATTCGGCCTAGTCCAAACTAAATAAAGAGTCCAGGCAATGCCGCTACCAAGGTCAATCGTCGGCAACGCCAACCCCCAATCCGAATCGAGCGTCGGACCATAAAGCGTCACCGCAGGGTCGGGACTACCGACGGCGCCCAGAAATCCGTTGATCCTGGGGACCGCCAAAGTAGCGCTAGGCTTTGCATCAATACTGATGTGATAAGGTATTAGCGATGATCCACCGGCGACCTTGTTGGTCATAGCGGCAACGACACTATTCCAACTTTCGATCGCATTTCCTGCCGAATCCTGCATCGATCCCAGCGATCCCGCATCCCACCAACCAGTAAGCCCCGTGATCGCGGCGGGTGTTGGACCGGAATAGGGTGCACCAGCCGCGCCGTTGCCCATGGGACCGACAAGCAGCGGTGACGGCATGATCCCTTTTGCCGCGAGAGGAACCCCCGTGGTCGCAAATGCCATTCCCATGATTAACTCGCCGTGATCGTAAAGCTTGAAACAGCGGCAGCCTGACCCGTGCTGGTCTCAACCCATACATAATAAGTGCCAGGCACCGTTGGTCCGGGCAGATAGACAGCCCACAACGTGTTGTTATTGATGATCGTAGCGGGCACCCACCCGCTAGTTGGTGGGGTGGTACCGCTGGTTGACAAGGCAGCTTGCGTGCCAATTATTTGAGCCGGTGAAACGCTCCCATTAATCCCAATGGTGCCCGAGCCAATTTTATATGCCAAAGAGCTCGGCTGGTTCACGGAGTAGGACACGGCAACATTGCTACTAACGGCGATTGCCGTGGAGACTGCCTGAACGGTAGGGTCAGCAGACTGTTGAGCCCACAGATAGACGGCACCAGACCCACTTGGCGTTACCGTGGCAGCCCAACTCCCCGCCGTGACCGTGGCCGCCGCAAAGCTTGTTGGCGCTGTTGTTGCGCTCGTTGACAATCCCACTGAGACCGCGTTGCCCGCCGGAAATACGGTCCCTGTAATAGTGAGTGGCGTGCCAGCAACGGCGGTGCCCGGTATGGTGCCAAGCGTGATGCTCGCGGCGGCCACGCTGAATGACGCGCTCACACCTAGCACCGTCTGATCCGCGTGATCACGCACCGATATACGATAGATACCCGCGGCCAACCCTGGGATTGTAAAACTGTAACTATGCAAGCCAATGACCGGCGCCGAGGCGACAACCCAATCAACCCCATTAGTGGAATAATCGAGCGCAACCGGCGAATCGTTGAATACGCCGCCAGCGACCGTGAAGCCAACCCCAGCAATCTGGGCCTGTATTGGCGCAACAGTCAGAATCGGCGCCATAGACACCGCGCCATCCCACCATACCAACGACCCGCCAGAATAGGTGATTCCATCCAAAACGGTCGACCCACCAGGGGGCAATAACGTCACGCCGCTACCGGCGGTAATACCAGTACCCATCGTTACCGCACCAGACGATAAGTTAATTATTTGGCATGAAAATCCACTTCCCATATTGACAAAATTGGCACTCAACGTCACCGGCTGACTTGCGACAAGCAACCGCTGATTATGGGTGGTTGAGTCCAGAACAGTATCACCCGTCAGTTCTACAACTTGCCTCAAATTGGTCGGCAATTTGTTCGCGACGTAAGTCCAGATAGACGAAAAGCTCTGACTCGCCAGCTCATTGCCGCCCTGCGCAACCAACAACAAATCGGAGTCACCCGCTGGGCCCGCCGAGGGAAGTTGATCGATCGTTTGGCCCGCGATCAACTGCTTATATGTAATCCAGCCATTGGCGCCATTTTGCCAAATTGCTATATAATCACTCTCACCAATCATACTCGCTGCGTTAGCAGCGCTGGGCGCTGTCAGCCCAGCACCTTGAGGGCCCGCCACGCCAACCGGGCCGGCGGGACCGGCTGGGCCAATTGGCCCGGCTGGTCCACTCGGGCCGGCAACCGCGGATGGAATGACACTAATCGTGCCGCCGGCGTCGAGCGCAATCCCCGACCCCGCCGTGAACAAGCCAACGATAGAAGACGCAGGAACGCGACTAGGTTGACCCACTGCATTCACAATCAGCTCGTCACCAGCCGCCAATGTCGGCTGCAATGCAAACGAAAGGTGATCAATACCATTTGCAGCCAAGCTCTTACCGCTGATCGCAATACCCGCGCCCAGCCCCAATGGTTCGGGCGCGCCCGCACCGGCGCTCGATCGGCCTAATACGTCACCCGTTGGGAGCACAATGCTTTGTTGCAAACCGGTAGTGACTTGCGAAACCGATGCTGCGAATAAAACCCCATTTTGCGACAGCGGTAATAGATCACCAGGCCCAACACTGGTCACGGTGGGCAGTTGTGGTATCGTTGTCATACGTCTCTCCTCAGCCTATCGCTGCCCAGCCCGTGTTCGTCGTGCCGCTCTGCTTGACCCAGAAGGTCGATCCAACGCCACCATCCAGATTGCGAAAGCTCGACCCAGGTGGTGCCGAAACAACTGCTTCTGGTGAGCCTCGCCCCATCAAACTAACGCACCCGACGGGCTCGGTATCCGAGATCATCCGCACAACGCCGCCAGCGCGCGGATGCAGAGCAACATCGCCCTGCTGACTTTGAAACACCACGCTACCATCGCCATTCGGCGCGACATAATCAGACTGCGCGAATCGCATGGCTTGCCAACCGCCACCAACACCGACCCAATCGATCACGCTGCCAGCTGGCACGGTGATCGGCGCGCCCGTCCAGTTCTGCTGTGCGGGGGCACTACCCGCCGCCTCAAATACCAGCGGGATGCTGCCATGGATCGCCAGAGTCCTGCCCTGCACAACTGGAAGACCAACCTGTACCGCTAACACCGCACCACTACCATTTCCGATCACACTCGCTACGGTCCCAGGACCATAGCCGCGTCCACCATTGGTGATCGTAACACCTATAATAACACCATTGGCGATGAAAGCGCTCGCCGCAGCACCGGTCCCCGCGCCATTAATCGTCACCGTCGCGGAACTGTAGCCTGAGCCACCATTGATTACCTTGACAAAGGTGATCTGCCCGGCCGAGCGGCTCGCCCAGGCGCTGACCATACTTTGAACCGATCCGGTGCTTTGCGAAATGCTTACCTGATCAATGAGGTCGGGAAAGGTAAGCGTATTCGTGCCGCTTGATGCATCTGGATTAACTGGCCAAGAAGGCGTGTAATTCAGAGTATTGCCCCGTATAATCAGCCCATCTGTGTAGGGAATCAAACTATTCAGCGGATCAGCCCCACCCGTTGCGACCACGACGTTATCGGCAACCAGTACCGCCTGCGGCGCATCGCGCAGCACAATCCCCTGACCACCCGCACCGTAATAAATCCAATTGCCAATTAACGATAAGTTATTACATGAAATCCCAAAATTGTTTCCACGTCCGTCTGATTCGACATTGAGAGCAATGATCGCAGCTGCACAATCTTGGATGAAATTTCCCCTTACGGTGCAGTTCTGGCTACCGCCAATACCCAACCCGAATTCAGCGCCGTTGACGTAGTTGCCTGCTAATTCGACAAAAACAGATCCGCCAGCATCAATACCGAAGGCTCCTGCGCCAACGATCATATTACCGACGATTCGGCAATAGCCAGTATTGGCCAACATACCCCCACCGGCAGGACCGTTATTCGACAAAACATTCCCTGTAACCAACATATTTCGGCCCGAAACCGACAGTCCATAGGACGTGTTTTGATACAAATTATTGTTGCCCACGAGCGCGGTTAATACGTCCGGATTGCCATTGCCGTACGTCCCCGGGACGGTATTTGTTTGATTAAAATTCCCAACGACGATCCCTATCTGATTGTTCCAGCACGTATTGCTAACAATCATCACCTCCCGGATCTTGAGCGTAAAGGTGGGATCCTGGCTGTCGACGTAAATCCCGTTACGGACATTATCGTGGGCCCTGCAGGACGTAACCTCCACAGCATCGGTCGCCGCGATCCAGCAACCATCCACCGCATTTGCGGAAAATTCGCAATCATGAACGTGATGGCTAGTAAGAGCAGGATCACTCGGTAAAATGGCCAATCCCCAGCCATTACTCGGCCCCTTGGCATTCCGAAACCAACACCGAGTAATGTTGGCAGCGATGCAGGTCGACTGCACCGCAACCCCAAAACTATTCGTGGTAATCGTTTCATTGGCATCAAAAATAATGCCATCGGCAAAAAAACGCGTGGCTGAAACGCTAATCCATGTCGGCGTCGCCGATGACCCAACAACATCCTGCGCGCCGCGCGAGAGAACCGTTGCGCCAGAAACGCCGATTAGCGTTGCATTAGCACCAACGATATCGCATTCCCCGTCAATTCGGTAAATTTTTGGTCCGAAACGAACGGGATTACCCGAAGCCAAGGCCGCGATCAGCGCCGTCGCGTCGTTCGTCACACCATCGCCAATACCGCCAAAATCCTCAATTGAAACGGAATTTGCTACTAACGCTGCGACACTGCGCGCCGCCGATGCCCCGGTCGCCGTGGCCACCATGGCACCGGCGGGCACACTGGCCACGCCACCAACCGCCTGCATCAGCGCGCTATATGGGATACCGACATTGCCCCCTGCTTGGCCCATCGGAACCATATCAGCGGGTGCAGGCGTGGAACCTAACGGCAAGGCCGCGATTTCGAACGGTGCGGCACTTGCGGACAGCGTGGTTCCTGCCAATTCCAAGTTTGCGCCAATGGAAATAGGCACCGGCGCGGCAACGCCCGGCCCCACACCGCCTAATACTGTTCCCGCCGGCAATGTAAGCGACGTCTGGATTCCTGCCAAAATCTGAGCTCGGGTGGCGGCGAGCGTTTGCCCATTCTGATAAATGGCGAGCTCGTCACTATCGGATACCGAACTTGCCGGCGTTAATTGTGCAATTGTCGGCATGCCAACCTCTCAGGATGTAGTCAATGGCAGGCCCGATGGTGCGGTAATCGGTGCACCATTCGGCGTGGTAATAGCGTTTAACGGCGCTGGAACTGAGGCGAGTGGTACCACCGGCAGTGCAATGCTACGCGCTAACACCCGGCCACAGGCCGTAGCCATATTGATTGTTACGGTATAATTAGTATTAGGTTGGCCGCCGGATAACCATAACACTGCTCTGGTACCATCCGCCGATGCTGAAACCAACGCCAAGTCACCCGGGTTATTGGGACTGATCGACACGCTGAGCGATGCAATCGAGTCACCAGAATTTCCGGTCAACGCCGGGGCAATCTCAAACGCGTAATCGAGTGTATCGCCAGGGTCCTTCTCCGGCCACATCAGAGGCTGCGGCGGCAATAAAAGCATTCCCCGGGGTGTCGGAATGAACCCCTCGATCTCAATGAGACGAGCCGATGAAACCTGCCATACTCTGGCCGCTGCTGCCAATGAAGCGCTCATGAATCACCCCCATAAATGATCGACATGCACGGACCCCGAAAAGTCCTCTTAATATTCAATGATCACCAACCCGGGCGCGCCTGCGCCACCTGGATTGCCCGTAGGGTTGGCCCCAGGCGAGGAACCACCTCCCCCACCACCGCCACCGAACCCGCTCGCGGCAAACCCCGCTAACGGCCCACTGGCACCGCGACCACGTCCAGGTCCCGCCCCATCACCGCCCCTGCTGGCTACAGTAATCCCATCCGAGCCCATCGCGCCGGCTTGATTGATTTGGCCACCGAGCCCAACGCCACCTGGCCCACCGGCCGTTGCAAACAACGATGCCGAGCCGCCTTCGCCGCCCGCGCCGCCACTGGCCGAAAGGAATGCCCCAAAACCGGAGGTGCCGCCGGCGCCACCAGTGCCTGGCGATAAGCTGGGCACGCCGCCAAGTCCAACAGTAACTGCAACGCTCTGCCCAGCCGTGAGGCCGCCAACGATACTTACAGCGATACCACCAGCCCCTCCGCCCGCACCGGGCAGCGTCGCATGATATCCACCCGCTCCCCCCGCACCAATCACCGTCGCTTTGACACTACTAACACCGTTTGGCACAATAAAACTACTGGATGATTCAAACGCGCTGATCTGCGAAAAGCCCGGACGCAGCGATGAAAGCTTAAACGGTACGAACGGCGCTTGAGGCAGTGTCGTGATATCAGATGCTGTAATCACTGTCTGCCCATAATTAACGGTAATAACATAGAGGCCTACCCATCCATTATCGACCGGCGGGGCTGTCTGTGTGCCTGCTGGCGCGGCAGCCCCGGGCTTGAGTTGTAATTGGGCGCGCTGCAAGCGTTGCGTATTTTGGGCACCGCCTGAATTATTTGGTCCCGTATATGGTAAAGCAGGATTTGCCGCATTTACATAAGGCAACACAACCGGATCGGCATCAGCTTCAGAAAATGCCACTTCGACCAAATAGCTGACTGACTGCCCTGAACTGGCAGGAGCAGATAGAGTAAAACTAACTGGGTCTAGATTGATCCCGGTTTTTACGATTTGCTGCGTGGTATCTGCAGCGAGGCTACCATAGGCTGTGACATCGACCGGCGCGAGTGTTGTGATCGACCCTGGCCCAACCGCAACCGTCAGGGAGGCCGGAACGGTCGACGTGCACGCAAGGCCGTCCACAACCGTCGAAGAGCCCAACACCGCCTCACTCAGTGCAGCAATCCCCACCATCACGTTACGATTGAGCTGCAGAATATCGGTATCCAACGGGATAGCTCCTGGATAAACAATCATGCGATCCATGAATTTAGGTTCCTATTTGGTTCAGTCTTCGAGACGCGTCCACGCCACCGCATTGACAGGTAGCGCATTAACGATTGCGGCATATATTTGGCTATCGGTCAGAAGGCCGGGGTTATCGCCCGAGGCTACCCAGGCCATTGGGCCCAGATTATATCCGCCGGGCCCTTGGTTATATCCACCAGCATGACTGGCCGGCACCGCATCCGGCCGATAGGCCGTTACAAACAGCTGATAGGGTAACGCCAGTGATCCATACCCACCGCGCACACCGTAGCCCAGCGTGTTCGTCGAATAGCCACCGCAATCAGTCGGATTGAAAGGTTCAAAAATCTGAGGCGCTCGCCCGGTTACCCGCTCTATTGCGGCGACCAGAGCAGCCCGCGTCGCACGCGGCGCTAACACCGTGGCTCTCAAGCGCGCGCTAAAAGCCGCGTCACTCTCCCCAGCACGCCGATTTATAGCGGTACCGCAATAATCTAATGCCGCCAAATCCAAAAATACACCTGACGCGGTAGCCATTCGGGTCTGCGCGCGAACCGTGTCGATCACTCCGATCAACCCAACCCACAATGCCCCCATACCTAGCGTTAGTGCATCAAGCACGGGGGTATTATCACTGAACCATCCAGTGGGCAGTAAAGCCCGGAGACGCGCGCTCACCCAAACTGCGGTCACCGGTTCCGCCGTGTTTGACGGTTGAGAACCACTCATGACGCGGTAATGCTCATACTGCCCGAGCGCACGGCACCAAACGGCCCCGGTGTCAGATCGCTATTGCCCGCGTTCAACTCAACGCCGGTGACATTGACGACCTGCGTTGACGCGTCATAGGCGATTTGGGCTAGCCGGGTATAGGCCAGAGTAGCGCCAACTGGTAAGTTATCAATGTAGGCGCCAACGGCCGTCTGGACCGCAGCGACCACATTCTGCTGCACAGCACCGGGTGTCAATGTTAACATCATAGTTACTAGAGCCTGCGTTACGTGCGGCGGCTGAACTGAAAATCTGGTTCCAACTGGTCGCACCGCGTCAACCGCTAATTGCACAGTACTCAGCAAACTCGCGGGGGGTGCACCACTGCCATCATCCACCGTCACAACAAACTCACCGGGACTGGTCGCGCCAGTCGGGTCAACGTTCTCCGCAACTGTCGCCGATAATCCCTGCTGCACCCCAGCAATGCTCTCTTGAACCGCTCCTAACGTTGCGCGGGATAGACTCGCCAGATAATTACCAAACCGCGCTCGAAACGCGGCATCGCTTTCCTGATCAACGCCGCCTGAAAATGCAGCATTATTGGTCGCCGTGTCGATCCCCGCAACAACCGTTCCAATCAGCCCAATATTTTGAGCCAAAATATTTCCTGCCGAACCAGGCACTAAGGCGGTAACCGGCAGGTCAATACTCGCTGTTGGCACGGTGAGCGTGTAGCCGTTCAAGGCGGTGGTAAAGGCAGGATTAGCCGGTGCAGCGGTAACCGCAAAGCTTTGTGATCCATCGACAGTGATAACGATTGTTCCAACTGGCACAAAGGCATTGAGCACCGGCGCGAAGCGCGCAAATGTAACCACACCGCTGGCGGGGGCTGCGGCCAACCGCGTAAAGCCGAAGTCAGCACCAAAACTGTCACAGTCAGCGCCAACGCTGGTCGCCAACCGGGTCGCCTGTAACACCTGAACGATCAGCCATTGCAGCCAAGATGCAATCGCTGCGTTCGCCTCCAGCAACGACCTCATAACGGACCCTACCGAGAGATCAATGAACTGACTAACGGCGCCCTGGATTGAAGCGGCCATCGTCTCCACCATGGTGGAAAAACTCTGCAAGGAAAGCTGCATGAAAACTCCATTGGTCGGAATCACGCTTAGACGGGCAGACTCAATACCTGGCTTTGGCCGCTCGCGGCATCCGCATAAATCACCGATAGCAAAACGCCGCTTGTCGGATTATCCACCGACTGGATCACCGGCGCCGGCGATTGCGCAACCCGTGATTCAAGTTGCAGTTGCGCGCGCGCATTGGCGGCGATGCGGCTTGCCATGCCGGCTACCCCAACAAAAGCCCCGAGTCCACCGCCGTATGAAAGTTGCCAGAGATAATCGCCCGGATTGGTTAATAGTCGACGGAGCACCCGTTGCTCAGTTAATGCTATACCGGACGCCATAGCCAAGTCACCAGCGGCCCCAAACGCCAAATCACCACCATAGGTCAGCGCTAAATCGGCCATCACACCACCTCCGATACAGGACCCGTTGACCCTCCTTGGGGATCAGCATGAACATGCTGATCATAGGCTTGGCGGAGCCGGTCCAACGGGCCATGTTGTCCGCCCAAATCGGAAATTTGGCCGCTGACGACCAGATTTCCCGATATTGAAACGGTCGGCGCCTGCAATGCGATTGTGCCGTCGTTATGCAACTTCACGAATGACCCGGTGCGATGAACCAACCAGCACTCACCCACCGGCGCCCCTGGTGTCTGCATCGTCGCAGACCAAACCGCCCCGATAATCACGCCTTGCTGCGAGTCCCCCTCCTGAGCGAGCATCAATACTTGGTCGCCCGGCGATAACGGTGCGGCGAGGCCCCATCCCGCGCCGACCCAAGGCGCTAACACAGGCAACCAGCCGCTGAGAATGTTCTCAGGTTGGATCATCACCCGCGCAGCAAATGCAACCGGATCAAAACTAGAGACTAAACCAAACCGCGCTTGCCCACTTAGCCCATCGAGGGCGGATGCGCGGGCCTTCACCGCATTCCAAAAAACATCCATTATATAACCCGTGTCGCTTCAAAGCGTTGGATAAATCCCCCGGCGACTCCAATGCGGCGCTCAATGCTCCGGAGCTGATACAGTCCGTCAATAGAACTTCCGGTTCCTTGGACTTGGACCATTGATGCTGGCTCAAGACTAAACTCACCTGGCATCACGGCGCGCAACAAGACACTTTGCGTTGCCAATCGTGCCTGTTCGCGTTGGGCATGAGCTAGAACCTGCGCTTGGGTCAAATTGGGTTTGACCAACGTTAGCCCAACGCCGCTCGAACCACCCGATGTCGCGGTAAACGCGCCCTGCAAGCGTGGATTCCAACTCCGGATCGTCACTGAAGGTGACAGTAACCCTAGCGCCCGGTCCACAGTAACCTCCATCAACTCCTGCCCATAGAAAAGAGTTGCCGGTGCGACCACTGGGGCAGGCCCGAAGATCAATGTCGTCCCCCGAACACTAACGAGGAAACCCTCAATCTCAGCGAGATCAACCAATAAATCCCACCGCGTTGGGTGGCGTGAGTGCAAGGCCAACGCCGATCCATTATGGGCCAACTCGTAATACTGACCAATCGGCTGGCTCGTCGGCGTGACATTGGCGGAAAGGTTGGCGGCCTCAGCGAATTGGCGCGCAATAGAGCTTGCGGTCTGGTTTGAAAAACTCTCGTTCACCTCGCGATCAATCAAGCGAGCCGAAAAATCGCGTCCCGTGAGCAAGGCCGCACCAGCACCAACATCGAGCATTACCGTATCAATCTGGCCCTGAAACAAAGAGCTGCCACCGTTCAATCCTGCACTCACCGTCGTTGTCACCGCAATAGTTGCCACCCCCATTCCGGCATAAAATTCAATACCTGCAGCGGGAGAATTCAAGGCCATAACAAGGCGAAATCGCGCCGCGCTATAGGGTGATTCCTGCGCGACCTCAAACGATAGAGCTCCGGTTATTGAAATGCCATTAATGACAACGTCTAAACCAATCGCGCGAGCCACTAGATTTTCAGACATTCGGCACACCACCGCCGACGTTCGGATCAACGGTTGGCAAAACTAAGTTGATCTGCCCCACCAGGAACGGGTCGCTCAAGCCGTTGGTTTGCGCGATACGGACCCATTGGGTGGCATCGCCCAAATACTGGGCGGCCAAAGCGAACAGATTGCCACCGATCGCGGTGATCGTTGATCCACTCATGCTCCGACAGCCCCTACATTCGCTGCGGCACGTCCCAAATAGGCCTGAGCGGCCAAGGCATTCGCCTGCAAGGCGCTGGCTCCCGCCGCACTAAGCACTGCAGTAACTCCCGTTTGCGCAAAAATGTTCCCGGCCAAATTAGCTGTGGCTGCGTCGAGCTGGTTGCCAGCGAGGCCAATAACACCGGCCAACCCAGCGACCGCCGGCACGAAGCTAACAGGTAAGCTTATACTTACGCTACTCAATGACACCCCGGCCGCGCCGGCAAAACCGATCGCGCTGGCAATATCAAGACCCGCCTGAACGACACTCGACGCCACCACCGAGATTGGATCTTCGACGACGATGAGACGCAAGGCGTAAGGAACCCACCAAGGCTTCTGGTAATGGACAGAGAGTTCCGCGATAATCACGGAGTATGAAAAATCACCCCAGCTGAGCGGCAGCGCCAGTCCAGCGGCGCGCGCCACATCCAAGCTTTGCACCCGCAATGCCGCGTCAGGCCCTGAGAAAACGCCGCTAAACTCGATTTCTTCAGCGGCGGCGCCGAGCGTATCAATGACCCGCCCACCACCGATGAGTTCGTGAACAGCAAGCCGTTGTCCACCGCCGAACACGATCTGTTCAGGAACCTCAAATCCTCTCAGCGTCACAGAACCGAGCACGACGCTCTGCTGTGTTGTCATTTCAGTTACACCTCTCACTCGGATTAGAAACTAGGTTTACGACCTGGATAGATCGGTGATAACATTGTGTCATACCGCGTGGGGCCGGATGGAGGCCGTCGCGCCTCATCACCAAACACTCGCCCCAGCCAACTCATCATGTCATGCCCCGGCAGTGAGAGGACTGAATTTTGGTCAGCGATGAAGGCATGATCAGCCGACGGTGTTGACGAATCGCGATTTCGCCAAGCCATAGGCGCCCGCGCACTGCCATCAGTTTGGATGCCCGGAGCAAACCGCTGATCGCCTGCAACGAGATTGGACAGCTGATGGCGTTGACGAGACAATTTAGGCGCTGATGGTCCACTCTCGGATGCAACATCTGCGCCGCGCCGCACTGGCGCAATCGCCCTATATGTTCGCTGCTTCGGCTCGCGCACGGCCATTCCTGGTTTGGTGGCATGGGCCAAAACGCGTTGACTTTGATACCAATGCCGTCGGCTAGAGACACGATGGTGAGATAATTTTATTATGCCGCGCAGGCTTATCGCCAAACCAGTCTGCCGATCTCCATTTCTGATCTTGGGGACGTAACGCGCCGACGCGCGATAGCGTGGCGACACGACGAGCCCGTGGCCCTGAACCGATCGGTACCGACCATAATTCAAGCGGCGCATGGTCTGACGAGCGCGGCGGCGAACCTGCGAAGGATACGCCGCCGGGCTTGGACGGGCGATCAAAGCCTCGTAGGGAACCATGTCAAATTGCCGAACCGCCCGACGACCGCGAAACGGCGCGGTCCGCGCGCGGATCGGCGTGAAACCAGCCAAGCCTCGGCGCATCACCCAATGGTAACGCGGCCCCCTGCGCCCCCACTCACTTGCCCATGATCCGCGCCGATCTCGATGATTCAAGATTCAGGCTCCCACATCATCCGCTGCCAGTCGAAATGCAGACCATCGAGCGTACCAAAACACACCACGAATGCCGTCCGGACCGCCTCATCCAATTCGAACGCCACCTCAAATGGCACCCCGCGCCCGACCAGATAGAGACAGTCGATCAACGCCGGGTGCCGGCTTAGTTTCCCGCAAGTGCCAACATCGGTCCATCGCCAGGTGGAACTAACAGATTTGCCACGGCGTCCAGGCCGACCTCGCCCAGCCGTTCCACCACATGCTCAATCGCAACCTCGCTGGTCGGAAATAGGAACGGCATATCATCAATCGCCGTAACCGCCGCAGCCAAACTAGCGACCCCCAAATAGGCGTCATTCATGGATAATTCGGGTCCGAGTGCTTTAAATAATCGCAACCGATCCAACATCGAGATCTCGCGTACCTTGAGAACTCGGCCTGCCGCATCAGCAACAACACGCTCGCTCATAGCCGCTTCCTGGTCGACGCAAAGAATTCCAATTTCTGTGCAACCGGCATATCCCCGCGATAAACCCCTGCCGAACTTAGCTTGAAAACAACACCATCAAACTGATAAGTGGACAGCGATCCATCGGTTTCGGTAACATATTGATAAAGTGTTCCGGGCGCGATCGCTTGCCCAGTAAAATATGCCTGCTCGATTTGTGCAATGAAATCATCAACCGCCGAGCTGCCGCGATCAAGACTAAATCCGCCTTGCCAACCGCGCGGCAGCTCTGCACCGAGTTGAATACCGTCCAACCGATCAACCCGTACGCTCTGGGTGATCTGACTTACTTCAAAACCCGTGACATAAGCCAGATCCACCCGCCCAAACGGGCCCATCACCACAAGTTGGCAATCATTGCCAACCGAAAAGCTATTATACGGCATGCCAAACTCTCCTTATACCGTGCCCTGCGGCAGCGTCTGTTGACTGACCTGAACCGTCTGGCCACCTTGCACATTAACAATAAATTTCTCGTTGATAGCTTGGTACAAAACCTGCACGTCAGCTTGCAAATAGCCAAGGCCCGTGCGCGATGCCGGGTTGTTAGAAATATCGCAAACCACAGCGAACGGGAGCGATCCATTTGTGCTACCCAATAGGCCCTGGGACAGCATCGCGTTTAAAAATGCCATTAAAGTTGAACGCACCTGCTGGAACAAAGTGGCGTTAATAACCTGACCAACATAAGCACCCATGCCAGCGGATAGCGTGGCCGCAATATAATTTGTTAGTCTTGTGTAGTTGTCACCGTTAATGGCAACATTGGAGGAGCTATTATGCCCCCCACGCACACCCCAGAAATTACCGCCCGGCTGTGGATTAGCAATCACGTCAATACCAGCCGATAGCAACGCGGCCAAATCCGCCGTTGCATAACTATTACTAATCCCGGACGGGCTTTGCCCTGATTTCTGACTGCCAACGACGCCATAAAGCGGCTTATTTAACGAAGATTGCTCCGGCGACAAATTTGCCAGCCGCCCCAACACAAAGGCCTGCGGCGAAGCCAACCGGGTGAGTTGATTTGCTTGATCATACCACCAGATCCAATCACCAAACATCAGTTTTGCCGCATATGAATCGAGGCCTGCCGCCTGCTTAGTTGCCACCGCGTTCGTGATGGTGTCCCCCGCCGGACCGGCCAGGATCATATAGCAGCCTTCTTCAAGGCCGAACGACACAAGCACGCTCCACTGCGTTGAGTCCGTCATATCGGCAAGCATCGCAAGGGTGCAGCCCTGACTCCGCAGCGCATACATACCGGTCCGGGGCACAGTATCCTGCCCAACCAGATAACTCGACACCAACGCCGCAACACCGTCACTCCCTGCGATCCCGGCAGAAAATGGATAAACCCCAGGGCTAGGAGCAATGCTCGAAGTCCCCGCTGTTGCTGCCACTAATTGCGACGCGCCCCGCAGCGGCCCGGTGCCTTGGTTGACCGCATCGCCCATAGCCTGCCACAACGCATTCCCAGTTCCGAGCAGATTATCAAAGACCTCGGGTGGCCGTCCAGGCATCGATATCGTAACCCGCCAGCTATTGACGGCCGATCCAGGCGAAAGCGTCACCGCCATCATATTGCCCAAGCTACCAGTGTAAATCGCAGTAAACTCGATTGCCCCGAATATCGTAAGTGCCGCCGCAGTGTCCGTGCCATCGGTCACTCGCACACATCGGAAATTTCCCGCACCCTGCTGCACTGCGATAGCAACGGCAGTGCCCATATCGAATGGCCGCGCCATCACGGGACCAAAGCCAAGCGCATAATCAGACATCGAGCCAATGACCATCGGCTCATTCACGGGGCCCCAGCTCGCACTACCAACAATCCCGGCGACATCGGTTGGGACACCATTGAGCAGCAATGTCTGCGGCGGTACAATCTGAACGTACAAATCCGGCACAATTAGAGCCGTGGTATTTAACGCTCCCAGCGTGGTAATCGGCATGGGTCAGACCTCCGACAAAACGCGCACAACGGACCCAGCGTGACCCGCTGCCAATAACCGGGCAATCTCACCCGGATCGGTTATCGCATCACCCCGTTTGAACCCAAGAAATGGCTTCACCACAACCAGCTTGATCGTCATCATATCTCCTTCAGCCGGCCAAGCCGGCAACAAACGTTCCATTGGCGGAAATGTCACCCACTCCGAACAACATCGCCGGCTCAATTTCAGCCAAAGTTGTTGGATATTCGGCAGCATAGATAAAATCGCGTCGGTATAACGACTGATTAGCGCCCTGATCACGTGTAGCCCCCCCGGCAAACACCAAGTGCGCAACGGATCCATCGGCAAGCGCTACAAATTGCGGCTCCGCTAACGCGCAGTCGACAAACCCTGCAGCCACATCGCGAGTAAGCGGGTCAGCGCACCAGAGCGAGATTTGAAATTGCTGTTCTTGGCGCTTGATTTCTTTCAACGCACCAGCCCCGCTCACAACTCGAGCTGTAAACAGTTTAGCCGCTGGGACACTTAAACTTGAGCCCCGATAATTCACAATCCAGCCAGCTGCCCGCAGCAACGCGGCCAAATTACTGGCGACTGTTGGGGGACTGTCAGCGGGCTGCACAGCATACGGGAAAATTGCCCCATCAACCGCGATGCCAGCCAGTTGCCCGGCAGCACAACTTCCCGAAAATATGGCCGTCCCTTCGCCAACAGAAACCGACAGCGATGCGGCAACTGGAGCAACAACTTGCCAAACTCTTGGAAATCGCGTCGTATTACGAATCGTCGTGGCATCAGGGACCACGGTGGCATGTGCAATCCCGCGTGCTAGATCAGCATCCAAAACCGCGCTCGTCGGCCAGCCCCGATAAACACGCCAGACGACCGGCCCGCTCGGGCCATTCACCGATGACGCAACGGCACTCCCCGCCGGATACAGCGCATTCGCAACAATAGCGACCAAGGCGTTCTCAACATCGGCTTGGTCAGCCATCACGCAACACTTTCAGTCAATGCGAGGCGCCAAACGCCACCGAACCGCGCGGCCGCGTCGACCACGAATTGCCGCCCTCGACCATCACGCAAAATATCAGCGACCAACGGTCCCGCACCATCCACTGCAGCAACAACCGCGACATAACCAGGCAATTTGGTATCATCTGGGAGCCCCAGTCGGGTGCGATCACTAACGCCACCCGGCGTTAACGCTGCGGGGAAACCCGCGAGCACCACGCGGGCATCGCTCAGCAGCACCGCACCGTATGGGTTGAGGCCCGGCACAGCCGGTGTAGCCGTGCGCCATAGCGTGATCACCTCGTTACATTGCACACCCAAAGCGGGCGCAGGTGCTTCATTCGTCGCCACTAAATAAGTACCACCAGGACCAACCAAATAATCCCCGGCCAACACGTAGGCCTGGTCAAGCACAAGTTGACGGAACGGTACCCCAAATCCCGCTGGACTGCGTATGCCGCCCCCTGCGGGGATCGATAGCACACCGAGCCGAACGATTCGTCGGGCCGATACTAACGGGCAAGACCCATCAATGGCCCGATAAGCATCACAGATCACGCCCGCTTTACGCGCCGCCATGCCACCGCCATAAGCGATACGATCAGCCAGCCGTAGACCGTCCATAGCCACCTCATACAATCAGAGAAATGCCTGATGAATCCAACGAAGGACCGGGGGGAAGCCCCAAGAACCCACAAAGCCGCCGCCGCCATTGATCAAACAGGGCAGCCCGATCCCGCACTTCTTGTCGATTATGTTGCCAACTCGCAGCAGAATCAGTATCGAGATTACCCGACGCCTCGGGAATAACTGCTTCCAACGCGCTTAAGGTCGTTAAATATTGCAAAACAACCACAATCTCGGTGGGTGCAAGGTTATTCATTCGATATTCTAGCGTTCCATACGCTTGGAAAAATCGCCAGGACTCAAAACCCGCAGCACCGGCACCATAGGCAGGATATCCACAAAATCGCCTGACGTCGACCTTCTGGGCATCGCTAAGAATGCCCGGCACTGAGTTGAGATTCCCGGACATCTCAATAAACCGATCCGTCACCGCGGGTAAAAAATACACTCCCCGTGCCTGAGGCCAACACCACACTCGCGGTTGTGACCAGTCGGCCTGCATCAAATAGCATGCGTGCGCCGGGCGGAACTGGCGTGTCGCTGATCTGCGCAGTTGTATCGCCAACCATCCCAAACCGAATGAAGGCAACGGAGGTCGTGCTGTTATAAACCAACATGCTCGATCCGCCGGGCGGCAGCGCAATACTCGCCGCCGCTGCACTGGCCCCAATTACCACCGTTCCGGCTGGCCGAAACGGCAAGCTTGCCCCTGTCGACATGCTCGTCTCCTTAACCGATATGCTCGATCATAACAGCGCGTTTAAAGTTCGAATTTGTCGCGGTGGGAACCTCAAACGGCGTTGTCGTAGTGTCAGACGGCGCACAAAACCCACCAATCCAATACCAAGATTGCGCAATGATCTGCTGGAGCCGATCAATCGGTTCACGCGTGACCATTGCAATATTGTCAACAATATGCACCAGCGCATCCTTGGGTGCCACATCATCAGCGCCGATCCCGGCAAAATCGGCCTCAATCAATGCGCCCTTGCCACAGACAATCGGGCGCCGCACAAACAAGCCACCCAGCGTTGGATGCGACTGAACATAGGCCTCGGTTGTCGTAATGAAACGCAAGCCCAGAAAATCATTCACCATTCCCTGGCGAAAGACCGAATTAGCCGAGGTAGCGCCCTGAAATAACTGCCTAAAATCGGGATCAGCAAATAATTGACGTGCGGATACTGGATCGAGATAGCAATTATATACACCATCAATATCTGGCACGGCGTTCAGGCGCAGTGCAGCCACCGCATCAAGCAACGCTGACATTGTTAGCATATCGGTCGCCTGCAGTTGCCCGGTCGTCAGGCGCCCCGATGGCCGCTTGATAGCACTCGCGGTAATCGCGAGCACAGGATTGCCTGCCGTTCCATCGGCGATGGTAATCGCCGTACCAAACGTCAATTGACCGGAAATACCGCCGGGGGCCGATGAATTATTGGTTATATCCGGCGTCACCCCGATCAGACTATAGGAGTTACTCCCAACCGCGACCGATAATGGCGCTGATGCCGACACCGCGGTTTGCACTCCGTTCACAAAAATCGTTGTAAATCCGCGAATATCGTCCACAGAAATTACGGGTGCGTCAGCGGTCAACGTGCTGACCACCCGCGTATTGCCGCCAAAGTATGGGGCGAACAGCGCGTTCCGAGCCAACTCGTCAAGGCTGCGCGCAGCCTGCTCGCCATTGGTCGCGGCATTTTGCAAAAACTGGCTGGCAATGCCAACACGGCTGGTAACCATGTTCAAGTCTTGCGTCGCCGCATAGAAGTTGAGCGTTACAGTATATTGCTCAACCCCCCAACCCTGCGGGATCAGGCCATTATCCAAATTGGTATTGGTCGAGGCTGCAATTGGTGTGGTAACTGAGGGCTTCAGCCCCGCCCGTGTCTTGGTGAGTGTCTCGCCGATACCCACAGCAAATGACTCGCGGTCGGCGATCATTCGATAGCCGAGTTTTGAGTGCAGCGCCTGCTCGAACTCACGCTCGAGAAATCCCTGCTGGATAATCGGTTGCAACGACGCCGGAAAATTATCAATGCCCATGGTCAAGTCCTTCTTCTAACATTTGAACGCGGAACATCGCCAACGCAGTCCCCCGCGCGGTCGAAGCTTCAAATTGGTGCAAAGCCTTGCGCGCAACGCGCGCCAAATCCGGCGTTAACGGATCAACGTCGCCCGCGCCGTCCGCCACTCAGCCTCACTCATCTCACGGGCATGGCGCATACGTGGTGATTGCGCACGAGGCGCCGCCGCAACCGACGATGAGGAGGAGTGTCCAAATAACCACGCCTTGGATTTTCGAAGATCTGCGATAATCGCGGTAGCATTGGGAACCGTCCCATCCTCGGCAAGCGTGACCTGATCGAAATCGAGCAGTTTCAGCCCGTCGAGATCAATCATGCCGGCACGAATTGCAGCAATTTTCAATTCAGCCCGCTTCAGCCGTTCGGAGGCTTCGTGCTGCCCTTGCACCAATGCGGCCTCAGCCGCCTCGGCGCGGGCGCGCCAATCGTCGCCAGCCTCAGTTTCAGGGACCGCATCATCCGCTACCGCTTCAATCATCATGCACCTGCTCCTGTCTAATGCGAGCCAATTCGGCTTCAACATCCGTAATCGCCATCTGATGTCCAAGGGTCTTCACTGCGGTCTCCTGCGAAATTTGACCCGCATTCGCTAGCGTCGCGATCGCCTGGGCTTCTTTCAGCCGGTCATCGGCAGAAGCCGGATACCAGCGTGGCCAGCGCAGCGTGATCGGGATATGCGGGTCAAACAAGGGCATCACCGATCCGCCAACGATAATCTCAAACCGTTGCCGTGCGGCTAACACCATGTTGAGCAATTTGAGCAGTCCACCTTCGCCGTATGAGATGCGCAAATTATCTGCCAGCCAAATCAATCCCTGATTCATCAGCTCCAGTGCTCGGCCTGATGGCGCCACGGCCAATCGGTCGGCATTGGCCCGGTTGCCATGCACGCTTTCTAATGCAAACTCACGTAATGTGCGCACATAATCAATCACCGCAGCCGAGGCCGTCCCGCCAATTTCGAGTAATTTCGCGTCACCATTCTCCGAGACAACTAACGCGTTACCGGCACCTTTAATCATTTCACGATCAGAACTAGCAGGCTCCTTGATCAGCAAGGTGGGATCGGAAGCATATTTCAGTCCCCGTCCGACTTGCGAAAGCTGGTAATCGATCTCGATCGATGTCTCAATCGCGGGACGAAACGTGCAAGCCCCGTCAACCTCGTCGCCGCCCGGTAGGTTTCGAACCCAAACAATCGGCACAAACCCCAAATCATGCCGCACACTGCGCGTCTCATCGACCACGAGGTCACTTTCCGCACCAACCGGCAGGGGTTCAAACCAAAGTTCATCGGTCGGCGTCCAACGGCGCTGAAACCAATAGCTTCCGGTAGGGTCGATATCGGGATATCCGCGCTCGACCAGCTCCGCCCCGCGCACCCGATAACGCTCGGTAACCGATTCCAAACTGTCAGGGGCGTCAGCCCGCCAAAGGGGGGTCAAATAGAGCGTGCGTAAGACCGTGAAAAACAATCGCCCACGTAGCACCCGCATCCAAAGCGCGACAGAACCGACCGACCCAGCCAGTGCCGCATCAATCATCAGCGCATTAAGCTGACCTTCCCGCACAACATCGCTTAACGCCTTTACCGCCGCTGGATCAGCGCACTCAACCGTTGGAAAATGGCCAGCGCTGAACAGAAGCGCCACCGAGTCCTCTACCACCATTCGGCACAAGCCGTAACGCACCGAAGGACGGCGTTGACGCAGCGGAATATACTCTCCCGCGCCATTCCGTTCGTCCTGAAACGCATATGGCAAATCATCATAGAGAGTGCCATCCAACACCCGCTGATACTTGGCCATACGCTCGGCACGCTGTGGCAACCCATGGTCGGTGCCGATGATCTGGCTGATCGCGTCAAACACCCTTTATCTCCCCATCATCTGCAAATTGACTCGCCGTGTCGGTGTCGGGGTCACGCTCACACCTGCCAACGCCCGGGCTAACGCATCCACCTGATCATCTTTGTCTCCATCGGGAAAAGCCCGCAGCTCAGCCAAAAATTGATCGGTCCACGCAGCGCGCAAAACCCTTAAGCGCCCAGATTGCAAGGCCGCAGCAGCGGGTTGGGCCCGGGTAAATTTTGCACCTGTTTCGGGGCTTGAAATGACCGGGAATCCCGCTAACGCTCGCGTCAGAGATTGCACCTGCCAAATACCCGCTTGACCAGGGTCTTGGGGTAATGAAATCTGCGTGGCGGCACCATCTTGTCGCGCCGTGTTCAGTAATACCCGCTCTACATCAGCGGGTCCCGCTCGCACCCGCACTACATCCAAAACAACAAAGTCGCCCCCCGCAGTCATTCCAACTTTGACCCCAGCGGTCCAATCAGGATCGCCACGCCCACCATCCGGTGTCGCAGCAAGGTCCCAACCTCTAATCTGGGCGACTAACGGCGGCGGGGCGTCCAGCACGACGGCAGCATCAACAGAAAATAGTTTCTGCGAAGCACTTTGCGGCGCCTGCTGATAAAGAGCAGCAAAAGCACGCTCGCCCACCGCCGCCCGTCGCCTCTGCAGTGCAACGCGGTCTTCCCATTCCGGCCAAAGCGCGTCCCCTTCAGCCCGACCCAGTGCATCATCGGCTTCGGCCAAAGCAGGCAGTCGCAACACCGTCCAATTCTCAGTGCCCGCCATCAATCGGCCGGCCAAATCATCGGCGTGCCAACGGGTAAGGATCAACACGATCCGCCCGCGGGGCTTCAAACGGGAAATCAGTTCAGCGCGATACCACTGATCCAGCGCGTCACGCGCCACCCGGCTATCGGCCTCGGCCCATGACTTGATCGGATCATCAATGACCACCAAATCCGCCCGCCGCCCCGTAATGGGGCCGCGCACGCCAGCCGCGAAATAGTTACCCCCACCCTGCAAGGCGAGACGCCCGGCCGCCCGACCATCACCGCTCAGCGCCAACCCGTATGGCTTGCCGTGCTCAGTAATCACTTTGCGCGTCGTGCGGCCAAAATGCTCAGCGAGTGACGCCGTATGACACGCCATAATAACGTCGCTAACCGGGTGCGCGGTGAACCAGAACGCTGGAAATAACACCGACCCATAAGTAGACTTCGCCGCTCCTGGTGGCATCAACACCATAAGGCGGTCGGTTGTCCCATCGGCAACTTTCTGCAGATGATCGATCAATAGCCGATGATGCCGAGCCGGAACCTCAGCCCGCGCGCTGAGGACCGCGCAAGCAAACGTGAGGAAGTCCGTGCGCCGCTCCATCACAACTGCGCACACAACTCCATCATGAGAAAATCTCTACACCAAACTGGGGCAGTTGCGAAAGTAAAAAAAACACAAAGTTATAAATATTTTTTCGGCGCGTCCGGCGGCTTACTGCAGCGTCAAAATCTCCCCGTGCTCCCAATGCCCCGGCGTAATGAGCGTAGCAACCCCCACCCGAACCGAGTGCAATCGCCCATCAAGATGACGGCTCCAGAAATCCAAAAATGCCTGCAACACCGGATAGCGCGGCGCCAAATCGAGTTCCTGCCATATGTAAGTCTGTAAGACCGCCGGATGATCCGGTAAGTGATACAATATCTCCGCCGTGGTCAGCCGATAGTCATTCATCTGACGAATCAATTCCATCGCAACACCCCTTTGGTTAAGAGCTTTCGCTCCGGCATCTCTCCGCCGGATCATGACATTGCCATGACACTCCACCCCAAAATCAAGAAAAATCTCTTCTATTCAGCACTTTAGCACTCACCGTCGCCGAATGCTGCTCCGCTTGACATCGCTCGGTGAGCGTCCTAGATGATTGGCACTCTCCCGATGAGAGTGCTAGCAGCCCGATGCCGCTTCAGGGTCGTGGTTGCCGGGCCTCATCTCAACCTGAACATATCCAGGAGCGAACCATGAAGTTCCGTCCCTTGCACGACCGTGTGGTCGTTCGTCGGCTTAATGCCGAAGAAAAGACTGCCGGCGGCATCATTATCCCCGACACCGCCAAAGAAAAGCCGATGGAAGGCGAAATCATCGCAGCCGGTCCCGGCGCGCGGAACGAACAGGGCCAGCTCGTCGCCCTCGACGTGAAAGCTGGCGATCACGTGCTGTTCGGCAAATGGTCCGGCACCGAAGTCAAGATTGACGGCGAAGAGCTGTTGATCATGAAAGAGTCCGACATCATGGGCATTATCGAAGCAACCGCGACCGGCAAGAAAAAGGCAGCTTAAGCCCTTCTAGCCTTTGCCTCGCTGACTGCCCTCACGACAATTCTGAAGGAATATTCACATGGCTATCAAAGATGTTCGTTTTGGTCCCGACGCCCGCGAGCGTATGCTCCGCGGTGTCGATCTGCTCGCTAACGCGGTAAAAGTCACCCTCGGCCCCAAAGGCCGCAATGTCGTCATCGAAAAGAGCTTCGGCGCTCCCCGCATCACCAAAGACGGTGTCACGGTCGCCAAAGAAATCGAATTGGCCGATCGTTTCGAGAACATGGGCGCCCAAATGGTGCGCGAAGTAGCCTCGAAAACCAACGATCTCGCCGGTGACGGCACCACCACCGCCACAGTCTTGGCGCAAGCCATCGTCCGCGAAGGTGTCAAAGCCGTCGCCGCTGGCATGAACCCGATGGATCTGAAGCGCGGCATCGACAAAGCCGTGGTCGCCGTCGTCGAAGAGCTGAAAAAACGCACCAAGAAAATCAACAACCCGACCGAAACCGCGCAAGTTGGTACCATCTCCGCCAACGGCGAGGCCGAAATCGGCAAGATGATTTCCGAGGCGATGCAGAAGGTCGGCAACGAGGGTGTGATCACCGTCGAAGAAGCCAAGGGCATTCAAACCGAGCTCGACGTGGTCGAAGGCATGCAGTTCGACCGTGGCTATGTCTCGCCCTACTTCATCACCAACCCGGAAAAGATGGTCGCGGACCTGGATAACCCCTACATCCTGATCCACGAAAAGAAACTTTCCGGCCTCCAGCCGATGCTGCCGCTGCTCGAATCGATCGTGCAATCCGGCAAGCCGCTGCTCATCATCGCCGAAGACGTCGAGGGCGAAGCCCTAGCGACCTTGGTGGTCAACAAGCTGCGTGGTGGTCTGAAAATCGCGGCCGTCAAAGCCCCGGGCTTTGGCGATCGTCGTAAGGCCATGCTGGAAGATCTTGCCATCCTCACGGGCGGTCAGGTCATCAGCGAAGATCTCGGCATCAAGCTCGAAACCGTGACCCTGAACATGCTGGGCCGCGCCAAGAAGGTACTGATCGAGAAAGAAAACACCACCATCGTCGAAGGCGCTGGCAAGAAGGCCGACATTACCGGCCGTTGCAATCAAATTCGCGCCCAGGTCGAGGAAACCACCTCGGACTATGATCGTGAAAAACTGCAAGAGCGTCTGGCGAAGCTGGCCGGCGGCGTCGCAGTCATCCGCGTCGGCGGCGGTTCGGAAATCGAGGTCAAAGAGCGCAAGGACCGCGTCGATGACGCCCTGCACGCAACCCGCGCAGCCGTTGAAGAAGGCATCGTCCCCGGTGGCGGCGTCGCTCTCGCCCGCGCTTCGCTGATCCTCAGCAAGCTGAAGGCCGACAATGACGACCAGCGCTTTGGTATCGAAATCGTCCGCAAGGCGATCCAGGTGCCGCTGCGTCAGATCTCGGAAAACGCCGGTGAAGATGGCGCCGTGATCGCAGGCAAAGTGCTCGATCGTGACGAGTATGGCTGGGGCTACGACGCCCAGACCGGCGAGTTCAAGGATCTGGTCAAGGCCGGCATTATCGACCCGACCAAGGTCGTCCGCACCGCTCTGCAAGATGCAGCCTCGGTCGCCGGCCTCCTGGTCACCACCGAAGCCATGGTTGCTGAACGCCCCGAGAAAAAAGCACCCCCGGGTGGCGGCGGCGGTATGGGCGGCATGGGCGGCATGGGCGATATGGATTTCTAATCCTTCGCTCCACACCGATCCGAAGGAAAGGCCGTGGCGCAAGCCACGGCCTTTTTGTTTGCCATCAGCGTCAGTCCGCGCATAAATCAACCGCATGGAACGAGATCGTTTGGCCGCGTTTAGCGACGGAGTCATCGCCGTGATCATCACCATCATGGTGCTTGATCTGCGAATCCCCCACGGCACCACGCTCGCGGCCCTGCAAGCCTCCGCACCCACCTTCGTCAGTTACATTCTCAGCTTCATTTACGTCGCGATCTACTGGAATAACCACCACCATTTCTTCCAGCTCGTGCCCCATGTCACTGGCAGCATCCTTTGGGCCAACCTGCATCTGCTATTTTGGCTCTCGCTCATCCCCTTCGCCACAGCCTGGCTCGGCGCAAACCACACCGCCGCCATCCCCACCGCCCTATACGGCCTTTCGCTCCTCATGGCCGCCATTGCCTGGTATATTCTGCAAACCACCATTATTCATGCCCAAGGGCAAAAATCCGCCTTATCCCAAGTCCTCGGCCGCGACCTCAAAGGCAAATTATCACCCCTGCTTTATGCCCTCGGCATTTCGCTCGCCTTCGTCAATCCGCTATGGGCCGATGCGCTCTACGCCCTCGTCGCCATGCTTTGGCTGATCCCGGACCGCCGGATCGAAGCCGCCCTGAAATCCTCATAATACCGGCTATCCCAACATAAAATCTTCAATCGCGCGTCTGCACATTGTCAAATCGTGGTGACCGCAGCCGGGTCAACGCCGCTTGCAACTCATCGGCCAATTCGCGCTTCTCAAAATCACCCAAATGCGCCCCCACAGCGACGCGCTGCTGGCGCCCGCCAATGGTCAATACTGGCACACTGCCCCGCCGTTCTTCCAACACGGCGGTCAGCCAAGCCGTCCCCATCTCGACCCGATTGCGCCGCCCGCGCGGGTCCGTCCAGGTTACCGTCAATCGGTCCTGCGTCAACACAATCACCTCAGACGCCCGGGCCGCGCGCATATTCAGCCAAAACATCGTTATCGCCAGAATCAGCTCAGCGCCATTAAACCCAATCACCGGAAACGCGCCCAAAATAAACATCAAACCATTCACCAGCAGCGAGGCTGCCACCAGCACGCCACATAGAATCGCCATGCCGCGCCAGCCCATACTGCGATACGGTCGCAACACCGCCTGAAACAGCGGGATGTCCCGCCCAATCAAACTCGGTTCCTCTATTCGCTCTATCATCTTCCTATTGTCGTGCATCTTTTCGCCCCCACAAGCCCCTTGCCAGAATGAGCCCGCCTCCGCACAACCAATTCATGCCCGAGCGCCCCGCCACTCCACGCCCCACCCGCCGACGCCTGATGAAACGCGCCGACATCGCGCCGTTCCTCACCGCCATCAGCGCCAACAATCCCACCCCACAAACCGAGCTCCTCTACAGCACCCCATTTTCGCTCCTCGTCGCCGTCGTGCTCTCCGCGCAAACCACCGATGCCGCCGTGAACAAAGCCACCCCGGCTCTATTTGCCGAAGCCCCAACCCCGCAAGCCATGGCCGCTCTCGGCGCCGAACGGATCGGCCAACACATCCGCATCATCGGCCTCTGGCAAACCAAAGCCAAAAACGTGGCCGCCCTCGCCCAGCTCCTGGTCGAACGCCATAACAGCGTCGTTCCCGCCGACCGCGAAGCGCTCGAAGCCCTCCCCGGTGTTGGCCGCAAAACCGCCAATGTCGTGCTGAACGAAATTTTCGGCCACGCCACCATGGCGGTCGATACTCACATCTTCCGCCTCGGCAACCGCACCGGCCTCGCCCCCGGCGCCACCGTCCGCGCGGTCGAAGATGGCATCATTGGCTGATCTTGCATGGTCGCTATCTGTGCAAAGCGCGTAAACCCGAATGCTGGCGCTGCCACGGCGCCCGCTTCTGCATCTTCAGCCCCAAAACCCCCGCGCCGGATGCTCCCTGACGCCGCCCCACCCTCTCTCTGGTCTCGGCTTGACCGCTCTGGCCGGTTAGCGTTCTGGCTCCTGGCATGTATCGCCCTGCTCGGCGCCCTCGCCCCACTCCTTGCCAACGCACAGCCCTTGCTGGTGCGCGTTCATGGCCATATCAGCCTACCCGCCCTGAACATCGCGCCCGCCTCGCGCTTCGACCCGGCGATGCCCGCCATACGCGCCGATTTTCACGATCCTGCGCTTCGCCATATCCTGCAAACCCAACATGCTTTGATCCTCTGGGCTCCCGACCCGCACGGTCCCGACAGTCTCGTTTGGCACGCCAATCAAGCCCCGGCGCCCCCCAGCCTGACCAACCCGCTCGGCACCGACGACGCCGATCACGACGTTTTGGCGGGCCTGCTCTACAGCCTGCGCTTCCTCTTCCTCGCAGGCCTCGGCCTCACCCTTAGCGCGGCTGCAATCGGCACGATCATTGGCGCAATTCAAGGCTATTATGGCGGACTGACCGACCTCGTCGGCCAGCGTATCGTCGAAATCTGGAACGCCCTGCCCGTCTTATTCCTGCTCATCGCCCTCGCCAGCCTGCTCGGCCACAGCCTGATGACCCTGTTGATCGCCATGCTCGCCCTTAGCTGGACCACGCTGATCCCCGCCATCCGTGCCGAAACCCTGCGCGCCCGCAGGCTCGACCATGTTCGCGCCGCCTATGCGCTCGGCCTGCCGGATCATCGGATCATCCTGCGCCACATCCTGCCCAATGCGAGCGCTGCCCTGCTCGCCAACCTGCCCTTCAGCTTCGCCGGCGCCATTTCGCTCCTTGCCAGCCTGTCCTTCCTGCATCTCGGCCCCAGTCAAGGCGCTGCCGCGCTCGGTGCGCTCGCCGCCCAAGCCCGCAATCACCTCGACGCCCCCTGGCTCGCAATCACCGCCATCATCGGCCTCGCTCTGATCCTGATCCCCAGCGTCCTGCTCGGCATTTCACTCCGCCAAGCCCTCGACCCGAGGCACCGGCCATGACCAGCCCGATCATCTCAATCCGCGACCTGACGCTGCGCGATCACACAAAATTCTTGCTCGATATTCCGCTCCTCACCATCGACCATGGTGCGGCAGTCGCCCTCACCGGCCCGTCTGGCGCGGGCAAATCACTCCTCGCTGCCACCCTGCTTGGCCTAACGCCACCCGCGCTCACCCGCTCAGCGCACCAACTCACAATCGCCGGGATTGATCTGCTCACCGCATCGCCACAACAACTCCGCCGCCTGCGCGGCGGCCTCGTCGGTTTGGTCTTCCAAGAGCCGCTCGATGCGCTTGATCCGCTGCAGCGCGTCGCCGCCCAAATCGAAGGCGCGATCATACTGCAACAATCCCTGCCCCGCGCCACGCGCACCGCGCGCATCCGCGCCTTACTCGCTGAAGTCGGGCTCACCCGCGATGATTATCCACACCGTCTCTCCGGCGGCGAACGCCAACGCGCCGCACTCGCCATCGCACTCGCGAATGATCCGCTCCTGTTGATCGCCGATGAACCCGCCACCGCGCTCGACCCCGGCAGCGCCAGCGCGATTTTTGCGCTCCTCGATCGCACCCGCCAACACCGCAGCCTGACCACCCTCCTCATCACCCATGATCATAGCCAGATCACTTCCCAAACCATCCCGCTCCACCTCCAAGCTGGTCAACTCAAAACCAACCACCTCGTCCGCTCCACGCCCTACCCCATCGCCAACGTCGCCAAACCCACGCCGCCGACCCCAGCGCCCCCTATCCTGACGGTTAAAAACCTCACAGTGGCGCATCTCAACCTCGCGCCGCTCAATTTGACGCTCCATCCCGGCGAAACCATCGCCCTCACCGCCGCCTCCGGCACCGGCAAATCCTCGCTTTTGCTCGCCATTGCCCGACTCATTCCCGCACGCGGTGAGATCATGATGGATGGCAATAATCTCATCCAATGCCGCAACGCCGCCCTGCGCCGCCGCCGCGCCGATCTGCAAATCCTGTTCCAAGACCCCGGCTCCAGCCTGTCGCCGCGCATGACAATCGGCTCGATCATCGCCGAAGGGTTGGCGCACCATCACCCAGAACTCGACCGTGCCACCCTCGCCACCCGCGTCGCCACCATGCTCACCGACCTCAATCTCGCGCCCGATCTCGCCAAAACCTACCCGCACCGCCTCTCCGGCGGCGAACGCCAGCGCGTGGCCTTCGCGCGTGCGCTGATCCTGCGCCCGAAAATCCTGCTCCTCGACGAACCAACCGCCGCTCTGGATCCACCCAACCGCGACGCGCTGATCGCGCTCTTGCTCGCGCTGCAACGGGCGCACAACTTCGCCTGCCTGATCGCCACCCATGATCGCGCCACCGCCCAGCGCCTCGCCCATCGCAGCCTCACCCCTCTTCCCGCAACCATCGCAACCCCATATACCGGGCCGTCATATCCCCCTTGAGGAGCAAAATGTTCGACGGCTTGGCCTTTTTGAAAATGCACGGCGCCGGCAATGATTTTGTCGTGCTGGACGCGCGCGCCCATGCCGTGTCCCTCACCCAGAGCCAAGCCGCCCTCCTCGCCGATCGCCGCCGTGGCATTGGCTGCGATCAAATCATCCTGATCGAGCCTGCGGTTGATGCCGATGCCACCATGCGGATTCTCAACGCGGACGGGTCGGAATCCGGCGCCTGTGGCAACGCCACACGCTGCGTCGCCGCTTTGCTCGCCGCCGAAACCGGCGCGCGCCATCTCAGCATCCGCACCATCGCAGGGCTGCTCAGCGCGGAAATCAAAGGCCCCAACCTCGTTGAGGTCGATATGGGCGAACCCAGCTTTGAGTGGAGCGCAATTCCGCTGCTGGAACCCATGGACACGCTCTCGCTCCGCCTCGCGATGGGTCCGGTGGAAAAGCCTGCCGCCTGTTCAATGGGCAATCCCCACGCCACCTTCTTTGTCGATGATTTGCAGCATCTACAAGTCGAATCCATCGGCCCCGCCCTGGAGCGGGCGCGGATTTTCCCCGAACGGGCCAATATCGGCTTCGCCCGGATCGACGCACCAGACCAAATTCGCCTGCGCGTCTGGGAACGCGGGGCGGGCCTCACCTTAGCCTGCGGCTCAGGCGCCTGCGCGGCCCTGGTCAATGCCCATCGCCGTGGCCTAACCCACCGCCGCGCCGTGGTCGAAATGGACGGCGGCAGCCTCACCATCACCTGGCGCAGCGACAATCACGTGCTGTTGGAAGGTCCGGTCGCCTCGATTTTCGCCGGCCACCTCGCTGACGATTTTTGCCCGCTATGACCGCTCACCGGCAATGACGCTCGATATTCGCACCTTCGGCTGCCGCCTCAATAGTTTCGAGAGCGAAGTCATGCGCGGCCATGCTGAAGCGGCCAGCCTCAACAACACCATCATCATCAATACCTGTGCTGTGACCGGCGAAGCCGAACGCCAAGCCCGGCAGGAAGTCCGCCGCGCGCATCGCACCCATCCGGACGCCACCATCATCGTCACTGGCTGCGCGGCCCAAATTAACCCGCAGGCCTGGAGCGCAATGCCCGGCGTCAGCCGTGTGATCGGCAATGTCGAAAAACTCACCCCAGCCGCCTGGATCTCCAGCGAACCCATGCTGGTCGCGGACATCATGCAGGTGCGCCAGACCGCCGCCCACCTGATCGATGGGTTCGGCACCCGAGCGCGCGCCTTTATCGAAGTCCAGCAAGGCTGCGATCATCGCTGCACCTTCTGCATCATCCCCTACGGGCGCGGCCCATCCCGCTCGATCCCGATGGGTGCCATCGCCGCGCAAATCCGCACCCTCCTCACCAACGGCTACCAGGAAATCGTTCTCACCGGCGTCGATCTCACCTCCTACGGCGCGGATCTCCCCGGCCAGCCGAAACTCGGCCAACTCGTGCGCCGCCTGCTTGCCACCCTGCCGGACCTGCCGCGCCTGCGCCTCTCCTCGATTGACCCTGCCGAGATCGACGACGATCTCTGGCACGTCATCGAACATGAACCCCGCCTGATGCCCCATTTACATCTCTCGGTGCAGGCTGGCTCGGACATGATTCTCAAACGCATGAAGCGCCGCCATCTGCGCCAGCACGTAATCGAGGCAACCACCCGCGCGCGCACCCTGCGCCCCGGCATCGCCTTCGGTGCCGACCTGATCGCCGGTTTTCCCACCGAAGACGAAGCCATGTTCCAAGACAGCCTGCGCCTGATCGATGAAGCTGGGCTCGATTACCTGCATGTATTTCCATACAGTGCCCGCACCGGCACCCCCGCAGCACGGATCCCGGCACTCCCGATGGCCGAACGCCGCGCCCGCGCCGCCCAACTGCGTGAGGCCGGTGCGCGCCGCATGGCCCAGCGTTTGCGGGATCGGATCGGCCACACCATCACAATCCTCGCGGAATCATCCACCGAAGGCCATAGCGACGATTTCGCCCAGGTCCGCTTTGGTGCGCCGGTGCAACCCGGCAAAATCATCCGCACCACCATCAGCGCCGCCACCGCCACCCATCTCATCGCCGAGCAGGCCTGACCATGGCGCTCGGTTTCCTCTCGCGGCTAAAATCCGGCCTGGCACGCAGCACCCAAAAACTCACCACCGGCATCACCGATACCTTCACCAAACGCAAACTCGACGATGCCGCCCTCGAAGAGCTGGAAGAGTTGCTAATCAGCGCCGATCTCGGCCCAGCCGTCGCAGCCCGGATCATCAAATCCTTCCGCCGCACCCGCTTCGGCCAGGATGTTTCCCCCGGCGACATCCGCAGCAGCCTCGCCGCCGAAATCGCTGAAATCCTCGAACCGGTCGCCAAGCCTCTGATCATCGATCCGGACCGAAAACCGTTCGTAATCCTGATGGTGGGCGTGAATGGCACCGGCAAAACCACCACAATCGGCAAACTCGCCCAATTCTATCGCGATTCTGGACTAAACCCGATGCTCGTCGCCGGTGACACATTCCGCGCAGCCGCCGTGGAACAGTTGCAAATCTGGGGCGAACGCACCCAAAGCCCGGTCGTCACCGGCGCCCCAGACTCTGACCCGGCAGGCCTCGCCTTCGATGCGCTGGCCCGCGCCCAAGCCGAAAAAGCCGATATTCTCCTCATCGATACGGCTGGCCGCCTGCATAACAAGGCCGCCTTGATGGAAGAGCTCCGCAAAACGATCCGGGTGATCAAAAAACGCGATTCCTCGGCCCCGCACGCAGTCCTGCTCACGCTGGATGCGACAACCGGCCAAAACGCACTCACTCAAGTCAAAACCTTCAAAGACATGGTCGATCTCACCGGCCTGATTGTCACCAAGCTCGATGGCTCGGCCCGTGCGGGCATCGTGGTCGCACTCGCGGAAGCCGAAGCACTCCCCGTGCATGCCATCGGCGTCGGCGAACAAGCCGCTGACTTGCGGCCCTTCAACCCGGCAGATTTTGCGCGCGCGCTCGTGGGGGAAGAGGACGCAAGCGATTACAACCCATGACGCTTGCCCTCGAACTCAGCCGCATGGCCTCACCCCTCGGCCCCCTGATCCTGATGCATCACGCCAATATCCTGCATCTGCTCGATTTCGACGACCAATATCGATCCACCGGCGACAACCAACTCGATCATCAAGCCGATCCCTTGGCGCGCATACTCAAATCATATCGGCCCTATTCCTTAACAAACGCTGAAAATCCCTTCGAAAAGCCACTCAACGCCTATTTTGCGGGTGATTTCTCCGCCTTAGCACCAATTCGAACCGCGCCCGCTGGAACCCATTTTCAACGCAGCGTCTGGTCCGCTCTCGGCGCTGTCGAACCCGGCAACACCGCCTCATACGGCACCATCGCCCGCGCCATCGGCGTACCCAAAGCCAGCCGCGCTGTGGGTCTTGCCATCGGCGCAAACCCGATCGCCGTGGTCATCCCCTGTCATCGCATCATCGGCGCCAATGGCAGCCTTACCGGCTATAGCGGCGGCTTGCCCCGCAAAGCCTGGCTGCTCGCGCATGAAGCCGCTTCTGCCGCCAAAATCGCCGCCAGCCCCACCCGATAAGTGGGGTAACGCCAGTTAATCCCCAGCGCCGCCTTGGTCTGCGTGCTCAACACCAGCCGGTTTTCGCGCCAAAACGACAACGCCATTGGCGACATCGTCGCCGCCGCCTCGGCAAACGGCACCAGCGGCGGCGGCGTCATGCCGAGCAATCCCGCTGCATAGGCCACAACCTCGGCACTCGGCGCCGGCTCATCATCAGCAAAATTCAACACCCGAACTCCAGCGCGCCCCGCCATGCGCCGCGCCGCCATCACCCCCGCCGCAATATCATCCACATGAATCCGGCTGAACACATGGCCTGGCTTATCAATCCGCCGAGCTGCCCCCGCGCGCAAATCATCGAAAACTGAGCGTCCCGGACCATAAATCCCAGCCAGCCGCATAATATCCACTGCGCAATCCGCGCCAAACCCCGCCCAATCGCACTCCGCCGCCACCCGCCGGACGGTCCGCGCCGAACCGGGCGCCACGTCACTCGCCTCATCCACCGCGCCGCCGCCCCGATCGCCATAAACCCCGGTGGTTGAACAATACCCAATCCAACGCAGCGTTCCCGCTTGCACCGCCGCCGCAATCACCGGCCGATACCGCGCCAACACCGGATCACCGGCTTCACCCGGCGCCGCCGTGACCACCAGTGCAGAAACCTGCCCTATTACCGCATCAACCGCCTGAAAATCGCGTAAATCGACGTAATCCGGCCCCACCACGCGCCCCGGTTCCCGCGCCGTCGCCACCAAGCTCAACCCATCTTCATGCGCCGCCGCCGCAATCGCCCGCCCCGAATAGCCCAGCCCCAGCAATGCTATGTCGCTCATGGCTCAGAACGATCCGCTTGATCCACCACCGGTCGCCCCATCGCAGCCCGCTCTGCGGCCAACGTCTCCAACCGATGACTATGGCGATGGACCAACACCATCGCCCCCACCCCGACAAACAACGCGACAACGACCACCGCCGCCGTCACCGGACCTGCCAAATGCTCGATCTCCTTGCCAAACACATAGGCCGTGCCGCCATAAATGATCGCCCACATGACACAGGCCGCAATTTGCACGACCAAAAACCGCCGCCACGGCATCACATTCGCGCCCGCCAGCAAGGCGGCAAACGCCCGCAGCACCGCAAAGAACCGTCCGAAAAAAATGATCTTGCCGCCATGATGGGCGAACAAATACTCCCCCGCTCGCAGCCGCCGCTCGGTGAGCCCCACCCGCGCGCCATAGCGCAGCAACAGCCGATGGCCCGCACTCCGACCAATCCAATAGCCGATCATCCCACCCACCACGGCCCCCGCCGCCGCGCTGAACAACAGCACAAAAATATCAATCCGATGCGTTGTCCCCGCATAAATCGCCGCCGAAATCAGCGCCGTCTCCCCCGGCAAGGGCAAACCCAACGTTTCCAGCATCACCAAAACAAACACGAACGCGCTGCCATAGGCCGCAATATACGGCCCTAACCGCGCGTAAATCTCATGCATCATTCGCCGGACATCCCCATCTCAATCCCGATCCCGCTCTTTCGCGCGCACCGTCGCCTCACAATCTTGTCATGTCAAATCGTTCCCCGTCTTCCCACAGCCACGAAAATACCCGATAGTGCGAAAATGTCGGAACCCGAAACCGAATTAGAAACGCTCAACCGGCTGGAATCAGCCCTCGCCCGGATCGGCGCTGCGCGACCGGTGCTCGCGCAACAAAGCCACACCGAGCACGGTCTCGCTCAACCAGGACCGATTGCGGCAAACCCAGCCATTATCGCCAAGCTCGATCAGGTTATCGCCACCCTGCGCGCCGCCCTGACCGAGCCGGAAATTGACGAAGGAGCGCATTAGCATGGCCCAGGTCACCATCCGCATCAACGGCTTCACCTATCCGGTCAGTTGCGAAGATGGTCAGGAACAGCATCTGACCGATATGGCCGCCGAGGTCGATCGCCGGATCACCAGCATCAAATCGCTCGGCAGCCAAACCGGTGAATCACGGCTGCTGGTCCTCGCCGCCCTGTTGCTTGCGGATGAGCTGCACGACACTAAAACCGCTCTCAGCGCAGCAGAATCCATAACATCCGCCGCCGCCAAGCCCGAACCCGACGGCACGGAGCGCCGGGCGCGCCTGCGCCGCGCTGCCGCGCGCGCAGAGGAGATTGCAGCCGACCTGATCGAGCCCTAAGTATAGCGTGCGAGGCTGCCCGGCGCGTCAGGCAAGCGCATCCCCGGGGCCACTAAGCATCTCCCAGGGAGCTGGCTCTGTCGGAACCGTGGTTCCGGTATTTCCGGCGCCCACCTGCACCAGCAGGCCTTGGGAGGATGACAACGCCAACGGCCAGGGCGGCTTCGCACTTTGCGCGTATCAACCAACGCCCGGCATCGGTTTCAACCGTGGCACATGAGCCGGTATCCGTGATAGCTCTCCTTTATGTCCACTTCCATTGATGAAACCGAACTCCGCGCCGTAAAATCCGCCTTCCGCACCGCCTGCCTCGCCCGTCGTGCGGCGATGGTCCGCCCCGATGCGGGCGCCTGCCTCGCTGCGGTCGTGCTCGAGCAGGTCCGCATTCCCGTCAGCGCCGTCATCGCTGGCTTCTGGCCCCTTGCCGATGAAATCGATCTCCGCCCCCTGCTCCACGGACTGCATGCGCGTGGCCACCGCCTCGCCCTCCCGGAAACGCCTAAACGAGGCGAGGCGCTGATTTTTCGGCACTGGCATCCGGAGGCCACCATGATCGTCGGCCGATTTGGCACCACCCATCCGGACGGCCCGCCGCAAAAGCCGGATTTTTTCCTTACACCACTTCTGGCTTTCGACCGGCGCGGTAACCGCCTCGGCTACGGTGCGGGCTATTACGACCGCGCTCTCGCCGCGCACCCCACCGCCTATCGCTTGGGCTGTGCTTTCGCCGCCCAAGAAGTGCCCGTCGTGCCCACCGGCCCGCACGACCAACCCCTTCACGCCATCGCCACCGAGTCCGGCCTGATCACCCTATGAATCGTCTACGCGCTATCGCTTTCGGCATGCTCTGGCCCAGCCTCGCCATCGCCCAATCCGCCCTGCCTAACCACAATCTGACGCCAGGCGCGATCAATCCGGCGGTGACGGAGCAAAATATCGACAGCACCATTTGCCAACGGGGCTGGACCGCCTCCGTGCGACCATCCTACCACATTACCGAACGGCTCAAACGCGCCCAAATCAACGATTACGGCTATGATGATCGTAAAATTTGGCACTATGAGGAAGACCACCTGATCCCGCTTGATCTCGGCGGCGCTCCCGCCAACCCGCGCAATCTTTGGCCTGAACCGCATTTGGGCCCTAGCCAATGGGGCTCTTATGCCAAAGATCGCCTGGAAGCCCGTCTCGGCCACTTGGTCTGCCAGCATAAACTGTCGCTCAACCACGCCCGCGCCCTAATCGCCCGGAATTGGATCAGCGCCTATCGCCGCTTCCTCGGCCCCACGCCAAACAACGCGCGACTCCGCCGCTACAGGAAAGAGCGCCAAAATCATTGGCACCATCATTGGCACCAAAACTGGTAGCCCTTAAAGGTGATGCAGCATCTCCTGTCCCGCTACCGGACTCGGCGCGGCGAGCACGTAATCCGCCGCTAAATTGCCCACATAAAGCGTGCGCAAATCCGGCCCGCCCCAGCTAATATTGGTCGGGCTGCGAAGCAAATCGCCATTCGGATCATGCGCGATGGTGAAAATTTTGCCCGCAGGCGTGATCGCGACAATTTTATGCGCTGCCGGCAGCGTAACCCATAAATTCTGCTCGGCGTCAAAGCCAATACCATCGGTATAGCCCAGATAACGCGTGATCAAGCTGGGTAATTTCAGCCTCGGATTCACTTTCATTCCGAACACAATGCCCAGCCTCGGCCCATAGCGTTCGGCCTTGCCCAGCTTCGCCCCCGGCAAAACTGGAAAACGCAGCACATCCGCGTTCGAGGTTTGGGTGCAATAGAGAAATTGCTCATCCGCGGACAAGGCCATGCCATTGGCAAATCTCAACCCCTCCGCAACAATCTCGCTCGACCCATCCGGCCGATAGACGAAAATAAACCCATCCGTCCGCCGATCGAGCGCTTCCGGCCACGTCTTGGCGAAGGTGGAATGCGAACACCAGATATTCCCAGCCCGATCAATCACCGGATAATTGCACGATGTCAGCGCCCGCCCACCAATGGTGCTGACCAGAATCTCGCGCTCGCCCGTGGTCAAATCGAGCCGCTCCAGCGGCCCGGCAACCCCATCATAAATCCCGAAATTCGCAATGATAATGCAGCCCTTGGCATCCATATTGATACCGTTGGGCGCACCCGCCTTGCCGCCAATCACTCGCAAGCCGCCGTCAGGGGCAATTTCCGCCACCCCGCCCGCGTGATGCGAAGCATAAACCCGCCCATCACGCAGCGCGACCACATCCTCCGGCCGGGCAATTCCCCGGCCAATGGGGCGAAATTCCGACAGCGCAATCCGGCGTAACGGCATGGTTTTTCTCCATTATCACCGAATTTGACGCCTATTTATGCGCCCGCGCAATACTCTCAGTAATCGCGGCTTCCGCCGCCGCGCGCGGCTCCCAGCCGGTCACCTTCACCCATTTGCCTTTTTCCAAGTCTTTGTAATGGGTGAAAAAATGCTCAATCGCATCGCGCGTGATCGCGGGGAGCTGTGACACCTCTGTCACGTCGGTCCATTGCGGATGAATTTTATCATGCGGAACGCAAACAATTTTTTCATCCTGCCCGGCCTCATCCTCCATCCGCAGCAGCCCAATGGGCCGTGCGCGAATGACAGCGCCCGGCACCACCGCCGCAGGCGTCAAGACCAACGCATCCGCCGGATCACCATCATCCGCCAATGTGCCAGGAATAAAGCCATACGCTGCCGGATACGCCATCGGGGTGAACAAAAACCGGTCCACCATGATCGCGCCACTGGCTTTATCCACCTCGTATTTAACCCCAGAACCCTGCGGAATTTCGATCACCACCAAAATATCAGACGGCGGCGCCTTACCGGCATCAAGTTTCGACACATCCATCGCAAAAACTCCCTGAAAAGCTACTCCCGGGCTTTTACTCTGCACGCCCGATATTGCCAATCGGCCCCGGTCCGTTCCAATAGGACCCGATGCGCCGGTAGCTCAACTGGTCAGAGCGGACCGCTCATAACGGTTTGGTTGCGGGTTCAAGTCCTGCCCGGCGCATTTTACGCCCCCCGTTCGGCGGCCAACCGCTTCCTAATCCCTCTCAACGTCTTAGTGCCCGCCTTACCGACATCCGGATAGCGCAAATCCAACCCCTCGAATAAATCCAGAATGATCTGCGAAATAATCAACCGCGCCGTCGGCTTGTCATCCGCGGGCACGACATACCAAGGACAATCGCGGGTGCTGGTGGCGCTCAAACAAGCGCCATAAGCCTCTTGATACGCATCCCAATAGCCGCGCTCTGCCATATCCGCCTCGCTGAATTTCCAGTTTTTCGCCGGATCATCGATCCGCGCCAGAAACCGCTTACGCTGCTCCTCCTTGGAAATATGCAGGAAAAACTTCACAATCCGCGTGCCATTCGCGTGCAAATGCCGCTCTAAATCAAAGATCGAGCGATAACGCTCCGCCCAAAACGCCTCGCCCTCGGCGGACAAATGGGGCACCGCCTCAGCATGCAACAGCGCCGGATGCACCCGCACAATCAACACCTCCTCATAATAAGACCGATTGAAAATGCCAATCCGCCCGCGCTCGGGCAAATCGCGCGTGGTGCGCCAAAGAAAATCATGTGACAACTCCTCCGCACTCGGATGTTTGAAGCTAAACACCTGACATCCCTGCGGATTGACCCCGGACATCACATGCCGGATCGCGCCATCCTTGCCCGCCGCATCCATCGCCTGAAAAATCAGCAGCACCGCATAGCGGTGATCGGCATAAAATACCTGCTGCTGCGCACTCAGCCGCTTAACATGATCGGCAAGCTGCGTCTTGTAATCGGACTTCGAGCGATAAACCGGCGCCACCCGCGTATCCCACCGCCGCAAATCCATCGCCTGACCCGCATCGACGCAAAACTGTGCCGTCTTAATCGTCATCGCACTCTCCCTCGTGCCAGATCAATTAATCAGTCGTCGCCGCTGCCTCCACTGCCAACCGGGTCAACGCTGCCATTGAGGTAGCGCCGGTTTTTTGCATGATCGCAGCACGATGAACCTCAACCGTGCGCGCACTAATCCCAAGCCGATGCGCAATAACCTTACTGGAATGCCCTTCGAGTAACACATCAAGCACATCGCGCTGCCGGGGCGTCAACTCGCTCAACCGCTTCACCGCCGCCATATGGACCGCTAGGCGACCCGAATGGTCATGCCCCGCCTCGACAGCGCGCGCGATGCGCGCCAACAGATCATCCGGATTGACCGGCTTCTCGATAAAATCAGCCGCCCCGGCTTGCAACGCCGCCACCGCCACCATCGCGTCGCTCACCCCAGTTAGCATCACCGCCGGCACCATATCCCCTGCCCCCCGCAATCGCCGCAGCAAATCTAGCCCCTTCAACCCCGGCAGCATCACATCAATCAGCAGGCAATAATCCCCCCCTGGCTGATAGGCGGCCAAAAACGCCTCGGCACTCTCAAAATCCGCCATGCGCCAACCATCCGCACTCAGCACCTCACGCAACGCCGCACGCACCGGCGCGTCATCATCAATGACCATCAACCTGGTGCTGCGAGTCGGCGAAACTGGCGCGCGCACTGCCCCCACCGGCAATGCGCGCGCCACCGCACCAGTCAGCATGTCCAACGATACCGGTTTGCTAAAATGGCTACAGCCTTCCGCTTCGATCACCGCGACAACATCGGCCAATATATCGCCGGTCAGTATAATCGCGGGCACTTTGCGGCCAATCGTGGCGCGCAACGCCCGCACCGCCTCAATGCCGTTCATCCGGTGCGGCAAATTATAATCCGACAGCACCAAATCCGGCCACGCTCCAGCACCCACCGCCGCCACCGCCGCCGCCCCATCACCCACCGCGACGACCCGATGCCCCTCACCAACCATGGCCATCTCGAACAAGTCACGCAAATCGGGATCATCCTCAATCACCAAAATCAGCGCGACATATTTTTCCCCACCGGGCATCGGCAATGCGGGCACCGCGACTGCATCGGGCGCTAACGGCAATGATGCTGATGGAAAGGACAACGATACCGAAATCGGAACTGAAATGGAAAATACCGAACCCGAACCCTGGCGCGATCGCACCTGCACCGGCAAGCTCAGTAAATCGGTCAGGCGCCGTACCACCGCTAACCCCAAACCCAACCCCAATGTGCGGTCGCGCGCAGGATTATCGAGCTGATGATATTCTTCGAAAATCGATTGAAATTCATCGGCGGGAATCCCAATCCCGGTGTCCCATACCTCCAACCGCACCCGGTCCCCGTCGCGACGTGCTCCCACCAAAATACACCCTTTCCGGGTATATTTCATCGCGTTTGACACCAAATTGCGCAGAATTTGCATCAAGCGTTGCCGATCAGTCTCGATTGTCACGCTGCACGGCATCACCCGCAACTCCAGCCCACGGGCGCGCGCATCATCGCCAAACTCCTGGCGGAGCCGATCAAACACCGCATTAACGCTGAACTGGCTACTCGCCAGCTTCACCACCCCTGCTTCAATCTCGTTAATATCGAGCAAGGTATCCAACATACCCGTCATCACCGAGAGGCTTTGACCCATCCGTTCAACCAATGGCGCCGCAGAGCCCCCCGCCACCGCGCGCATCAGCAATCCGTGCTGCAAGGCCAAAGCGGCCAAAGGCTGGCGTAAATCATGGCTAGCCGACGCCAAGAATCGCGACTTGGCTAAATTAGATTGCTCAGCCTGCGTCGTTGCCGCCACCAACTCCGCCGCAATCCGTTTGCGCTCGGATACATCGATAAAGGTAATCACCACGCCCTCGACACCGCGCTGCTGGGTCCGATACGGCAACACTCGCCGAGTGAACCACGCTCCGCTCTGGCTTTGCACCTCGCGTTCAATCGGCTGCAACGTCTCTAACACCAGCCTTGCATCCTCGGCGAGGCGACCATCGCTGGTCAAGGTCGCTAAATCGGCTAATGGGCGCCCAATGTCGCTCGGAATGACGGTAAATAATACCCGCGTCGCCGGGGTAAAAAACCGAATTTTTAACTCGACATCCAAAAATAGCGTAGCAAAATCTGTGCTATATAATATGTTCTGTAAATCGTTGGCGGTGGTGCGTTGGCGCTCCAGCGCCTCCTGTAGCTGACCATTCAGCGCCGTGAGTTCCTCGTTGAGCGACTGCAACTCTTCCTTCGAGGTCACTAACTCCTCGTTGGTAGATTGAAATTCCTCGTTGACCGACAAGGCCTCCTCATTGATCGCCTTCTGGTCCTCGCTGGATAATTCCAAATCATGAATCGCGTCTAACAATTCAGAACGTGTTGCCGCCAATTCCCGCTCCAACGCCTGGATCTGCAGCGTCTCGCTTTCGCCACGGTGCGATCGCCCAGGCCCCTTCAGTTTTGGCGCTTGAGTCGGCGTTGGCACAAAGCAAATCAACAGCAGCCCATCACCTTCGCCAGGAACCGGGCCAGGCACCGGCCGAACATCGATTGAATAGCTCGGCGCCGCGCCGCCTTGATCGATCGCTTCGCCGGCAACCACCACCCGCGATTGCGAATCATTGGCCCGGCGGATCGCTGCGCGCAATTTAGCCCGCAGCGCGGGCCGTGCCATCGCCAACACATCATGCGACGCCGCTCCGGGTGCAATCTGCAAAAACTGATCAATCGGGCCAAGCGTATACAAGCTCTCATTATGCCGATTAATCAGCATCGCTGCGGGCGCGAACGCCTCCAGCACTAACCGCCGACAAAGCTCACCCAAGCCCAACTCTGCCACAGGTGCGGTGCCGGTCACCGTGAGCGGCCCTCCGGCACGCAGCTGCGCCCGCCCACGTTCTCCAGGCAGCATCGGAACCCCCGGCACTCCGGGCCGACTCCGCCCGCTACGCCGATAAATCCGCTCGGCCTTTGCCACAGCATCGAACCCATGCTCACCGGCTCCTAGCGTCTCAGAACTGCCGAGGAGCAAAAAACCCCCGTCGCGCAAAGCAAAGTGAAACAATGCAATAATTTTAGCCTGAGCCTCTGGTCGTAGATATATCAATAAATTCCGACAAGAAACGAAATCCAATCGCGAAAACGGTGGGTCGGCAAGCACGTCCTGCACGGTAAACACCACCATACCCCGCAACTCGGCGCTAATCCGATAATTTTGGTCCTCGCGGGTGAAAAACCGCTCGCGCCGCTCGGCACTAACCTCCGCTTCAATCGTCGCTTTATATAATCCCGCCCGCGCCTGCGCTATCGCATCCTGGTCAACATCGGAGGCAAAAATCTGCACCTTGATTGGCGCACCAATGGCACGGATGTGCTCGACCAGCAGCATTGCCAGCGAATAGGTCTCCTCGCCGGTGCTGCACCCGGCAATCCAAATCCGCAACGGCTGATGCGCCACGTGCGTGGCGACCAAAGTAGGAATAATCTGACTCTCCAACACATCAAAAACCGGCTTATCTCGAAAAAATCCAGTCACATTGATTAGAAAATCTTTTGCCAACGCCTCAAGCTCGTCAGGATCATCCGCCAAACTCTTGGCATAGTCAGCTATTGTAGGAGAATTTACCCCAGCCATTCCCATCCGCCGTTCAATCCGCCGCATCAGCGTGCCCGATTTATACAGGGAAAAATCATGTGCTGTTCGCTCGCGCAGCAATTCAATAATCGGCGATAGATCGTCCGGCGACGAAGTGCCTGCGGAAGCCGGCGTTGCTCCAGGACGATGCTGCATCAAGGCCGGGCCAATCGCTGCCAGTGGCAGTACCGCATCGACCAGGCCGGTGGCAATCGCACTCTGCGGCATGCCATCGAATTGTGCCTCCTCGGGCGCCTGGGCGATAACATACCCACCTTGATCTTTGACCGCGCGCAACCCACCGCTTCCATCACTACCCGTGCCGGAGAGCACCACCGCAACCGCTCGCGCGCCATAATCCATGGCCAGGGAATGCAAAAACACATCAAACGGAAGCCGCATACCATGTGGATCGCTTGGCAAGCGCACCCGCAAAGCCCCGCGCTCAACGGTCAAATATCGGCCCGGCGGGATCACATAGACGTGTCCCGCTTCAATCATCATGCCCTCGGCAGCCTCGACAATCGGCAGGACTGTGTGGCGTGCCAGCAAGTTGGCCATCAAGCTCACATGGGTTGGATCAAGATGCTGCACCAAAATTAGCGCCAACCCGCTCGGGGTCGGCAAATGATCCAGCATACGGCCAAACGCCTCTAACCCTCCTGCTGAAGCGCCAGCGGCCACCACCGCAAATCCCGAGGCCAACGCTGGCTTTCCTGCCGTGCCTGTCGCTTTAACCGGAATACGCACCGCGATCACCCTCAAAACCAATATTCTTGCTAGCATATATTATTCCAATAAGCGATCACAATTCGTCCTTACCTCAATATTGAATATAGTTGTCGGTGAAATGACGCAAAATTATAATTAGACAAAGAAGTCTACGTAATTTCCGATGCTGCACCTGGTCATCAATTTGCGATATGGCTTTACTGGTTCCACCCGAGCAGCGCGTATCAACGACCGGAGAGCATCATTGCACCAAGGCGAAACCAGCCTTTTTACAAGCTTTATCTTTATCATCGCGGTGATTGTCGTGCTCGGCGTGCTCGTGCGCGCCACGGTCAAAATCCTGCGCGAATATGAGCGCGGCGTGGTGTTTACACTAGGGCGCTTTCAACGGGTTAAAGGCCCCGGTTTTATCGTCCTGTTCCCATTTGTGCAGGAAATGGTCCGGGTCGATCTGCGCATCCAAGTCATCGAAATCCCCGCCCAGGATGTGATTTCCCGCGATAACGTATCAATGAAAGTTGACGCGGTGCTCTATTTTAACGTGATTGATCCCGAGCGGGCGATCATCAAGGTCCAAAGTTTTCTACCCGCGACCGTGATGTTGGCACAAACCACTTTACGCGCAGTGCTCGGTCAGCATCCGCTCGATGAAATGCTATCGGAGCGAAAAAAATTGAGCATAGATTTACAAAATATTCTCGAAGGGCAAACCGAAGTCTGGGGGATCAAAATCAGCAACGTCGAGATCCGCACAGTGGAACTAACTGACAATATGATCCGTGCGATCGCCAAACAGGCCGAGGCCGAGCGCGATCGCCGCGCAAAAATTATCCATGCCGAAGCCGAATTCCAAGCCGCGCAAACCCTGGTCGATGCCGCACAGATTCTGGCCAGCGTTCCCGCCGCAATCCAACTGCGCTACCTGCAAACCCTCACCGAAATCGGCGCAGAGCAAAACACCACCGTGATTTTCCCCATGCCGCTCGATATTGTGAAGCCGTTGCTCAACTTGATCGAAGCAAAATCAACTGCAGCCCCGGCGCGCTCGCCTGAACCGGTGCCCGATCAATGAACGCCACGCTCGCCACCGAATTCGATCGCTTCCTGTTCGCCCCGATTGGTGAAGGTTCGAACGGCGTGTCAATCAGTGTCCTGTCCGCCCTGGCTCGGCAAAATATCGACCCATGGCAAGAGGCCGCCGAATTAGCACGAATGCCATCCAACGGCGCTATTGATCGTCTGACCAGCCACATCACCACCCTGCCGGAACACGCCCATGGTGCTAACGCTAAAGCCATCGCACAACGCTGCATTGCCCTCCTGCCCAACCGCCCGATCATTGAGCGGCCAGGCGCGTTGATCAGCGCCAGCGCCGAGAAACTACCCCTCTTTAACACGGATTATTTAGTCGTGCCCCACCCCAAGGAAATTCTGTTCATCGTGGTGGTGTTGGTTGCCGCAAGCATCGGGTTTCACTATTGGGCCGCGCATAACGGCATGCCGTCCGCCCAGGCAACCTCCAGCCCAATCGTCGGGCTGCGCAAAAACTAATGCTTAGTTAGTTCGGGCGGACATCCGGCTCAAGTCCAAGCCAAGCGGCTAAGAGCGTCAATCGCCGGGTCAGCACCGCCGCTGCCAGCAAGCCCGGGCTGCATGCGATTCCTGCTCAAATCAAGATTCATTGACAATTATTATCATAATGGAATAAAGTTAATAGTATATCCATGAATTTATGACAATAGTCGGAGGTTATCATCATGGCCCGTCAGGTTATCGACAATCTCTCGCATGGCATTACGCTGACCACGACGTTCGAGACCCATCACAACCCCGCGTCGGCGACCAACAGTGACCTGATCGCGCTGCCCGCATCGACAAGCGCAGTCACCAGCCTGCTCTCGTTCGACACGGCCATGCCGATCATGCCCTCGGAGACGGGCATCACGCTCCCATCGGGCTCGGCCGCGGCTGCGCCGCACGTCAGCAATGCAGCCAACAGCCAGCAGGCCCACATGTCGATTGCGGTGTATTTTGCCCCGGTCACAAACACCAATCAGGCGGTCATTCCCCCGAATATGCGCCAAACCATGATCGAAGCTGCAAATTATCTGGGCAGCCGCATCAATGATCCCGTTACCGTCACCATCGCGGCCCATGGCGTTACCAGCGGCCTTGCGGGCGGTGCGGCATATTTCGACCAACTGCCCTATTCATCGTTCATCAGCGAGATGGCGGCCCATGATCCGGCCGCCGTGAAATACTACCCGGCGACACTGCCCCCCGGCGTCTATGACGGCATCCAGGTCTCATCTGCCGAAGAACAAGCCTGGGGCTTGTCAGGGGGGGCTGGCCAGGTCGGTAAAATGGGCGTCAATGTCATGCAGCCGTTCTATTACGGCGCCGGCTCCAATGTGACATCGAATTCGTTTGATCTATTTGGCATCGTGCTGCATGAACTCTCGCACGCGCTTGGCCGCGATATCCGCAATGGCGGCCCGATCACCTACTACAATACCGCGACATCGAAGACGGTGACGGCCTATGATTTCAGCGCGGTGGATTTCTTCCGCTTTACCGCCCCTGGCGTGCTGCAACTCAACAACAACGCCTCGCTGGCCAGCAATGCCAAAGCGCCCTATTTTTCCGTCGATAACGGCAAAACAGCACTCGCGACCTTTGCGGGATCCGCGCGCACCGATTTCAATTATCTGCTGAACGATCCGTTCAACGGCTACGCGGCCCCAGGCTATGCGAGCAATACGCTCACCCCGCTCGATACCACGGTACTGACCCTGATGGGTTTCAACATCAACTGTTTTGCCCAGGGAACGCGCATTCTCTCGCGCGAAGGCGAGGTTCCGGTGGAGCGGCTGCGGCTGGGCGATGAACTGGTGCTGCATGGCGGTGGCACCGCGCCGATCTGCTGGATCGGCCGACGCGCCATCGAACCGGCCCGGCATCCGCAGCCCACGTGCGTGAACCCGATCCGCATCAAGGCCGGCGCCCTGATGGAGGGCGTGCCTCGCCGGGACCTGATACTCTCGCCGGACCACGCGCTCTATCTGGATGGCGCGTTGATCCCTGCCAAGGCGCTGATCAACGGCACCACCATCCGCCAGGAACAGCGCCGCTCGATCAGCTATTTCCATATCGAGTTGCCGCATCACGGCATCCTCTATGCCGAGGGGACGCCCAGCGAAAGCTTTCTAGACACCGGCAACCGCGCCAATTTCGTCAATGGCGGCGCGCCCGTCGCCCTGCATCCGGATTTTGCGCAAACCATGCGCGAGCACGAGGGCTGTGCGCCATTTCATGAATCCGGCCCCATCGTGCAGGCCGTTCGGGAGCGGCTGCTGGCCCGCGCGCGGCTGAACCTGACCAGCGATCCAGCCATTACGCTGCGCAAGATGGCTGATGGCTCGGTTACGATCATCTCGCGCAGCGCCATACCGGGCCATGTATTGCCCGATCCCCGGGATCTACGTCGGCTCGGCGTTAAAATCGCCGCCATTTTGGTCGGTGGCGATCCCATTCCCCTCGATCATCCCGATCTATGCGATGGTTGGCACGGCCTGGAACCCGATGGCCGCTGGACCAATGGCCGCGCCATCATCCCCGCTCATCTCCTGAATGACCGGACCCCTTCGGTGCAGCTCAGCGGAACCGCCCAGTATTCACGCCGCGTCCGCACACGCACGCAGGCGGCCTGATCACCGCGATCAATCAAACCGAAATGATCTCCGGCTCCAGCCCAATCAGCGCCGCGAGGCGCGCTAGGCGTCGGTTGATCGCCTCACCGGCAAACACGCCGCTCGATGCGTCGAGCGTCAGGATCAGACGTTCCGGCTTGGCGGCGAGCGACGCCGCAGCCAATAACGAAGGGGTGCCCGCCGACAGCGTGTAGGCGAGCCGGAGTGCCGCACCCAGCGCCTCCGCCCGGCGCGCCGCATCCATGGCGAGCAGACTCCGCGCCGAGGCCAAAAATCCGGCATCGCTCGCCGCCTCATAGCGGAGCGCCACCGTCAAAGCGAGAAAGGCCCGCGCATGGTGATCAAGCGCCACGCCCGTTTGCCGCAAGACCCGCAAATAAGCCTGCTCGGCCCGATATTCTGGATGTTCGTGATAGCCAATGTCGGAATACCAACAAGCCGCTTCACGCAAACGAAGCTGATTCGCGGTTTCGCTGGGAAACAGCGCCTTGGTCCATTCAATCAACACCTGCGGCAACCCCGGATCGCGCACCGCGCCGATGGCCAAATCCCGCGCCGCAGCAATCAGTGGATCCTGCTCGCGCATCGCCTGTGGCAATTGCCGTAAAAACCAACCCTCCCGCAGCCCATTGGCGGAAAACACCACCCGGCCCGCGCCTGTTGCGCGCAGCAAGCGCCGCAAAATCACGGCAGCGAACGGCAAATCCTCAATTCGTCGGCGCGACGCCCCGGGCATCCTCTCGATTAATTTCCGACTTGCCTCGCCCACCACCGCCGCCAAATCACGCGCCTCATCGCGCCCAATCGTGTAGTGATGCACCACCGCGAGCGGGTACGAGGTTTGTGCAATATGGATCCGCGCCAACGCCCGAAACGCCCCGCCCGAGAGATACAAATCCCCGCCAGCACCCTCCTGCGCAAACGGCACCGTCGCCAATTCCTCCTCAACGATGGCCCGCGCCCGCGCAGGCTCACCACCCGCCCGTTCCGCCAGGCGGATCACCCCAACCGGCAGCGTCGCCGCCGGGCCAATCACCCCATGCGCCAAACGCACCAGCTCCAACGAGCCACCACCCAAATCCGCCAAAATCCCATCCGCCGCAGGAATGCCGCACAACACACCCTCAGCCGATAGCCGCGCCTCCGCATCACCCGACAGCACCGTCACCGCCAAATTCGGCACCTCGCGGCCAATCCGCGCGACAAACTCAGCCCCGTTCGCGGCATCGCGCACCGCCGATGTGGCCAACGCCTCAAACGGCGCGGCACCCATCGCCGCCGCAATGGTCGCATAGCGGCGCAGCACCACCATCGCCTCATCCATCGCTGCCGGCTCCAGCCGGTTGGTATGGATCAAGCCGCGCGCGAGCCGCAGCACCGCCTTTTCATTGAAAATCTGCACAGGGTTGCGCGATTCACCCTCAAACACCACCAGCCGCACCGAATTGGACCCAAGGTCCACCACCGCGCGCCGCAAGCGCCGCCCCGTCATGTCGCTCTGTCGATCCTGCATGCGATTTCCATAGCCCAATAGCCCGCCCTTGAACACCAATTCGCCGATATCGTGACATCACGTCGTTACATAGGATGCATAAGCATGTTCATATGGATGCCACCCCCATCGCACCGGTCTATCTGCTGCATATCCCGAAAACCGCCGGGACATCACTGCGCGCCGCACTCAGCGACTATTATCGTGACAGGCTATGCCCGGCCGCAATGTGGGATGATTTCTTCCGAGACCCCACACTCCGCACAACGCCCTATGCCGCTTATTGTGGCCATTTCGGCATCGAGCTCGCCGCCTATCTCGGCTGCCCACTCCGCGTCGTCACCATCCTCCGCGATCCGCTCGCCCGCACCATCTCGCATTTCAACGAAGTCCGCCGCACCACGACCCACCCGTTGCACCCGCACGTCATCGGCCAAACCCTGTTTGATTTCGTGCATGACCCCACCACCGTGCCAATGGTCGCCAATTTTCAAGCCCGCTACCTCACCCAAGCCAAAGCACCAATCGAGCGTTTGGCGACTTTATTCGAACCGAACTGGAACAATGCCTACTCACTCTCGGTGGCCTGGGAAAACGCCTCCACCGCCACCGATCCTGACCATCTCCACAGGATGGCAACAGCCAATCTGCGCACGCTCGATGCGATCTTCACCACCGAGCGGCTGGAAACAGAAGCCGCCACCCTGCAACAAGCCCTTGGCCTGCCCCCCGCGCTCGTGCCTCGGCGCAATGTCACCCAAGGCCCCGCAATACCGATCGACCCACGCACCCGCGCACGGATCGCCGGACTTACGCGCGTCGATCAAGCCCTCTATGATGCGGCCAAAGCCATGCTCTAGAGTTTGATATTGTCAAATTGACGCATACCCGGAGTTTCTGAAGTAATTTCTGCATTCCTGTGGTGAGAAGGCGTTGAGGAGGTTTCCGATGCCTT
>NCBV01000079.1 GCA_002279355.1 Acidiphilium sp. 37-60-79
CGACGCATTTTCGCTCTGGACCGGCTATGCCGCCAATCTGGCCGCATGATCGGTCGGGTCTCCGTCACATCGCACATCTTCCAATCAACTTGACAATGCTGACAAAGAGCACAAACCCAACGCGCACAAACGGTAGTGAGCATGATCTGATTTCGCATTTTGCGCATCGTCAATTGTAGGTGAATTAATCCATATGCTCGACACGAGCCGGGGGGATTATTGATCGCTTCGGGCTGGTTGATCGTCGGCGGGGACTCGGTTTTGCGAAAAAGCGCTCCCGCTTGGTTTCGGCCGCAACCACGCCGTGATGTACCCTCAAGAGATCCGCACGCGAGATGATCCCGCATAATTTTCCGGCATCATCGATCACGGGGATTCGTGGTGCGTCATGGGTGATCATGCGCGAGGCGACTGTGATCGCCATCTCGTGGGGCGACGCGGTTACTACGTGGCGTGCCGCCAGCTGATCGACGAGTGTGGTCTGCCGGGGTGTGTCACGGGCGATCCAGGCGAGAATATCGGAACGGGTCACAAGACCGGCGAGATGATCGGCGCCCTCGATGACGGGGTAGGCGCGGTGCTGTGCACCATGATCGAGGAAGAAATCGATTGCTTCACCCACGGTCATTGTTGTTGGCACTGTTTGGACGGGCGTTGCCATGATTTCGCTGGCGCGGGCCACGGCGAGCGGATCGATACTATATTCGCGGGTCAAATGATGGCCACGGCGGGCGATTTTTTCGGTGAGGATCGAACGTTTCATCAGCAAGACCGTGACGGCCATACTGGCCATGCAGGCGGTAATGACAGGCAGCAGGATCAAATGATTGCCCGTCAGCTCTACGGCGAATAACGTGGCGGTCAGCGGCGCACGCATGGTGCCCCCCATCATCGCGGCCATGCCCAGCACGGCCCAAAACCCCGGTGTCGCGCCGGGTAATAAGGGTGCCAGCACCGCGCCCATTGCACCGCCAATGATCAAGAGTGGCGCGAGCACGCCGCCTGATGTTCCTGAGCCTAGGGCGACCGCCCAGATGGTTGCTTTCACCAAAACCAAACGGATCGCCGCAACCCCGGCCAAACTGCCCGCGAGCAGCGCGCCAATATCGGGATAACCAACGCCGAGCGCACGCGGATCGATTAAGCCGCCGACCCCCACGACAAAGCCACCGAAGACCGGCCACCACATCCAATGGATGGGCAGTTTTTCGAAATAATCCTCGACGCCATAGACCATGATGGTCAGTAATGCCGAGCCGAAACCGGCGGCGAGACCGATGCCAACCCAGCCGAGGGCGTGCAGGGGGTTGATGATGACCGCACCGGCATAGGGAAAAAGAGGTGCTGGCCGAAGCACGACGTTTCGCTCGATCGCCGCGACGATACAGGCGACCGCAACCGGTAGGATGCTGCGGGGTTTGAGTTCAAAGAGCAGCAATTCGACGGCGAGCAGAATGGCCGCAACCGGCGTGCCAAACACCGCCGTCATGCCGGCGCAAGCACCGGCGACCAAGAGGGTTTTGCGCTCAGCATCGGTGAGAAGGAAACATTGGGCCATAAGAGAGGATGCTGCGCCCCCCGTCATGATGATGGGCCCTTCGGCGCCGAAGGGACCGCCGGTACCGATTGAAATGGCCGAGGAGATTGGCTTCAGGATGGCGACTTTGAGATCGAGCTTTGATCCGCCCAGGAGGATGGCTTCGATGGCTTCAGGAATGCCGTGTCCGCGAATTTTTTCCGAGCCATAGCGAGCCATGAAGCCGATGAGGATGGCGCCACCGGCGGGAACCAAAACGGTCCAGAGTGCGGGGTGACCTTGGTGCAGAACGCCGCCGGGCCGCAATGTCGCTGCGGACCATACACCATCATAAACGAGGTTATTGATCAATGCGATCATGCGCAGCAAGGCCCAGCCGGCTGCCACTCCAAAGGTTCCAGCTAAAACGGCCAAGCCACACAGACGGAGCACGCTGCGATCCGCAGTAAAATCACCGAGGGCTTGGGCGCCTCGGCGCGGTTTGGTGGTTTGCTTCATGCGGCGCGACTTTCGGCTGAGCGTGGTTTTGGGAACGGTTTATATATCGTGATACGATCTATTTCAATGCCGCGCTTAGTTGGGGTAGGGTGTGGCATGGTCACGCCCTCGTTAACCGAAGAAGACTATCGGAGGCTGGCGGCCTTTCGCCTTGCCATGCGGCAATTCGTGGCATTCAGTGAAGAGGCTGCGCGAGAGAACGGCCTGACGCCGCGACAACATCAGGCGCTACTTGGTATCAAGAGTGCGCAAAATGCGGGGGGTGCGAATATCGCAGATTTGGCCAAATTTCTGATTATCCAGCATCATAGCGCGGTTGAGTTGGTTGATCGTTTGGTCCGCGCTGGATACGTTGAGCGGCATGACGATGCGCATGATCGCCGGCGGGTGATCATTTCGCTGACCAGGGCGGGGGAGGAGAAATTAGCCAGCTTATCTGCGATCCATCTTGCGGAGATTGATCGCATTGGGCCGGAATTGCGAAAATTATTAGGAAAAATGCTGAAAGCGCCGTTGCAGAACTAGGCGCTCTTGCTGGAATTGAGGGGAGATTTGCGAGAGTGGTGTGGTTGTTGGCGCGGAACTGTTGGTTTCGGTCGGCAAAATAAAGATCGATCGCGGCGCGAGCGGCGTCGACGGATGGATAGTTGCTGTTGTGGATGATGGCTCGCGCCATGCCGCTGAAGACGGACTCAATGACGTTGAGGAACTGTGCTCCCGCCGGTAGTGGGGCCATCTCGACGCGCGGGCGGCCGGATGTCTCGGCGGTCGCGTGATGCTCCTTGATCCGTTGAACTAGCTTCTTGGAGACGTGCCACGACGCCGCATCCCACGAAAGGTAGAGCGTTCGGCGATCCGCATACCTCTTGAGTAGGACGTCCATCATTCGGATCATCTCAGTGGTGTTCTTCCGGTCGCTGTAGAAATGCGTGACTTGATTGCCGCTCAGCTCCAGGGCGGCCGTCATGATCATGCATCCCTTGGACTTTTGCCATTTCGGCACGATCCGGTGAGGGCCTGGTGGATCGAGCATCCGGCCCTGCTTCATCTTTACGGCGAAGGGATCGAACGCGTCGATCGAGAAGAAGGCCTCGTCCGACGCCAGGTGCGACAGGATCGCCTGGACTGCGGAGGGCATTGTCAAGTTGATTGGAAGATGTGCGATCTGACAGAGACCCAACCGATCAGGCGGCCAGATTGGCGGCATAGCCGGTCCAGAGCGAAAATGCGTCGGCTCTGGCGTGGCGGAATGATCGGGCGGAGAGGCGGTGGCGTTTT
>NCBV01000018.1 GCA_002279355.1 Acidiphilium sp. 37-60-79
ATTGGTTCGCTCTGGGATAGTAGCCCCTTGCGTATCCCGACAGAATCGCAACGATTATTTATCGTGTATTATCAATGACTTATTGATGGAGTATGGCGGAGGGGATGGGATTCGAACCCACGAAACGATTTGACTCGTTTAACGGTTTAGCAAACCGCCGCCTTCGGCCACTCGGCCACCCCTCCGCCGGGGTACACGGCGTATGCCAGGGCGTTCTAGAGGGCGGCGGAGCGCTCGTAAAGGGTGGGGCTATCGGCGTGCGAGAATCAATGGTTATCTGCGCGCCGATGAGCAGCCCAACATGAGCCTTGGACACGGTGCGGCGCGCGGCGCTGCGTGGAATCTCGCGACCGTTCTGATCGAGCGCAGCGTGGGCATGGCCGTGCTCGCTATTTTGCTCCGCCACGTCACCATTGCGGATGTCGGCATCGTCGCCATCGCCTCCGCCATTTCCGAAATCGGCCGGATGATCACCTCCGGCGGCGCAGGCGAACAGGTCATTGCCTCGCCGGGTGATCGGTCGGTCGAGGCCGGCGCGTTCTGGGCGCAAATCATTCTCGCCATCGCCTTCACCATCGCCTTATTCGCCCTCGCCCCCGCCCTCGCGCACTGGTATGGCGACCCGGCATTGGGCTGGGTGACCCGCGCCCTCGCGGCGAATATTTTCATCGGCGCGTTCCTGATCGTGCCCTCCGCCCGCCTCGCCCAAGTCATGCGGTTTCGCGCCCTCAGCCTGATGTCGCTTGGCAGCACCTTGCTCGGCGGCACAATCGCCCTCGCTTTGGTGTTTGCTGGCTATGATCTGCCAGCCCTGATTGCCCAACGCATCGTGGGCATCAGCTTTTACGCGGTCGCCGCCTCGATCGTTGCGCGCTGGCACCCGCCCATCCCGCCGGGCTTTGCGGGCATCGGTGCGGCGCTGCGCTTTAACCTACCGATGATGGCGGCGGGCTTCGTCGATTACATCGCCAATACCGGCTACGTGGTGCTGGTCGGTGCGCGCCTGCCAATCGTCGCGGTCGGGCAATTTCGCATCGCCCAGCGCCTCGCCGAAGTCCTCCAAGAACTCGCAATTTTTCCGACCAGTAAAGTTTTTCTGCCCGTTTTCGTCGCGGTGCGCGATGATCCTGACCGGCGCTTTGCGATTGCCAAAAAACTTTGCGACGCGTTGGCCATTCTATCGCTCGGCGTCGCCGCCGTGGCCGGGGCCGCCGCCACCCCGATCACGATTTTGCTGTTCGGCCATCGCTGGGCAGCCGCCGGGCCGGTTTTTGGCGCCATGAGCCTGATCGTTCCCGCAGCCGCCCTCTATGTCTTCGTCAACCCCATGCTCACCGCCCTCAAGCGACCGGGCTTGGTTTCACTCTTCGCCGCCCTCAACGCGGCAACCATCGCCTGCGCCGCCTGGTTCGCCGCACCTTTCGGGCTGATGGCCTTGGCCTGGACCCTCGCTGCGCGCGGCGCCCTGGCCGCTGGATTATTGCTTCCGGCTTTTTCCATCGGCCTTGGCCGATCCGCCAAGCCGATATTTTCGCTTCTGATTACCCCGCTGTTCGGCCTGCTCATCGCCCGCCTCGCCGGTGAAATCGTCACCCGCACCATCCCCGCTAGCACCGACCCGTTCACCGCGCTGATTTTCGCGGGTGGTGCTGCAGGCGTCGCCTTTTCCACCACCTTGCTGGTCTTTGCCCGCCGCCGAACCCTGGCCCTGATCGCAACCTTGCTGCGCCTCTTTCGCCCCGCCCCCACCTCAACCGCGCTTTAACCCGCAGCACAATCCGCACACACCCCACTCACCTCCACCATGCTCGCCGTCACCCGAAACCCCAACCGCTCAGCCGCCTGCGCCAAAGCCTGCGCCATCGACCGATCTTCGATTTCCGCCACCGCCCCGCAGCGCGCACAAATGAAAAATTGCGCGGCATGGTCATGTTGCTCATCATCCACACAAGGAATGAATGCACTGAGACTCTCAACCTTATGAACCAGCCGCGCCGCCAGCAAAAACTCCAGCGCCCGATACACCGTGGCCGGTGTCGCCCCTTGATGCCCCGCCCGCAGCCGTTCCAGCAGCTCATAGGCGGTCACCGGCCCGCCTGCGGTCAGCACCAGCTCGAACACTGCCCGGCGGAGCAGGGTAAAGCGCTGGCCGCGCCGCATACATAACGAAGCCGCCGCCTCCAGCCGTGCCTGCACTCCAATCTGCCCTGCCATGCTCCACCCCATCACCAACCTCCCCCAACCGTGCTACCAAGCACCCCGAAATAGCAAGGTCAGCCGCATTGTCATCGAAGCCCATCATCACGGATATCGCGATTATCGGCGCCGGCGCCGCCGGGCTGATGGCGGCCATCACCGCCGGCCAGCGCGGCCGCCGCGTGCTGCTGCTCGACCATGCCGACGAGCCCGGCAAAAAAATCCTGATTTCGGGCGGTGGGCGCTGCAATTTCACCAATCTCGACACCGCGCCAAACCGCTTTTTCGGTGCCAATCATCGCTTCCCGACCTCAGCACTCAGCCGCTACACCCCCCAGCATTTTATCGCGCTGGTCGAAAAACACCGCATTCCCTGGCACGAAAAAACCCTCGGCCAGCTTTTTTGCGACGGCTCGGCCCGCGCCATTGTCGCGATGCTGCTCGCCGAGGCCGAGGCGGCTGGCGTCGACATCCGCCTCAGCACCTCGATCAGCGCGATCAGCAAACCAAACTCATTCCATCTCGAATCGAGCATTGGCCCGATCATCGCGCAATCGCTGATCCTCGCCACCGGCGGGTTATCAATCCCCAAACTCGGCGCAAGCAATTTTGCCCACCGGATCGCGAGGCAATTTGCCCTCAACCTGGTCGAACCCCGCCCCGCTTTGGTTCCCTTCACCCTCGGCGAGCCCACCCTCAACCTCACCCAACCGCTCGCGGGCGTCTCGCTGCCGGTGCGGGCCAAAACCGGCAAAATCGCCTTTGCGGAGGCACTGCTCTTCACCCATCGCGGCCTATCCGGGCCGGCGATTCTGCAAATTTCCACGCCGTGGCAACCGGGGGCCACGATCATGCTCGATTTACTGCCCAACAGCCCGGCCGATTTTCTGCGCCGCGCCAAACGCGCCAGCCCGAAAATGGCACTCCGCACCGCGCTGAGCGAAACCATGCCGCACCGGCTCGCAGCAGCCCTCGCCCCCACCGCCATCGCTGCCGCAGCGCTGACCACCCTGCCCGACCGCACACTCAACGCCCTCGCCCAATCGCTGAAAGCCTGGCCCCTCACACCAACCGGCACGGAAGGTTATGTCAAAGCCGAAGTTACCAGCGGCGGGATCGACACCGGCGCACTTTCCTCGCAAACCATGCAAGCGCGCAGCGTGCCCGGCCTGTTCGCCATCGGCGAGGCGGTGGATGTCACCGGCTGGTTGGGCGGCTATAATTTCCAATGGGCCTGGGCCAGCGGCGTCGCTGCGGGCCATGCCGCCTGATAATTGATGTGAATGGGAGCAAAAAATGACCGCTGATGACCTCACCCAATGGGCCCTTGCCAATGGCTGGCAATTAATCGCGGGCCATCCGAGTCTGACAAAGCCCTCCGCGCCAAAAGAAGCCATTGTGCGGCTCATCCTGAAAACCACGGTCGCGCAGCTCGAAGCCAAAAAGCCCGCTGGGAAATGGGAAAAGCTCGCCAGCGCCCCCTATGCGAGTATCGAGATGGACCCGATTGCCGAACTCCCGACCAATCTGGGCTTCACCACCTTGCAAGGCTTCCGGGTGTTGATGGAGGATAATAAAAACCGCGCCGTGTTCGCCAATTTCCCGAAATCATCCTGAACCACGCTAAGTTCATCGAAAAAATACCCCGGTTTCGATGAGAAAAATCGGCACCAGAATTGCGCTCGCCACCGCCGCATAGCCCAGAAATCCGGGCATTTTGACGCCGCGACGCGAAGCGATGGCGCGGATCATCAAATTCGGCGCATTGCCCAAATAGGTCAGCGCGCCAAACAGCACCGACCCCGCTGAAAACGACGGTAGCAGCCGCATCAGATCAGGCCCGGCCGCTTGATAAAACATCAGATAGGTCGGCGCACTATCGAGCAGCGCCGAACAAATGCCCGACGCCCAAAACCACAAAGCCGGATCGCGCCCCATAGGGACGCGCGATACCGCCTGCAAAACCGGTGGAATTGTTGCGAAAATAGCAAAAAACAGCACGGCAATTTCGCGCATCGGCGTCCAGGCAAAGCGATTACGCGCCCGAATCCGCTTCGAGCTGGTCCATTCTGAAATCCCGATCAGCACCAGCGCCAACCCGGTCAATACCGCCTGCCCATGGGGCAGCATCGGGCTTACCGCCATCGCCGCGACAAACAAAACTAGCATCGCCCCGTTCAATCCGCCGCGCAGCACCAGTTTACTCGGCGCGCGAAGCGGTTCGCGTGCGGCCAGCCGACGGTCGATCCCATAAACCAAGGCGAGCACTGGAATGGTGATACCGAGCATGGGCAGCAGCAAATGCTGGGTCGGCCAAAAAAACGGCACACCGCGCAAAAACCCCAACAGCAAAGGGGGATCACCCAGCGGCGAGAGCGCCCCACCGACATTGCCGACCAGAATGATGAAACCAATCACCAAATGCCGCTTTTCGTGCCGCGCCGCATTCGCCGCGAGCAGCGGATGGATCAACAGCAGCGAAGCGCCGATGGTGCCGATCACACTGGCGAGCAGCGTGCCGAGGGTGAGAAGCATCAAATTGCCCAAAGGCCGCCCCCACGGACCACCGGCAATCAGAATGCCGCCACTCAACACATATAACGCCATCAACACCGCGATAAACGGCGCGAAACCCTCGAATGTCGCGCGCCATAGCCCCGCGAACGCCGCAAATGGGCCATGCAGAACGACGGCGATGATGACCGCGAGCCCCACCAGCCCCAGCGTCAGCGGCTCCATCCGGCGTTGCCAGAGGCGCGGCGCCACGCTCGGCAGAAGCGCAAAACTGAGCAGCACCAGAATAAACGGCAGGAGCGATATGATATTCACGCGGGGATCAAGGTTTGCATGTCGGCCAACGGCAAACTATCCTATTGCGGGAGGCGGCGCGATGGCCGCCAGCGCAATGGAGACGCAGAGCATGGATATGAATGGTGAGCGGCTGATTGCCGCACCGCGGACCGTTGTTTGGGCCGCTTTGAATGACCCCGAGACGCTCAAAGCCTGTATTCCGGGCTGTGAATCCATTGAGAAACTCTCCGATACCGATTTGCAAGCCGTGGTTGCCGTTAAAGTCGGGCCGATTTCGGCGCGGTTCAACGGTAAAGTAACGCTTTCTGACATGGACCCGCCGAATAGCTATAAAATTACCGGCGAAGGCCAGGGCGGCGGCGCCGGTTTTGGCAAAGGCTCGGCCAATGTCCATCTTGCTGAATCTGCTGGGGGCACCACTCTCTCCTACCAAGTCAATGCACAGGTCGGGGGGAAAATGGCGCAAGTTGGCTCACGATTGATTGATTCGGTGGCCAAATCGCTCGCCGAGACATTTTTCACCCGCTTCTCCGAACGCGTCGCGCCCGCGCAGGCAGTTGGCCCCGCCGACCAACCAGTCGGGCATCCAGTCGACCATCAGGTGGGTCATGATGATCACGCGCATGATCCGAACGCGCCCGACCCGAGCAACCCCAAAGTCGCGGGATTGCCGATTGGTATTTGGATCCCGATGGTGATTTCCATCGCCGTTATCGCAATCGTGGTCTGGCGGTTCCTCGGCTGATGGTCGAATTGCCGCAAAGCGTCGCTGACACCGAAGCCCTGTTGCGGGGTCAAAATTATTTGGCCGATCGCGCGTTGGCAACCAGCGTGCATCTGGCGATGGCGATGGGGCGCCCGTTATTTCTTGAGGGCGAGCCGGGCACCGGTAAAACCGAAATTGCTAAGGTGCTTGCAGCGGGATTGGACCGGCGGCTCGTGCGGCTGCAATGCTATGACGGGCTGGATTTGGCTGCAGCGGCTTATGAATGGGACCATGCGCGCCAGCTCATGGCGATCCGGCTCGCGGAAACGGATGGCGCAGCGCGGCAAAGCTTGGCCGCTGGCCTCTATGGGCGGGACTATTTGCTGACCCGGCCGTTATTATCAGCGATTGACCCGGCATTACCGCCTGCGGTTTTGCTGATTGATGAGCTTGATCGCGCCGATGAACCGTTCGAGGCATTTTTGCTGGAGCTGCTTGCTGATTTTCAAATAACTGTCCCGGAACTCGGCACTATTCGCGCCGCGATCAAGCCGATCGTGGTGATCACCTCGAACCGGACCCGTGAGGTGCATGACGCGATTCGTCGGCGTTGCCTGTATCATTGGGTGGGCTATCCGGATGCGCCTCGCGAGCGGGCGATTCTCGCAGTCCGTGCGCCGGGTGTGCCGGCCAAACTTTCTGCGCAGGTGGTGAATTTTGTCCAGCAAGTGCGCAAGATGGATATTTTCAAACAGCCCGGCGTTGCCGAAACAATCGACTGGGCCTCATGCCTCGCCGCCTTGGACGCGCATGAACTCGCCCCCGGCGCGGTTGAGGATACGCTCGGCGCCCTGCTGAAATATCAGGACGATATCGAAAAGCTCCAAGGTGAGCCGATTGAAAAACTCACGGCGGAGGCAATTAGCGCGGCATGACAAACGGCCCACTCGCACCAGAGCAGGGGGTGCTGGGGGCTAATGTGATGCATTTTGCCCGGCTATTGCGCCGGGCGGGTTTGCGCGTCGGACCGGGCGAAACGATTGCGGCCGTGCAGGCACTCAGCGTGATCGATATCAGTGACCGCCGCAGCCTGCGTGCGGCGTTGCGCGCGGTGATGCTGCGTCGGCATGAGGATGAAATGCTGTTCGATCAGGCCTTCGACCTGTTTTGGCGTAATCCCGATGCTGCACGCTTCGCTGAAATTCTGGCCGCAATGGAAGGCCGCGCGCCAAACCAGGAGAAGGCACCCGCGGGATCGCGCCGATTAGCCGAGGCGATGTCGGCGGCAAAATCGCGCGAGCGGCCACCCGACCCCGATGAAAAGCGCGAGATCAACGCCCAACTTACCGCCTCCGTGCAGGAAAGATTGGAAACCATGGATTTCGAGGCGATGAGCGCCGCCGAAATCAATGATGCCAAAAGCGAGATTGCGCGCCTCACGCTGCCGCTCGATGCCCGGCGCACCCGGCGCACACGTGCCGCCGCGCGCGGGGCGGCGATTGATTTGAAAGCGACATTGCGCCGTTCGCTGCGCCATTCTGGCGAAATACTCGACCTCAGCCATCGCGCCCATTTGACCAAGCCGCCGCCGTTGGTGGTGCTGTGCGATATTTCCGGTTCCATGGCCCGCTATGCGCAAATTCTGCTGCATTTTCTGCATGCCGTTGCCAATGATCGCGATCGGGTCACGGTGTTTTTATTCGGCACGCGGCTGACCAACATTACCCGACAATTGGCCCGGCGCGATCCTGAAGCCGCGTTTGAGGCAGTGGCAGGCAGTGTGCCGGATTGGTCTGGTGGGACGCGCATTGGTGAGGCGGTCGAGCAGTTCAATCGGCTTTGGGCGCGGCGGACATTAGCACAAGGTGCGGTGGTGTTGTTAGTGACCGATGGCCTGGACCGTGACGGCGCGGCAGGCTTGGCCGATGCGATGGCGAGGCTTCATCGCTCCTCACGGCGGCTGATTTGGTTAAACCCTTTGCTGCGCTATGCTGGATTCGCGCCGATCACACAGGGCGCCAAGGCAATATTGCCGCACGTGGATGAGTTCCGCCCGGTGCATAGCTTGGCAAGTTTACGCTCGTTGGTCGAGGCGCTCTCGCGCCCCGCGCCGCCGCGTGGCGGATTGCAACAAAGGAGTGTCGCTTATGAACATGGATGAAAAGATGGAGCGAATGCGCGGGGCCGAAGATATATTAGGCATCGCCGCCGATTGGCTCGCTGCTGGCGAAACCGTCGCCATTGCCACGGTTATTCAAAGTTGGGGTAGCTCGCCGCGACCGGCCGGGAGCCGCATGGTGCTCACCAAAACCGGCAAAATGGAAGGCTCGGTTTCGGGCGGCTGCATCGAAGGGGCAGTCGCTGATGCCGCGCTCGATGTGATGAATAGTGGCGTTAGCCAGGTTCTGGAGTACGGGGTAACCGATGAAACAGCCTGGGCGGTTGGACTAGCCTGCGGCGGCCGCGTGAGTGTGTTGGTCGAGGCACTAACATGATCCATGCCGATCTGCTCCGGTTACGCCATGCCGCTGCCGCCCGCCAACCCGTGGCCTACGCGGTGCGGCTTGCCAATGGCGCGGCCTTCGTGCTCCCCGATCCCGCCGCTCCCGCTGGCCTCGCGCAGGCCGCCGCGACCGCTTTGGCCGCCGACCGGACCGGGATTGTTGAAATTGACGGTGAATCCTGGTTCATCGAGGCGCGCAACCCAGCACCCCGTTTGGTCGTTGTCGGCGCGGTGCATATTGCCCAAGCGCTTGCTCCGTTAGCGGTTGCCGCCGGATTTGATGTGACCGTGATTGATCCGCGCACCGGCTTTGCCGCCCCCGAACGATTTCCCGGCGTGCGGATCGACACGGCTTGGCCCGATGAGGCGTTAGCGGCGCTGCAACCAGATGCGCGCACGGCAATTGTTACCCTCACCCATGATCCGAAACTCGATGATCCGGCCTTGATCAGCGCTCTGCACTCCGCCGCGTTTTATATCGGCGCGCTAGGCTCCACGCGCACTCATGCGCGGCGGCTGGAACGCTTGCGCGATGCTGGCTTCGATGACGCCGCCTGTGCGCGTATTGCCGCTCCGGTTGGGTTGGATATTGGTGCACGCACGGCCCCGGAAATCGCGATATCGGTGATTGCCGAAGTGATTGGTGCGCGCCGTGGCAAACGACGCGAGCGCAGCACGTGATTTTTGCCACTCGAGCACCCGAGCCAACGCTGATCGGAGCCATTTTGGCGCATTCGCTGCGCCTTCCTGATGGTTTGATCGCCAAGGGAACCGCACTCACCGAAAACCATCTAACCGCAATTTCCGCTGCAAGCATACCTCATATCAGCGTCGCACTGTTAGAGGAGCGTGATATTCCCGAAGGCGAGGCGGCGCGCCGCTTGGGCATTATGCTCGCGGGCGTTGGGCTGCGGGCGGGCGGGCCGGTGCATGGTCGGGTCAATTTATTTGCCATTCATGCCGGCTTGCTCAGAATCGAGCATGAACGGATTACCACCCTGAACATGCTCGACGAGGCAATAACCCTCGCGACATTGCCGGACGCCACCCGCCTCGCCGATGGTGAGATGGTTGCGACACTCAAAATCATCCCCTTTGCTGTCGCTGAGGCAGTGTTAGACCGTGCGGTGGAGCATCTGGCTGGGTCAGCGGCGTTGCGCGTGCAACCGTTTCGCCCGTTGCAGGTCGGGTTGGTGCTAACACAATTGCCACACCTCAAAGATAGTGTGATTTCAGCAACAATTGCCGTCACCAAAGCGCGGGTGCAGGCGCGTGGCGGCATTTTGCTTGGTCCGCGCACCGTGGCGCATGAAACCGCTCCAATCGCGGTTGCCGTTCAACAATTGCTTACCGATGGCGCGGAACTCATGCTCATTGCTGGAGCGTCGGCGGTGACCGATCGTGGCGATGTTGCCCCGGGCGCCATCATGGCGGCAGGCGGAATAATCGAGCGGTTTGGTATGCCGGTCGACCCTGGTAATTTACTCTGCTTTGGACGCATTGGCACTGTGCCCGCGATTGTGCTGCCCGGATGCGCACGCAGCCCGAAGCTCAATGGCATTGATTTTGTGCTTGATCGGATTTTTGCCGGCGAGAGCCTCGATTCCATGGCAATTGCGCGGATGGGCGTTGGTGGCTTGCTCAAAGATTTCGCCGCACGACCCGCCGGGCGACAGGTGCGCGATCAGCCCCGCACGATGGCCAAAATCGCCGCGATTATTCTGGCGGCGGGGAAATCTTCGCGCGCGGCACCGCGGCACAAATTGTTAGCCAAACTGCCCGACGGCCGCACGTTAATCGCAACGACGGTGGATCATGCGCTCGCTGCCGGTGTTAACCCAGTGATTGTCGTGACCGGTCACGCGGCTGCGTTGGTGCGCGAAAGCGTTCAGGGGCGCGATATTCGGCTGGTGCATGCCGCCGATTACCAGCTAGGCATGGCCGAGAGTTTAAAGGCCGGTATTGCCACTTTGCCCGATGACGTTGATGGCGCGATTATCTGCCTAGGCGATATGCCCTTGGTCGATGCGACGGCGTTACGCCAGATCATCGCGGCCTACGATCCCGATGAAGGCCGCGCGATTATTGTGCCGACCCATCGCGGCAAGCGTGGCAATCCGGTGCTATGGGATCGTCGATTTTTTCCGTTGATGGCGGCACTCCAAGGAGATGAAGGTGCGCGCAGCTTATTTGCGCTCCATGGCGACGCAGTCGCTGAGGTAGCCATGGCGGATGATGCGGTGTTGCGCGATTTTGATACCATTGAAGCGTTAGACATATTGGAGCGCGGTGCATGAATCATTTGGTGGTCACGCGAACATTGCCCGATGCCGTGATGGCACGGGTTTCAGCGCAATATAAGCCTATCATGCTGAACCAAAATGGTGCTTTTGCAATAGAAGCATTCTTGGCAGCCGCAGATGGGGTGGATGCGGCATTGGTCACACCCGCCGACCGGATTGATGCTGCGGTGATCGCGCGCATCCCAGCTTCTGTGCGGGTGTTAGGGACATTCTCGGTCGGCACTGATCATATTGATCTGGAGGCCGCACGAGCGCGAGGTTTGCCGGTGGTCAATACGCCCGGTGTGCTTTCATTCGCGACCGCTGAATTGGCACTAACCCTGATGCTGATGGCGGCACGGCGCGCAAGCGAGGCGGAGCGGTTAGTGCGGGCGGGGGGTTGGAGTGGTTGGACGCCGGATTTCATGATGGGCCGCACGCTTGAAGGAAAGACGCTCGGTATTTTGGGCCTTGGCCGGATTGGTCTCGCCCTCGCTGCGATGGCACGCGGACTATCGATGGGGGTGATTTATCATAATCGCCGCGAAGCTGAAAATGCCGCAGGGGCGGAGTTTATCATTGATGAAGCGGATTTTTTGCGACGCTGCGATGTGCTCTCGATCCATTTACCCGGCGGCGAGGCGACGCGACATTGGCTGAACCAAGCGCGTATTGCGATGATCAAACCTGGCGCGATTGTGGTGAATACCGGGCGGGGCTCGACAATCGATGACGCAGCGCTGGTCGCCGCACTCCGCTCAGGACAGATTGCCGCGGCAGGGCTCGATGTTTTCGCGCACGAACCTGCGGTGCCGGCCGCGTATTTGACGTTAGAAAACATTGTCTTGTTGCCGCATATTGGCAGTGCCACCCTGGAGACGAGGGTCGCGATGGGCATGCTCGCGTTGGATGGGATTGATGCGATGTTGGCAGGACGCGATCCGTCCAATCGCGTCGTCTGATCGGGTACGGTCGCCGAGAGCATCATGCGATGCTCTACTCAGCGATTGACGTTTCGACGCTTATGCGGGTTGCACACCATTGAAGCGAGCGAGCGCGTCTTTGGCTGCTTGGTAACCAGATTCAATCAGCGCTTCACGCGTTTTCACCGTGATATTGACATCAAAAATTGGAATATCTTTACATTCGGCATAGGCAATAGCCGTGCCCTTGGTTGCCGTACCATTCAGCACATGCTCGTTGTTTGCCAGGAACAATATTTCAATATCGCGCACCAGCAAGCCGAGCAGGCTCGGCACCCGCTCAATCGGACGGGCGCGGCCACCGACCATCACCGCGAGCTTGTTGGGCGTCGTTAGCATGTCCACCGGGATGTCATCATAGAGCCCGCCATCCTGCAGGTAGTTATTGTTATGAAAAACCGGTGGAAACACCAACGGAAATGCCGCCGAAGCAAACGCGGCCTCTCGGAGCGGGATGGCGGGAGTTGTGTGCGTGCTCCAGATTTGGCTCGATTCGGTGTTGAGGTTGGATGCCAGCAAGGTGCAGGGAATGCCTGTTTGCCCGAACGTTTTATCGCCAAGTGTCTTGGTGAGCCACGCGCGAAACGGCGCTGGATTAACCAGCCCTTTGGTTAAAAACAGCCGGATGAGCGCAATCGGGCTGGCACTGATCGGCACTAGAGAGCGGAAATCAGCGGTGAGATAGAGGCTGCGCATCGCCTCGAGGCGCATGCCAGCGGCATAGCAGGCCGCGATAATTGCTCCCCCGCTGGTGCCGGCGATATCGGCGATTTCGATGTTAGCATCGGCAACCGCCTGCAGCGCGCCGATATGCGCGCCGAGCAACAGGCCAGAGCCTGATAGCGCCACGCCGATCAGCGCTTTATCCGGGGCGGCGCCGGGATCAGGCATAGGCGCCGAGCAATTGCCCGCCATCCACGCAGATATTCTGACCGGTCACCCAGCGCGCGGCGGGAGACGCGAGAAACAAGGCGACCTCGGCTACTTCTTCGGCGGTGCCAAAACGGCCAAAGGGGATCGAGGCGAGGGTGGCGGCGTAGAGAGCGGGATTATCGTGCTTGCGTTGGTCCCAGACGCCGCCAGGGAACTCGATTGCGCCCGGCGAAATTGCGTTCACCCGAATCCGCTGCCGCGATAACATTCTGGCCTGGGTGGTGGTGTATTGAATGACCGCGGCCTTGGCCGCGGCATAAGGGCCGCTGCGGTTTGAGGCGCGCAGGCCGGAAATTGAGGCGACGTTGATAATGGAAGGATAATCGGAGGTTTCCAGAAAGCTATTGGCAATTTTGCTGGCGCGCACAATGGCCATGACATCAACGTTGAATGATGCATCCCAGCCGGTTTCATCATCGGTCATGCCAAAGCCGGATGCGTTATTCACGAGCACGTCAATGCCACCGAGTGCGCCTGCGGCTTCGGGGATGAAGGCGGCGATTTGCTGCGCATCGGCCAAATCGCACGGGGCGGCGAAAATATTGGTATGGTGCTCGGTGAGGGATTTGCGCGCGGCCTCAAGCCCCTCGGCGCCGCGGGCGCAAATAGCGATATCAGCACCGCGTGCGGCAAAGCCATGGGCGATCGCAAGGCCAATGCCGCGACTACCGCCCATGACAATAATTTTCTGGCCTTTGAAGTTCATCTTTCCTCCGATGCGGCCAGAACGAGGCCGGTTATGCGGCTTTCTGTGCCGTTGGATAGTCAGTATAGCCCTCAGTGCCGCCTTGGTAAAAGCCAATTTTGTTCGGCGGATTGAGCGGTAGGCCCTCGGCAAAACGCTCGACCAAATCCGGATTGGCGATATAGAGCTTGCCGAACGCCACCGCATCGGCCGCGCCGGCTGCGATGATCGCCTCGGCACTCGCCTGATCGAACCCTTCATTGGCAATATACACGCCGCCGAATAGCGATTTTAGCTGCGGGCCAATCGAGTCCGCTGCTTTATGTTCGCGCGCGCAGATGAACGCGATTTTGCGCGCACCGAGTTGGCGCGCGACGTAGCCAAATGTTGCCAGCTTGTCGGAATCGCCCATGCTGTGGGCATCGCTGCGCGGCGCGAGATGCATGCCCACGCGATCGGCCCCCCACACGCTGATCGCCGCATCGGTCGCTTCCAACATCAGGCGCGCGCGATTTTCCACCGAACCGCCATATTCATCATCGCGCTGATTGGTCGAATCTTGCAGAAACTGATCGAGCAAATAGCCATTGGCACCGTGCAGCTCCACGCCATCGAAGCCGGCGCGCTGCGCGTTTTCGGCGGCACGGCGATAGGCCGCGACGATTCCAGGGATTTCTGCACGATCCAACGCACGCGGCGTGACATAGGGTTTTTCCGGACGCACGAGACTAACATGGCCGGACGCGGCAATCGCACTCGGCGCGACCGGTAAGGCGCCATCCAGAAACATCGGATCTGAAATCCGCCCGACATGCCAAAGCTGCGCCAGAATTAACCCGCCTTCGCGGTGCACGGCCTCGGTGATCAGCCGCCAACCAGCGACTTGCTCCTCAGACCACAGGCCCGGGGTTGCGGCATAGCCGACACCCATCGGTGTGACCGAGGTTGCTTCTGACAAGATCATCCCGGACGAGGCGCGTTGGGCGTAATACTCGGCCATTGTTTCGTTAGGAATACGAACATCGCCCGCCCGCGCACGGGTCAGCGGCGCCATAATAATACGGTTGCGCAGGGTAAAGGCTCCGGCGCGCAGCGGCAGAAACAAATTCGACATCATTCTCTCGTTTTCCGTTGGAGTTAGCGGGCCGCGATATCGATATAATCGCGTTGCGCGGCGCCGGTATAGAGCTGGCGCGGACGGCCGATGCGCTGCAGCGGGTCTTCGATCATTTCCATCCATTGGCTGATCCAGCCGGTCGTGCGCGCCATGGCAAATAGCGGGGTGAACATGGTGGTGGGGAAGCCCATCGCTTTCAGGATGATTCCCGAGTAAAAATCGACATTCGGATACAGCTTCCGGCTGACGAAATAATCATCATTGAGGGCGATTTTTTCGAGCTCGATTGCCAAATCCAACAGCGGATCTTTGACGCCCAACTCGCCGAGCACCTCATAGCAGGTGCGCTGCATGATTTTCGCACGCGGATCGAAGTTTTTATAAACCCGATGACCAAAGCCCATCAGCTTGGTATGACTGTTTTTGTCTTTAACTTCAGCGATGAAAGCCGGAATTTTGCTTTTATCGCCAATTTCTTCGAGCATTTTCAACACCGCTTCGTTGGCACCGCCATGGGCAGGCCCCCAGAGTGCCGCGATGCCCGAAGCGATGCAGGCGAACGGGTTGGCGCCGGTCGAGCCGGCGAGACGGACGGTTGAGGTCGACGCGTTCTGCTCATGATCGGCATGCAGGATCATGATCAGATCCATCGCGCGTTCCAGGATCGGGTTTTTCCGGTAGGATTCGGGCGGCACTGCATTCATCATATACAGAAAATTTTCCGCATAAGAGAGATCGTTGCGCGGATACATGAAGGGCTGGCCCACCGAATATTTATAGGCCCAGGCGGTGATGGTGGGGATTTTGGCGATCAGGCGATAAGCGCTGATTTCGCGCTCGCGCGGGTCGTTGATATTGACGCTTTCGGGATAGAAGGCCGACATCGCGCCGACCACGCCGCACAGCACCGCCATCGGGTGGGCATCGCGGCGGAAACCTTCCCAAAAGCGGCGGATTTGCTCGTGGAGCATGGTGTGATGGGTGATGCCCTTGGAAAATGTCTCGAACTGTCCATTGTTCGGCAATTCGCCATACATGAGCAAGTAGGCCACTTCGAGGAAGGTCGATTTTTCCGCGAGCTGCTCAATCGGGTAGCCGCGATACAGCAACACGCCGGCATCGCCATCGATATAGGTGATTTTGCTCTCGCAGGAGGCGGTTTCGCCATAGCCGGGGTCGAAGGTGAAAATGCCGAGATCGGCCTGGATCTTACGAATATCAGCTACTTGCGGCCCGAGCGTGCCCGACAAGAGCTTGAGCTGGGTGGATCGGTTCGATCCGGAAAGGGTGAGCGTGGCGTGATCGGCGTTGTTGATCTTGTCCATGGGTAATCCCCTGTTCGAGCATGGCACCGGGGCTGGCCCGGGCGTCTGGCGGCAAGATAGGCCTGAACCCGCTATCGGCGCAACCTTCGCGGATGCAGCATAGGTTTTATACCGGATCAATCACCCTTTGCAGCCGCGTGGTCGCGGGGCTGATCTCGCGCCAAGGGGTCAGGACCAAAAATTCTGCAACACGCATGGTGGGAAAACCCTCATTGAGCCGGGCTTTCGCCTCGCTTTCCGGCCCGCGCGCGGCAAGGCTCCAGGCCAGTTCGCCGATGCCCGGATTATGACCGACAATCAACACACTGCGCGCGGTTTCCCGCAGGCCGCCGAGCATATCGAGCAAGCGGGCCAGCGGCGCCATATAGAGGCTATCGACCATGTCGATATTCGCACCATTGTCCCAGGCCAGCACCGCCTCAAGCGTTTCGCGGGTGCGTCGCGCCGATGATACGAGAACCACATCCGGCTCAACCCCGAGAGATTGCAATTTGCGCCGCATGGTGGCGCCCGCGATCAGGCCGGACGGCGCCAGCGCACGATCGAAATCGGGTAAATCCGGGCGGGCGCGTTCGGCTTTCGCGTGGCGCATCAAGAGCAGCTGGTGCATCGTGTTGGTGTAATCCGAGTGACAAAGACTGTGTATGCCCGGTCTGGCCCTCGCGATCCAGCCGGTACACCCTATTTATCATGGATCAAGGAGTGAGACATGAATGATCCGATGATTATTGTGGGTGCGACGGGGGCGATTGGCAGTGCATTGGCACGGCGGCTCGCGGCGGCGGGGCAGAGTTTGCATTTGATCGCGCGCGACGGTGCCGCGTTGGCGCCGCTCGCGGGCAGTCTCGGGGCGAGCTTTCAGGTCGCGGATGTGCTGGATGATGCGGCGCTGCAATCAGCCGTCGCGGCGGCGGGACCCCGTGTGGCGGGATTGGCCTATTGTGTTGGTTCGATTGTGATGAAGCCGCTCAAGCGCGCCAGTGTGGCGGATTTTGCCGACGCCTATGCGCTGAATGTGATTGGCGCTGCCCGAGCGGTGGCGGCGGCCGAGGCTGGTTTGCGCGCCGCCGACGGGAGTGTTGTGTTGTTTTCCTCGGTCGCCGCGCAAGCAGGATTTCCCAATCATACGGTGATCGGCGCGGCGAAGGCCGGCGTCGAAGGGCTGAGCGTGGCACTCGCTGCCGAATTGGCGCCGGTGCGGGTGAATTGCATTGCGCCCAGCCTCACCCGTAGCAAAATTGCAGCGCCAATGACCGAGAACCAAGCGATGGCCAAGGCGATTGCCGCACAGCACCCGATCGCCCGGCTCGGCGAACCGGATGACACGGCCGCCCTTGCGGAATTTTTGCTCTCAGGCCAAGCGGGGTGGATCACTGGTCAGGTGATTGGCGTTGATGGCGGGCGTTCACGCCTGCGCAGTAAAGGTTAGTCTGGAATCACGCTTGATTGAACAGGAGAACAGATGATGATGGATCGCCGCCGATTTATTGCGTCGAGTACCGCCCTGTTACCACTCTCCACATGTGCAGGCCGGGCGATGGCCGCGGATGCGGAACATTCGGCGCTCCCCGTGCCTGCCTCCAATCGTCTCTCGTTCGCCGTGTTTCGTAACGGCACGCGCATCGGCACGCAAACACTGCGCTTCACGAACACCGGCGCGAACTTACGCGTTGATAATCAGGTTGGCCTGCAGGTGAAATTGCTGGATGTGGTGGTGTTCAACTATCAGGCGGCGATTACCGAACATTGGGCGCACGGTGCCTTTGCCTCGGCGCACAGCACGATCAACGCCAATGGCACGTTGCATCGGGTTCAGGTTGAGCGGCGCTCCGGCGCTGTTGCGATCAGCGGCAACCGGATCAAATCCTATACGGCCCCCGCTAACGCCCTGCCGCTCACCTATTGGAACAAGGCGTTGCTGCAAGGCCCGATGATTAACATGCAAACCGGAAAAACCGACCACCCGACCATCAATGATCTGGGTTGGTTTGCCCTCCCCACCCTGCCCTCCGGCACGGTGCGCGCCCAGGCTTATAAATTATCCGGCTCGCTGCATTTGACCATCTATTATGATCAGAATAATCGCTGGCAGGGCCTCGCTTTCGATCATAGTGGGCATATCACCTACGAACCAATTTTGAGCTGAGCATGGGCTGTTTGCGTTTAGTGCTGGGCGATCAATTATCGCGCCAGATTGCGGCGCTCGACGGGCTCGACCCGGCGCGCGATGTGGTGATGCTCGCCGAATTGATGGCCGAATGCACTTATGCGCCGCATCATCGGCAAAAAATCGCGCTGGTCTTGGCGGCGATGCGGCATTTTGCTGCGGCGTTGCGTGCCGATGGAATAACAGTTCGTTATATCGCACTCGATGATCCAGATAATAGCGGTGATTTGACCGGTGAAGTGCAGCGCGCCTGCGCCGATATCGAGCCGGAGCGCCTGATCGTGACTGCGCCGGGTGAGTTTCGGGTTTTAACCCTGATGCAGGGTTTGGCAACTGCTTGTGGTGTGCCGTGCGAGATCCGCGAGGATAGGAGATTTTTGTGCAGCATTGATGAATTTACCGCTTGGGCGCGTGGGCGTTCGCAATTGCGGATGGAATTTTTTTATCGCGAGATGCGCCGCAAGCACCGGCTGCTGATGGATGGCGATGCGCCGCTGGGCGGGCGCTGGAACTTTGACGCCGATAATCGCAATGGTTGCCCACCGGATTTGAGCGTGCCAGTGCCGCGCCGCAGTGAGCCAGATGCCCTCACACGCGCCGTGTTAGACCTCGTTACAGAACGATTCCCCAATCATGTCGGCTCACTCACTACTTTCGCATACCCGGTGACGGCAGCGGCTGCGGAGGAGCAATTTGCTGATTTTCTGCGCACGCGCTTGCCGCAATTCGGCGATTGGCAGGATGCGATGTCGGCCGACGCGCCGTTCATGTTTCACGCGTTGGTCTCAGCGCCGCTCAATTTGGGTCTGCTCGATCCGTTAGAGATGTGCCGACGCGTGGAGCAGGAATATCATGCCGGGCGCGCACCGCTCAATGCGGTTGAAGGTTTTATCAGGCAAATTTTGGGATGGCGCGAGTTCATTCGGGGTATCTATTGGCTGCATATGCCGCATTATGCGTCGCTGAATGCGCTAGACGCTCACCGCCGCTTGCCCGGATTTTACTGGACCGGGGATACCGCGATGCGCTGCATGGCGGCCGCGATTGGCCAAACGCTCGATTATGCCTATGCGCATCATATCCAACGGCTGATGATTACTGGCAATTTTGCGCTGTTAGCAGGGATTGATCCGGATCAGGTCGATCAATGGTATTTAGCCGTCTATGCGGATGCGTATGAATGGGTGGAGATGCCCAATACGCGGGGCATGGCGCTGCATGCCGATGGCGGCATTGTCGGCTCGAAACCCTATGCTGCATCGGGTGCGTATATCAACCGGATGAGCAATTATTGCCGGGGCTGCGCCTATGATGTGAAGCAGGCAACGGGGGCGCGCGCCTGCCCGTTCAATGCGCTCTATTGGGATTTCATCGCGCGCCATGCCGAACGATTCGCCCAGAATCCGCGCATGGCCATGCCGGTGCGTAGCTGGTACAAAATGACCGCCGAGAAGCAAAGCGCCTTGCGCGGGCGGGCTGCGGAACTCCTAACCCTCATCGATCAAGGAACAAAATTATGAACGCGACGAAACCATCGGACGGGATTGCCTGGATCACCGGCGCATCGAGCGGGATCGGCCTTGCGGTGGCGCAAGCGCATCTGGCAGCCGGTTGGCGCGTCGCGGTGACCGCCCGGCGTGAGGCCGAACTGCAAGCATTCGCGGCGCAACATCCAGGCCAGGTGATTGTGGCCGTCGCCGATGTGACCGATGTCGAGGCGGTGCGCAGCGCGGTTGCAAAAATTACCGCAGAAGGAAAAATTGCCCGCGCCATTCTCAACACCGGCACCTATGAGCGTGATACCGCCGAGACGTTCGAGGCGGCGCGGTTGCAGCGGCAAGTGGCGCTGAATTTGATCGGCACCGCGCAATGTTTGGAGGCGGTGATGCCGGCAATGATCGAGCGGCGGCGCGGACAGATCGGGCTGGTCGCCTCCCTCGCGGGGCTGGCAGGATTGCCGGGCTCGGTGTCTTACTCAACGACCAAGGCCGGGATGATTGCGATGGCGGAATCGTTGAAATTTGATCTTGACCGGCATGGCGTGGCGATTTCAGCCATTTGCCCCGGATTTGTGAAAACCCCGCTCACCGCGAAAAATACCTTCCCGATGCCGTTTTTGATGGAGGCCGATGCGGCGGCGCAGGCAATCATGAGGGGATTGGCGCGTAATCAATTTTTGATCGCGTTTCCCGAAGGTTTAGCCCGCCCGCTGCGGATTTTGCGCAGCTTGCCTTATGCGGCGTTCTTTCCGCTGGTCGCGCGCGGCACGAAAGGCGATTAGGGCCCGCCGGTTAGTGCCGCGACGAATGACTGACAATAGGCGCTGGCCGATTCTGATTGCACCCGGGCGAGCATTGCGCTGTGGCGCTCGATCCGTTCATCCTCCGGCATCACCAGCGCGGCATGAATCGCTTCCGCGACCGCATCGATATCGAACGGGTTGACCGGCACCGCTTCGGGCAAACCTTCCGCAGCACCTGCGAAAATCGAGAGGATCAAAACGCCGGGATCGAGCGGATTTTGCGCGGCGATATATTCCTTGGCGACCAAATTCATGCCATCGCGCAGCGGCGTGACCAGGCCAATACGCGCCGTGCGGTAAAAGCCCGCGATCAGGGTGCGCCCAACGGTGCGGGTCATATAGCGCAGCGGCACCCAATCGAAATCGGAAAATGCTCCATTGATGGCGCCGGTTTTGTGATCCAGCTCTTCACGGAGTGCGCGATAACGCTCCACCTCCTCGCGCGAGGGGGCGGCGATTTGTAGAAAGCTGAGCTTGCGGCGATGCTGGGGATAGCACGCAAGGAACCGTTCATAAGCATCGAATCGGGCGGGCAGGCCTTTGGTATAATCGAGCCGGTCCACCCCGATCATTAAGGCACGGCCTGCCAAGCTTTCGATCATCCGGCGGGTTTCAACGCGCTGGGACGCCCGCACCGCCATGGCATTGAAGGCCCGCGCATCGATGCCGACCGGCGTCACGATGATATGGGTTCGATGCCCGTTATGGCTGATGCGATGATCGGGTGAGATCGCTTGATCGAACACGGCACGAACGGCATCGGCAAACAAGGTGCGATCGCGCGCGGTTTGCACGCCAATCACGTCATGGGCGAGCAGCTCCGCCAGCAAATCGGTGGCGGGCGGCAAAATATCCAGCACTGCAGGAGCGGGAAACGGAATATGCAAGAAAAATCCGATACGATTGGTCACGCCACGGGCGCGCAAGGCCGCCGCCACCCCGATCAGTTGGTAATCATGCACCCAGATCAAATCATCGGGGCGTAACAACGGCAGCAAGGCTTCGGCAAAAGCTTCATTAACTTTGCGGTAGATAGAATAATCGGCGCGATCAAACACGGCGAGACTGGGCATCATATGAAAGAGCGGCCACAGGGTGGAGTTGGCGAAACCGAGATAGAAAGCCCGGTAATCCGCCTCACCCAGATCAATCGTCGCGTAAGTGAGGCCAGCAGCGTCGGTGACTTTTGGAATAGTACCCGTTGTCTCGGCACGATGGCCGGACCAGCCGAACCAGAGTGTGCCGGGAACCAGGGCTTCGGCCAGGCCAACCACCAACCCGCCCGCGCGGGGGCTTGCGCGCTCGTTTGGGTCCGGCACGCGGTTCGAGACGATTACGAGGCGCGCCATAAACCATCCTCCCAGCTCCGCGACAGACGCGTGGCGCACAGGATCAACCCGACTTGCGAATAGGTTTGCGGAAAATTGCCCCAGAGTTTGGCCGGCGTGTCAGCGGTGGCGGGTGCGAGATCCTCGGAGAGCAGGCCAACATGATTGCGGACGGCGAGAATCCGTTCAAATAATTCCAGCGCGTCATCGCGCCGTCCGGCCAGGGCGAGCGCGTTCACATACCAAAAGCTGCATAGCAAGAACGCGGTTTCGGGTTTGCCGAAATCATCGGCCTCGTCATATCGCAGCATAAAGCCATCGCGCATCAAGCGGCGTTTCACGACATCGAGCGTGGTGAGGAAGGTTGGATGTTTAGCATCGATGAAGCCGAGTTCTGGTAGAATCAATACTGAGGCGTCGCATACTGATTGATCGAGCACGCCGGAGAGCCAGCCTTCGGGTGTGACGATGCGCGCCATGATGGTGCTGCGCAAAACCGCTGCACGCGCGGACCAGCGATCAGCATCGGTCGGGCGGCCTAGCGCGTTCGCGATCAAGGCGAGGCGCGATAAAGCGGCCCACCCCATGACGGCGGAGAAGCTATGCACGCGCACGCTGCCACGAAACTCCCAGATACCCGCGTCAGGTTCGAGGGCGACACGTTCGGCGATATCACCCAGCGGGCAGAGCCGCTCATAGAGCGCCGCGTCACCCCGGACGGTGAGGCGTTGATCGACGAACAGTTGGGCGAGTGAGAGAATAATCGCGCCATATCCGTCATTTTGCCGCTGGCTGGCGGCCGCATTGCCAACGCGCACCGGTCCATCACCAGCAAAGCCGGGCAGATGCGGGGCAAATAATTCATCGAGCGCCATGCCGGGAGCGACAGGGAAGAGCGGCGGGATTTCGGTGCCGTCATGGCCATGCACGATATCGAGCACGAAGCCGAGATAATTGACCATGGTGCGGGTGGCGGACAGGCGGTTGAGTGCCGCGATAGTGAAAAAACTGTCGCGCAGCCAGCAGAATCGGTAATCCCAGTTACGACCTGATCCGGGCGCTTCGGGCAGCGAGGTGGTGAGCGCGGCGACGATGCCGCCCGTATCGTCATAGGAGCAGAGTTTTAGAGTGATGGCGCTGCGAATGACCGCTTCCTGCCAATCGAACGGAATATTGAGATCGGTGACCCAATTATGCCAGTAGGATTGGGTTTCGGTGAAAAAACGGTTGAAAATAACATCCGTCGCTTGGTCCAACGGCTCGTCATTACTGATGAACAAGGTCGCAGGATTGGCAATGGTGAAGTTGTGCTGATGGACCAGATGGGCGAGTGACAAATCCGTTGTCACGCGGAGCGCGAAATCGGGGCCGGCAAAGCGCAGATGATTGCTGCCGAGGATTGGTTTGGGGTGCAGCTCGCCATAGGCGAAGCCGGGGGTGATGGCAATGGTGACGCGGGGGTGGCCGGTGATCGGTTCAATGCGGCGGACCAGCATCGGCGGGCGGAACATGCGGCCAAAATTGCGAAAGCGCGGGCAGAAATCGAGCACGCGCAGGGCATTGCCGGCATCGTCATGCAGGATGGTTTCCAGGATCGCGGTGTTGGGCAAATAGCGCTGTGTGGTATGGGTTTGCCGATCGAGGCGGATAGTGAAGCGGCCCACGGCGGGATCGGTGCTGAGCAAGCCATGAAACACGGGGTCGCCATCCAGGCGGGGCCAGCAGCACCATTGATGGGTGGCGTCACGATCGATCAAAGCGGCGACAGAGCCGTTGCCGATCACGGCGAAGTCAAGATTGAGTGGGGTGTCAGGCATCGATAACAGGCTCCGAAAGTGAGGCGGCGAGCCAGGCGCGGACACTGGCGGGGCCGTTAGGAAAATCGCGGGCAACATGCAGGCCGCGCCCGCCCAAGGCGATGGCCGCGGCGATTGCCGATTCGTCGGTGAGGTCATCGCCGATAAAAAGCGGCTTGCGGCCCTGAAATGGAGGGGTTTGCAAAAAGGCCTTGAGCGCATCGGCCTTGTTCGGGCCATGGGCGCGGATTTCGAGCGCTTGATGGGCGGGTTGCAGCATCAGGCTCGGGTCGCTGCGGGTTAGTTCGGTGGCGAGGCGGGTCAGCGGTTCGGCGTAATGCGGGGCGGCACGCCAATGCAGCGCAAAGCCAAATTTTTTCTCTTCAAGCAGGGTACCGGGGCAATCGGCGATGGCGGCACGCAATATCGGGCCGAGTTGATGCAGGGAATTTGGCGGATTGATACTGGTGATGACCCCGGCGGCGTTGCGCAGGATCGCACCATGTTCGGCGGCGACGGCGAGGCCCGGCGCAAAACCGTTCGGGGGGAGCAAAAAATCGATATCGGCGAGGCTGCGACCCGAGATTAACGCCAGCGCATTGTTGCGGGCGGCAGCGAGGGCGCGCAGGAGAGCGGGCAAGTCTGCAGGCACACGCACGCTCGAGGGAGTGGCTGCGAGGTCGAGCAAGGTGCCGTCGATATCGAGGAAAACGGCTTCGTCACGGTGGAGTTTGGCCGGCCAAGCGTGGTCAGTCATCCTGCCTTATGTAGGCATCGTGACCGGCAGAACCAACCCTTGATCTTAGGCTTGTGGGGACGTGCCCAGCGGGCCGAGGGCGGCGGCGATGCCGAATTCACCGGGCAGGGCGTTGCGCGGGAACAGCACGGTGACATGGCCGAGCTTGCGGCCAGGGCGGTTTTCCAGTTTGCCGTAATGATGCGGGATCAGCCCGTCGGTCGCGAGAATGGTGGGCCAGAGCGCCATATCGTCCGGGCCGATCAGGTTTTTCATCACCGCATCGGCATGGCGGCGCGCCGGGGGCAGCGGCAGGTCGGCGACGGCGCGGACTTGCATTTCGAATTGGCTGACCGGGCAGGCATCGATGGTCCAATGGCCGGAATTATGCGGCCTGGGGGCGATTTCATTGGCGATGACCCGGCCAGTGCGATCGATGAAGAATTCGACGGCGAGCAGCCCGACCAGATCGATCCGTTCGGCGATGCGCAGCGCCATAGTTTGCGCGGCTTGCCGGGTTTCTGGCGCAAACGGCGCCGGTGCAAGCGTGAGGTCGAGAATATGATCGCGGTGGCGGTTTTCCACCATGTCGAACACGCTGCTCAGCCCCTCCGGGCTGCGGGCGACCAGGACCGAGCCTTCGGCGGCGAAATCGACGAAGCCTTCGAGGATCAGCGGCTTGGGGTTGAGTTGGGCGAAAGCCATGGCGGCGTCATCGGGGCTGCGGAGCAAAAACTGGCCTTTGCCGTCATAGCCGAGGCGAGTGGTTTTCAGCACGGCGGGCAAGCCAAGCTCGGCGATGGCGCGGGTCAGATCATCGAGGCTGATGACGGCGCGCCACGGGGCGGTTTGGATGCTGGCGCTGTTGAGAAATTGTTTTTCCAGCAGGCGATCCTGGCTGATGCGCAGCACCTCCGGGCCGGGGCGGACCGGGCGGAGGGATGCGAGCAGGGCGAGGGATGCGGCGGAGATATTTTCAAATTCGAAGGTGATTACATCGACCTGTTCGGCGAAGCGGGCCAAGGCGGCTTCATCTTCATAATCGGCGATGCTGTGGGCGGCGGCGACTTGAAAGGCGGGGGAATCGGGTTCGGGCGCGTAGATATGGCTGCGATAGCCAAGGCGGGCGGCGGCCATCGCGGTCATCCGGCCGAGTTGGCCGCCGCCGATGATGCCGATGGTGGCGTGGGGCGCGAGCGGCTTAGCCATGATGGGGGAGGGTATCATCCGGGTCGGTGGGGACGGCGGCGGTTTGGGCGGCGCGCCAAGCATCGAGCTTGGTGGACAATTCAGGGTCCGCCAAGGCGAGCAAGGCGGCGGCGAATAGGCCAGCATTGATCGCGCCGGGGCGGCCGATGGCGAAGGTGGCCACGGGGATGCCCCCGGGCATTTGCACGATCGAGTGCAGGCTATCGACGCCGCGCAGGGCGGCGGATTCCACCGGCACGCCGAGCACCGGCAGCGTGGTGAGTGAGGCGATCATGCCCGGCAAATGGGCGGCACCGCCGGCGCCGGCGATGATGGCGCGCAAGCCGCGCGCGCGGGCGGATTGGGCATATTCCACCATGCGCAGCGGAGTGCGGTGCGCGGAGACCACTTTGGTTTCATGGGGGACGCCGAGTTGGGTAAGGATGTCGCTGGCTTCGCGCAGGGTGGGCCAGTCCGAGCGGCTGCCCATGACGATACCGACCAAGGGGCCAATGAGAGGCGGTTGGTTCATGCGATGCTATCGGGGATGAGGCGACTTTCCAGCCGGGTGATTTGGTCGCGGAGCAATAATTTGCGTTTTTTCAGGCGTTGGATTTGCAATTGATCGATCGGGAATTGATCGATGAGGCGCGTGATCACCGTATCGAGGTCACGGTGTTCGCTGCGCAGGAGATGCAAATGCCGCAACATGGCGTCCGTATCGGTTAGCATGATCAGTCTGTATCACAAGCCGTGGCTTTATTCCTATCCGGTTGTGGCGGGTTTTTTTATGGGCGGGGGATGACGAATTTGGTGAGTGACAAAGCTAGGGATCGGGGTTTATGATTTTTATCCCGTCGCCGATTGGTCGGCGCGGTTCTAAGGAGATCACGTATGAGCATTCAGGCGCGGATTGAGTCTCTCCAAGGTCGTCATGCCAATTTGGAAACGTTGATTGAGGCGGAAGATCGCCGCCCGCAACCGAATGATGGGGAGTTGTCCCGTTTGAAGCTGGAAAAATTGCGGCTCAAAGAAGAAATGCAGCGGCTGCGCGCCGCCAATCAAGGCTGAACGGTGAGTGAGGCGGCTTATGCCGCCTCATCCTCATGGAGGGGTTGCGGCTGCTCGGGCAACGGCGCGCCTTCGCGCAGGAGGCGGGCGTTGCCCGCAGCAATCGCATCGTTCAGGTCTGATTGTTTGCACAGGCCAAGGATTACCGGGTCACGCGGTTTGATGTTGGCGCTGTTCCAATGGCTGCGATCGCGCACTTTTTGGATGGTGTCTTTGGTGGTGCCGAGCAATTTGACGATTTGCGGGTCTTGCACTTGGGGATAGTTGCGCAGCACGAAGGCGATGGCGTCGGGCCGGTCGATCCGTTTGGCGACCGGGGTGTAGCGTGCGCCATGGCCACGCTTGCCGCGCTTGTTGGGCGGCAGGGCTGATTCGAGCAGGGTCAGGCGGGCGCTGGAATCCGCCTCGCAGCGGTGAATATCGGCGGCGGCAACCTGTTTATTGGCGACCGGATCATACCCATTAATGCCTTGCGCCACTTCGCCATCGGCGATGGCCTGGATTTCGAGCGGGTGCATGCCGCAGAAATCGGCGATTTGTTCGAAGGCCAGGGCGGTTTTTTCGATCAGCCAAACAGCGGTGGCTTTCGGCATCAGGGGCAAAGACATGTTAAACCTCAGGAAAAGGCCGTAACGCACGCCGATTGGGCCGTGCTGCGGCTATGACGGTATCGATATGGGACGGGTGGGGCCGGTGGGTCAAGGGTTTATTGGGCGGTTGGGTCACTTTATCAGCATGCCATGATTGCGCGGGGTAAATTAGGGCTTGCGTTTGCGGCGTTCGGGATCAAACTAAGCGGATGATGAGTAATCTCCATGATTGATCCTTTTGGCCGGGCGATCACCTATTTGCGGGTTTCGGTGACGGACCGATGCGATTTTCGCTGTGTGTATTGCATGGCGGAGGATATGAATTTTTTGCCCAAGGCGGATTTGCTCACGCTTGAGGAGCTGGAACGGCTGACTTTGGCCTTCGTGCGGCTGGGGGTGCGCAAATTGCGGCTGACCGGCGGCGAGCCGCTGGTGCGGCGCGGGGTGATGGCGCTGGTGAACCGGCTGGGCCGCCAGATTGGGCCCCAACCTGGGAAGCCGGGGCTGGATGAGCTGACGCTGACCACCAATGGCAGCCAATTGACCCGGTTTGCCGATGAGTTGGCGGCGAGCGGGGTGAAGCGAATTAATGTGAGCCTGGATACGCTAGAGGCAGAGAAATTTGCCACGATTACCCGCTGGGGCCGGTTGCCGCAGGTGTTGGAGGGGGTGATGGCGGCGAAGGCCGCGGGGCTCGCGGTGAAAATTAATGCGGTGGCGCTCAAGGACGTCAATGAGCATGAGTTTGACCGGATGTTGGGCTGGTGCGGTGAGCACGGATTTGATTTATGCCTGATCGAGACCATGCCGCTGGGCGAGATTGATGCGGACCGGACCGAGCAATATTTGCCGCTATCGCTGGTGCGCGAGCGGCTGGCGCGGCATTGGACCTTGAGCGCGAGCGATTATGCGACCGGCGGGCCTGCGCGCTATTATGATGTGGCGGAGACCGGCACGCGGTTGGGGCTGATTACGCCGCTGACCCATAATTTTTGTGAGGGTTGCAACCGGGTGCGGCTGACCTGCACGGGCACGCTTTATATGTGTTTGGGGCAGGAGGATGCGGCGGATTTGCGGGCGGTTTTGCGCGCGCATAGCGATGATGTGGCGCTGGAAGCGGCGATCAGGGCGGCGATTGCGCGCAAGCCCAAGGGGCATGATTTTGTCATTGACCGGGCAGGGCGCAAGCCGGCGGTGGCGCGGCATATGAGCGTGACCGGGGGCTGAGGATTGCCGGATGAGGCCGGTGGGCGATGATGCGCCGGCGATTTTCAAGCCGCTGCAATGGCGCTTGGTCGAGCGGGCCGGCGCCACGGTGATTGCCGGAGCCATTATGTTTTTTGGGCTGCGCGGTTTGGCCGCGGGCGGGATGTTGCCTTTCGTGGGGCATAAGGGTTGGGCTATTGTTTTTGGGGTGGTGGGGTTTGAGCTGATTTTTACGGGCTATGGGGCGTTGGTGGCGTGGGCGGAGTTGCGCACCGCCAAGGCGCCTTCGACCCGGGCGGTGGTGGCGTTGGCGCGGGCGGACGAGGCGGCGCGGCTTGGCCGATGGCGGCGCTGGGTGGTGCGGGGGGTTTGGGGGTCGGCGCATTTGCTGGGCCTGTTGGCGGTTTTGGCGGCGGTGCGCGGTTAGGGTTTCGCTGTATTGTTGCTATATCGTAATGAATTGAGCGCAAAGAGGCGGTGCGGATCAGGGGGTTATTTTTCGCGGGGGCGCGGCAAACCAGGTGAACGGGCGGTGATGCTGTGGCCGGTTAGCGACGGGCCGTGATGGCGGTGGTGGCGGCGGTGGAGCAAAAGATTTGCGGATCGGTTGGGGGCGCTGGAGTGGCGGCAATGGGGCGATATTGAGCAGGTGGCAGAGCGGGCGCAGGGCGCGGCCGATGGTGGGGTGGCTGGTGATGAGGGCGATCATTTCCGGGTCATCGAGCAAGGCGATGAGTTGGCCACGGGCGGTGGCGGCATCTGACTGCGGCAGCAGGCGCAGCAGCCAGCCCATGCGGGTGGGCAGGCGGAGCGGGGCGTGGGTGCCGGGGTTTGCCAGTGTGGGGTTTGCCAGTGTGGGGTTTGCCAGTGTGGGGTTTGGCGGTTTTGCCCCAGGGGTGGGGCGGGGTTTGCGCGGGGCGATGGGGCCGCGTGCGAGGGTCGCGAAAAAGCGGTTGCGCAGGGCGCAAATGCGGCGATAGATCAGCACAGCGAACGCGCTTGAGACCGGCGAGGATTTGCCCCGGTTGGCGAGGGCAGCCACGATCAACTTGATGATGAAGCTGAAGCGGTCGGTGAGCAGAACCGGCGGCGGAGGGGGAACCCAGGGCATAGGAGAGTAAAAGCATGACAGGCGGGGGGTGCGAAAGAGGAAGGTTATTTTTAATGTTTTTTAGTTAGTTTAGGGATTGACCGGGGTTTCGTTAGCGCGTCGAACTGGCGGTAACTTGGCGGGCGCGGAGGCGGCGGATGCGGCGGGCGTCTGCGTCGAGGATCAAAAATTCGATGCCTGAAGGGTGGCGCAGAATCTCGCCCCGGGTGGGGACGCGACCGGCGAGGGTGAAGACGAGGCCGCCGATCGTGTCGATGTCGGCGTGGCGTTCTTCTTCGGTGAGGATGTCTCCGAAGCGGGCGACGAAATCTTCGAGCGGCAGGCGGGCGTTCAGATCGACGCTGCCATCGTCGCGTTCGATCAGCATCGGGCCTTCGATTTCGTCATGTTCGTCATCAATGTCACCGACGATGGTCTCAACCAGATCTTCGATGGTGACCAGGCCATCGACGCCGCCATATTCATCGATGACCAAAGCGAGATGGGTGCGGCGCTGGCGCATTTGCCAGAGCAGGTCGAGCACCGGCATTTGCGGGGCGACCATCAGGGGTTTGCGCAGGATGGTGCGGAGCGAAAAATTTTCGGGCGGACCCGCATAGGCCACAACGTCTTTGATATGGACCATGCCGAGAATGTCATCGAGATGCTCGCCATAGACGGGCATGCGCGAATGGCCTTCGCGGCGGATTTGGGTGATCGCTTGCTCAAGGCTGACATCGGCGCGCATCGCGATGATGTCAGCGCGGGGGATCATCACGTCATCGGCGGCGGTGCCGCGCAGGCGCAGCACGTTGGCGATCAAGGCGCGTTCTTGCGGGTCGAGCCCGGTGCCGCCGCCTTGGGCGCCGATTTCGGCTTGGGCCTCTTCCATCAAATCGCCGATTTGCTGGCGCAAATCGGGTTGTTCGCGCATTTTGCTGAGAAGTTTACCGAACCAGGAGCCGCTCATGATGGCGTCCCGCCATCATGAGTGGATATTTGGCGCGCAGCCGCCACACCAACCCTGCGCGCGTTCATGTTGGCGGCCCGCCATCATGAGCGGATACTTGGCGCGCAGCCGCCACACCAACCCTGCGCGCGTTCATGATGGCGGCTTCCAGGGGTTGGGGATTTTTAGGTGGGCGAGCAGGCGGGATTCCAGCCGTTCCATGCGGATGGCATCGCCGGCATGGTCATGATCGTGGCCGGCGAGATGCAGGGCGCCGTGGATGACCAAATGGGCGAGATGATGGGCGGGCGAGCGCTGGGCGGCGCGGGCTTCGCGCAGGATGGTGCCCAGCGCGAGGATGATTTCCGGTGGGGCTTCGTAGGTCAGCACGTTGGTGGGTTTGTTGCGCCCACGATCCCGCCCGTTGAGGCGTTTGACCGTGCGATCATCCGAGAGGATGACGGTGGCGGGGCAGTTGGTCAACGCGAGGGCGCGGGCGATCAGCCGCGTGGCGGCGGGGGCGACGGCGTGCCAGCGTGGGTCCGCGATGATGATGTCCCCGCGCACCGGCAAAGCCGGGCGCGGGAGACGAGGGGATGGTTCGGGGGGCGGTTGGTCCATTAAAATCCGCGCGCGCGCTCCTGTTGGGCGGCGATGCGCTGGTCATAGGCATCGACGATGCGCGCGACCAAGGGGTGGCGCACCACATCGCTCACGGTGAAGCGGGCGAAGCCGATGCCGGGGATGCCTTCCAGCGTATCGAGCGCATCGGCGAGGCCGGAGCGAGCGCCGTTGGGCAGATCGATTTGGGTGAGGTCTCCGGTGATCACCATGCGGGTGCCTTCGCCCATGCGGGTGAGGAACATTTTCATTTGCACCGGCGTGGTGTTTTGCGCTTCATCGAGAATGACGAAGGCATGGGCGAGGGTGCGGCCGCGCATGAAGGCGAGCGGGGCGATTTCGATTTCGCCAGCGGCCATGCGGCGGGTCATTTGATCGCCGGGGAGCAGGTCTTGCAGGGCATCGTAGAGCGGGCGGAGATAGGGATCGACTTTTTCCTTCATGTCGCCGGGGAGAAAGCCGAGCCGTTCGCCCGCTTCGACCGCTGGGCGGGAGAGGACGATGCGATCAACCCGGCCAGAGATCAGCATGGCGACGGCTTGGGCGACGGCAAGATAGGTTTTGCCGGTGCCTGCGGGGCCGAGGGCAAACACCATTTCATGTTTGGCGAGCAGCTCGATATAGCCGGTTTGGCCGGGGCTGCGCGGGCCGACAGCGCCTTTGCGGGTGCGGATGGCCGGGAGATCCGACAAGGGTAAGCGCGGATCGGCGGCGGGATCGACCAAGCGGGCGGCGGCATCGACTTCGGCGACGCTGATCGCTTCGCCTTTGGTCAAGCGTTGATAGAGCGAGGATAAAGCGGTTTCGGCGGCTTCGACGCGGCTGGCTTCGCCGGTGATCGAGACGCGGTTGCCCCGGCAGGCGAGGCGGACACCGAGGCGCTGTTCGATGCGCATCAAGTGGCGATCATGATCGCCGAGCAAGATGGAGAGCAGCGCATTGTCAGCGAAGGTGACGGTGCGGGCGAGTTTGGCTTCGGTGGACAGGATCTGGCTCAAGCGGCTTGGTGCTCCCTTGACAGTTCGGTGTTGACGTCCGTGAGGCTGGCCATGAGTGAGTTGGGGTTGGCGGCGGTGATGCGCACCGGGGCGATTTGGCCGGTGGTGAGGTGGGTGGCATCGACGATGACGGGTTGCAGATAGGGCGAGCGGCCGGCGAATTGGCCGGGATGGCGGCCAGGGCCGGTGAACAGCACGTCGAATTGCTGGCCGATTTGGGCGCGGTTGAAATCATCCTGCTGGAGGCGCAGCAGGGCTTGGAGCTCGTGCAGGCGGGCGTTTTTCACCGGCTCGGGCACTTGGTCCGGCGCATCGGCGGCGGGGGTGCCGGGGCGGCGGGAATATTTGAAACTATAAGCGAGGGCGAAGCCGGTTTCGGCGACCAGCTTCATGGTGGCCTCGAAATCGGCGTCGGTTTCGCCGGGGAAGCCGACGATGAAATCGCTCGATAGGGCGATGTCCGGGCGGTTATCGCGCAGTTCGCCGACGATGCGGCGGAACAGATCGATATTATGGCGGCGATTCATCGCGGCGAGGATGAGATCCGAGCCCGATTGCACCGGCAGATGCAGGAACGGCATGAGTTTGGCGTTGCTGCGATGCGCGGCGATGAGATCCGCACTCATGTCACGCGGGTGCGAGGTGGTGTAGCGCAGGCGGGCGAGGTCGTTGATGTCGGCCAAGGCGGCGAGCAGGCGGGCGAGGGGCCAGCTTTTGCCGTCTGGCCCCTCGCCGTGCCAGGCATTGACGTTTTGGCCGAGCAGGGCGATTTCGCGCGCGCCCAAGGCAACGAGGCGGCTTGCTTCGGCGAGGATGGAAGCGGCGGGGCGGCTTTGTTCGGCGCCGCGCGTGTAAGGCACCACGCAGAAGGTGCAGAATTTGTCGCAGCCTTCCTGGATGGCGAGGAAAGCGATCGGGCCTTGGCTGGCTTGGTTGCTGGGTAAGTGCTCGAATTTTTGTTCGGCGGGGAAATCGGTGTCGATGACGGGGACACCGCCGAGGGTGACGGCTTCGAGCAAGACGGGCAAGCGGTGATAGGCTTGCGAGCCCATCACCAGATCGACATAGGGGGCGCGGGCGAGGATTTCAGCGCCTTCGGCCTGGGCGACGCAGCCGGCGACGGCGATCAGCATGCCGCCGGGGCGGGCTTCTTTGAGGGTGCGCAGGCGACCGAGTTCGGAGAACAGCTTATCGGCGGCGCGTTCGCGGATATGGCAGGTATTGAGAATGACCAGATCGGCATCCGGGGTGGCAACCGGCGCATAGCCGAGGGGGCGCAGAATGTCGGCCATCCGGCCACTATCATAGGCGTTCATTTGGCAGCCCCACGTCATGACATGGAGGCTGCGCGGGGCTGGCATGAGGGTGGGCGTGGCGGCGGGCTCGCGGGTGAGCGGGCGCGATGGCGCTGTGAGGGTCATTTGGGTCCAATCCGGCTGGAGGTCAGCCGGTGGATGAAACGCGGAGCGAAATCGGTCAAGCGCACCTTTTGGGTAAACCGGGAATTCGGCTTTTGATAATGTCGGGATTCGGCCCCGTGTCTGTCAAGCTTTTTCGGGGGTGGGGTGGGCTGATTGCGATGATGTTTCGATGAAACGATGTTGGCGTAGCGCGGCGGCGCGGCTGGCGATGGTGGATTCCAGGGTGGTGGCGAGGGTTTTGCGGCCGAGGCTGGCGGGGAGTGGCGGGCTGAGGATGATGCGCGCGCGCAGGCTGTGGCGACCGAGGCGGGCGTAATGCGAGGCGATGTCCATATCGCCATACCAAGCGATCAGCGGGCGGTTGCGCCGACAGATGGGCAGGCCATCGAGCTGATCATAGACGATGGTGACGGGCTGGATCAGCGGCGCGATGTCGCGATCGGCCAGAGCGAGGAAGCTGGAGCGAAATTGCAGGGTGCGCGCGCCATCCGAGGTGGTGCCTTCGGGGAACAGGATGAGATTATCGCCGTCATCGAGGCGGGATTCGAGCGCGCTGCGTTCGCGCCCGGTGCTCGCGCGATCGCGGCTGACGAAAATGGTGCGTCCGGCGCGGGCGATGAGGCTGATGCCGGGCCATTTGGCGACGTCGCCTTTGGCGATGAAGCAGCCGGGCAGGACAGCACCGAGGGCAATGATGTCGACCCAGGATGTGTGGTTGGCGACGAACAGGATCGGGCGGGTGGGACGGGCGGGATCATGCGCGATGGTGCCGGTGACCGCGAGCTTCAGGCCGAGGAGGCGCGCGACGCCGGACCAATAGGTCATTGGCAGGCGCTCCTTGGCCTCCCCTGCCCTGTTGATCAGAACCAGTTGGATGGGCAGCAGCGCGAGGGTCCAGAACAGGACCAGAATTAGTCGGGTAACCATGCGAAGCCAGCCCATCATGCCGATTGGGTAGCGGGGCGACGGGTTGGCTGCAAGCGGGTGCGGGCGCGTTATGATATAGTGTATCAATATTCTTGACGCGGATTATGCGATATTATAGCATTTTCAGCGGTGGGTGGAGCATTGGCGATGCGAGAATGGCGCGGTTTGGCTTGGATGATCGCACTCGGGTTGGGGCTGATGGTCGGCGTGGCGCAAGCCGGTGGGGTGATCCGGGCGGTGGGGGTGGAAAACCAATATGCCGATGTGATCGGCCAGATTGGCGGACGTTATGTGCGGGTGGACGCGCTGATGAATAACCCGAATACCGATCCGCATACGATTGAGGTGAACCCGAAAATGGCGCTGGTGATCGCGCGGGCGGGGCTGATTGTGGAGAACGGGCTGGGGTATGATGGCTGGGCGGCGAAAATGATTGCCGCGACGCCGAAGGCCGGGCGGGTGGTGATTGAGGCCGGGCGGTTGGTGCGGGTGCCGGGCGATACCGAAAACCCGCATATTTGGTATGATCCGCGCGCGATGACGGCGGTGGCGCGGGCGATTGGCGCGGCGTTGACGCGGTTGGCGCCGAGCCATGCGGCGTATTTTGCCGCACGGGTGCAGAAATTCGACCACGCGCTCGGGCCGTGGCGGGCGGCGATTGCGGCGTTCAAGGCGCGTGACGCGGGGGTGGCGGTTGCGGTGACCGAGCCGGTTGGGGATGATTTGCTCGCGGCGATGGGCGCGAAAATCATGACGCCTATGGCCTTGCAGGCGGCAATTATGAACGGGACCGATCCGGCGCCGCAGGATGTGGCGACTGAAAATGCGCTGTTGCGGGCGCATCGGGTGAAGGTTTTGGTGTATAATCGGCAGGTGACCGACCCGCTGACCGCGTCGTTCCTGCGGTTGGCGGCGCAAAATCATATTCCGGTGGTCGGGGTTTATGAGACGATGCCGACGCCGGGTTATGATTATCAATCATGGATGCTGGCGGAAACCAAGGCGGTGCAACGGGCGGTGAGCGCGCAACAATCGACCCGGTCGCTGTTACCTCGGCGGGCACCGTGATGGACGGAAATGCGACCTTGCCGGCGCTGGCGGTGGAGCGGTTGAGCGTTGCGCTGTCGGGCCGGACGATTTTGGATCATGTAGGGTTTAGCCTCGCGCCGGGCAGTTTTTGTGGGCTGATTGGGGCGAACGGGTCAGGCAAGACCACGTTATTGCGCAGTATTTTGGGGCTGGTGACGCCGAGCGGCGGCACGATACGCTGTGCGGGCGGTAAGCCGGGGCAGGCGATTGGCTATGTGCCGCAGAAAATTCAGTTCGATCCGTTCATGCCGTTGCGGGCGCGTGATGTGGTGGGGTTGGGGCTGGATGGGCACCGGTTTGGGATTCCGCTGCCCAATGCGGCGCGGCGCGCGCGGGTGGCGGCGATGCTTGCGGCGGTGGATGCCGAGCGATTTGCCGATCAGCGGGTGGGGGATTTGTCCGGCGGGCAGCAGCAGCGGGTGATGATTGCCCATGCGTTGATCCGTGCGCCGAAATTATTGCTGCTGGATGAGCCCTTGGCGAATTTGGATTTGCGCTCGATTGCCGAAGTGGTGGGGCTGTTGCATCGGTTGACCGAAAAGCAGGGGATTACCGTGCTGCTCTCGGCGCATGACATGAACCCGCTGCTGCCGGTGATGGATCAGATTGTGTATTTGGCGCATGGGCGGGCGGTGAGTGGCACGGTGGCGGACGTGGTGCGCGGCGGCGTGCTGAGCCAGCTTTATGGCTATCATATCGATGTGATCCGGGTGCATGGGCGGGTGCTGGTGGTGGCGGCGGGGGGTGTGGAGGCGCAGGATGGCAGTTTGCTGTGCGACCCGGTGCATGTGGCGCCGATACCCTGATTGCTGATGGTTTTGTCCGATTTTTTGAGCGTTTTGGCGGGGTTTTGGCAGAATGGGCCGGTGCAAGTGGCGCTGGCGGTGGGCGGCGGTGCGGCGCTGGTATCGGCGGTGGTGGGGGTGTTTACCGTGCTGCGCGGTCAGGCTTTTGCCGGCCATGCGCTCGCCGATGTGAGCAGTGCGGGCGGGTCGGCCTCGTTGCTGTTGGGGCTGCGGCCGTTGGTGGGGTTTTTCGCGATGGCGGCTCTGGCGGCGGGCGGGATGGAGGCGTTGGGGGCGCGGGCTGTGCGCGAGCGCGATTTGGTGACCGGGATTGTGCTGGGCGCCGGGTTGGGGCTGACGGCGTTGTTTTTATATTTTGATATGACCAGCACGGCGACCACCGGGGCGGCGGTGAGTGTGATGTTTGGCTCGATGTTTGCCCTCGCACCGGGAACCGTGACGCTGGCGCTGGGGGTTGCGGCACTGGCACTGGCGGCGAGTGCGGCGTTGTATCGGCCCTTATTATTGATTGCGTTGGACCCGGATTTGGCCACAATCCGGGGCGTGCGGGTGCGGGCGGTGGGGTTTGCGCATGTGGTGGTGCTGGCGATGGCGGTGTCGCTCTCGGCGATGACGATTGGGGCGATCCTCTCGACGGCGTTGCTGATTGGCCCGGCGGCGTGCGGGTTGCGGCTGGCGCGGCGCACCGGCACGGCGATAGCGATTGCAGCGGGGTTGGGATTGCTCGCGACTTGGGGTGGGATTTTTCTGGCCTATGATAGTTTTTATTGGACACCGGGGCATGGTTGGCCGGTAAGTTTTTTTGTGGTGGCGATTATTGTCGGGGCTTATGCGCTGACCGGGTTGCGCGGGCGGGCGGGCTGAGGATGTTTTCCAGCTTCATGCTCAATAGTTGGATTGTGGCGACGATTGTAGCGGCGACGGCGGGGCTGGTGGGGTTTTTTGTGGTGATCCGGGGGGCCTCGTTCGCGGCGCATGCCTTGCCGCTGAGTGCGTTTCCGGGGGCAGCGGCGGCGGCACTCCTGGGGGTGAATGAGATTGCCGGGTTGGTTGGGTTTGCCGCATTGGGGGTGCTGGGGATTAATGGCTTCAGCCGACGCGGGCGCCCCGAGGTGGCGACGGCATTGACCCTGGTGCTGCTGCTGGGGGTGGGCACGTTGCTGCTGAGCCAAAGCCGCGATGATGCGCAACTGGTTTATGGCTTGCTGTTCGGGCAGGTTTTGGGGGTGAGCCGCGCTGAGATTGTGCCGATTGCGGCGCTGAGTGCGGCGGCAAGTTTGGCGACGTTGATGCTGTTGCGCCCGCTGCTATTGAGTGCGGTATCGCCGGAATTGGCGCAGGCACGCGGGGTTGCGCCTGGGCGGATCGACATCGCGTTTTTGGTGATTATGGCGCTCGCGGAGACGATTGCGCTGCCGGTGGTGGGGGCGTTGCTGGTGTTCAGCCTGATGGTGGGGCCGGCCTCGGCGGCGCGTAATCTGACCGACCGGCCTTGGCTGGGGCTGGCATTATCGGTGGGATTATCGGTGGTGACGGCGTGGCTGGCGATTGCGCTGGCCTATCAGACCAATTGGCCGATTGGGTTTTTTGTGGGCGGCTTGGGCGCGCTGGCCTATGCGGTGGGGCGGGCGGTGCGCGGCGCGAAATCCTGATCAGCTTGGATTGCTTGATCGGGGTCGGCGGCGAACTCGCGGCGGAATTGGTCGCTGGGGATCGGGCGGAAGAATAGGAAGCCTTGGCCTTCGGTGCAGCCCAAGGCGGTGAGGCGGGTGGCCTGCTCCGGGGTTTCGATGCCTTCGCCGGTGACGGTGATGCCGAGTTGATGCCCGAGTTGGATCATCGAGGCGAGGATCGACTCGCGCCGATTGGAATCGGTGGGGTCGTGAATGAACCTAAATCCGGCAGTTGGATTTCCTATGGACCGGAGAGAAGGCTAGATTTTCAACGTTTGGTTGTCGCTCAACCTGGGTTGAATCGGAGTGGTGGGCGACGTTTCGGTGACTTCGAACTCGATGCGGTGGGCGGGGAGCGATGCTTGCGCGAGGTTGGCGGCGATACGGTTCGGCAGATCGGGATCGGCCAGTTGCAGGGCGGAGAGATTGATGGCGATGCTGATATCGGGGCGAATGAGCGCGGCGGTGCGAAACGCGCACTCCTTAACCAAGGCACCGATGACAGTAACCTGACCGATTTGTTCCAGCAGCGGGACGAAGCGGTCGGGCGGGACCTCGCCAAAGGTCGGGTGGGTCCAGCGCAGCAGGGCTTCGGCGGCAACGACCGCGCCGGTTTGAAGATCGATGATGGGCTGGAAAGCCAGCGAGAGCTGTTTGCGCTCGACCGCATGGCCGAGTTCAGCCTGCATCGCTTGATCGCGGCTATGGCGATCATCGAGGGCGGCGTTATAGCAGCAACAATGATTGCCGCCGGTCGATTTGGCGCGATACAAAGCGAGATCAGCGAAATGGTGCAGGATTTCGGGATTGGTGCTGTCGGTTGGGGTGAGGGCGATGCCGATGCTGGTGCCGATTGTGACGCTGACGCTGGTGGCGATGGAGGTCAGACGGAACGGCTCGCTGATGGCCTTAATCAGCCGCTGGGAGACGGCGATGGCATCGGCCTCGGTGGCGTTGGGGAGCAGGATCGCGAATTCATCGCCGCCGAGGCGGAACACGGAATCCTGCGTGCGCACACACGCACCAATGCGCCCGGCGACGGCGAGCAGCAGGCGGTCGCCGATCGTGTGGCCGTAATTATCATTGACGGTTTTGAACCGGTCGAGATCAAGGCAGAGCAGCGCGCTGGTTTGCGGCGCGCCCGTGGGTGAGAGGATGGGCGGCGTGCATAATTGGGCGAGGATGCGGGTGAAGGCGGCGCGGTTATAGGTTTTCGTCAGGTAATCGCGGTTCGCGTTGAACTCGATCCGCTGGCGATAGTCTTCGCGCTCAGTGACATCGGCGCACAGGCCACGATAGCCGGTGAATAGGGCGTCGTCGCTGAAGACGGGTTTACCGGTGACAGCCCACCAGCGCGGGCCGGATTTGGTGTAGGCCCGGATGATGACATCCTTGAACGCGGCACGCCCGCGCATGGCGGCGATTATTTTGTCGATCGCTTCGGCCGATTGGAGGGGTTCGGCTTTGTCGGGCGGCGTCGCGATGGCAGCGAGCACGTTGCGAATCTGGCCGGTGGTAAGGTCAATCTGCTCGGAGAATTGGGTGACCCGCAGATTGGCGTTGCACTCCCAGAGAAAACTACCGCTGCCCTCTTGGAAATCGCGCAGCAACAGGCTGATCGTGTCGCGCTGGGCGGCGACTTCGATGAGATTGAGCTCGCGCTCGAGCATTTTGGCGTTGAGCGACAGGATCGAATAGAGGCTGAGCACGCTATAGGCGGTCAAAGCGATCAGAATGGGCGTGAAAAAAGCTGGAGCATCGGCGATGAAGGCGACGTAGGAGCCAACAGTGATCGGCGCCCAGAACGAAAGTGCATAGCGTGCCGGGCCGGAAATCATGGTCGTTGAGATCAGCGCGATAGCGAGAGCGTAGATCATGCCGCGTTGATCAGGACTTCCGACCCGGATGGCAACGATGATGATGATCGCCCAGCAGCATCCGAGCAGCAGCAGGATGAGCTGGAAGCGAATCATGGATTGCTGATAGGTCGCTTCTTTGTTCAGATTGAGTAACCAGCTGCGGGCCTGCAGGACCAATAGGCCATAACCGAAAATAACGACGGCGAACCCAAAATCCAATTGCCTAATGGCAAAATCAGGATCGAAGCCAAGGACGAGTGCGCCGACCACAATTAAGCCGACGATGGACATGGTGATGCTCAATCGGGCGCGGGTCTCGAGCTGAACGATATCGACCCGCCGGCGCGTTCCGGCGGCGACGGGCCGGGAACGCTGCCGGGGCGATATGCGCGCGCTCAAACCCCGCCAAGGGCGAGCCCAAAACCCGATCAGACGGTCGACGAACGATGACACGCGCTAGACCTACCTATTTTTCAACTTAAAGTAAATTTATCTGGGCGAAAAGCACGGTTCAGGCGATACTGCCTGTGCGTGCATAACGCAACGAGGCTTAACTTTAACGCGAACAAGGAGTGTATCGCAATGGACGGTTTTGATTTTGCTGCCCAAAATCGGCAGCGTGCTGTCAGTTTTCCGAGTGTTCGCGAGGCTGATACGATCAGCTTGCAGCTTGCACTCAACCCCATAATTGCGCGGGATGGTTTCCGCGTTCGCCACGATGGCTATCGGTCATACGGCTATGTGAACCCGCAGGAGAATGGTTTGTTCATCGATAAGTATGACGGGCGGGCGAATGTCAAAATGGTGGTGATTTACAAGAATGACCGCCCTGCGGCGACTGTGCGCCTATGCTTGTTTGATGCAACAGGAACGATGCCGGATGCGGACCGGGTTCCGGCCATGGAGATTTTCGAGACCGAGATCAGAGAAATGTTGAGTGGTTTTGCGACACCAGGCGCGCCGCAGCGGGCGGTTGAGGTAAGCCGGATGGCGCGGTCGCCGGATTTTGCCAATGATACGAGTGTCGTGCAGGCGCTATTTCGCGCTGTTGGCTATTTAGTGCTTTATTATCAGGCCGATGTAGTGCTGAATGCGTGCCGACCGCACCATGTGCCGATGTATCGGCGCTTTGGCTTTCAGAAGATCCAGGAGCCGCGGCAATATCCCAATCTGACCTATAAGGCGGCATTGACGGCGTGTTTTCGCGCGCATTTTGGCTCGGCGCGGAGTGAATTGCCGTTTTTGCGGGGGATTTCGACCGAAGATGCGGTTTATGGCAGCTTGATCTCCGGCGAGCGCACGGCTTTGTATGCGCCGGAGCCGGAATCGCCGGTCAATGCGCCGGCGGCGGCGGCGGCGTGAGGGGGCGCCAATTTATAGCAGGGCTTGGGCGCAGGCGTTGAGGATTGCGTCGGTATCGATGCGATATTCATGATAGAGGTCTGGAATATCGCCCGATTGGCCGAAGCGGTCGGGGCCGAGGGTGAAAGCCCGCTGGCCGCGCACGCCGCCGAGCCAGGCATGGGTGGTGGGGTGGCCATCGAGCACGGTGACCAAGGCGGCATGGGGTGCCAGAGGGGCGAGGAGGGTTTCGATTGGCGATTGGGCGGTGGGCGCACCGGTCTGGCGGGCGTGCTGGGCGGTGCGCCAATCGGCGAATAGAATGTCCGGGCTGGTGAGCGCCATCAGCCCAGCGCCCGGTTCATCGGCCAGCAACGCCTCGAACGCGGCTTCGGCTTCGGGGGCGACGGCGCCTTGGTAGAGAATGGCGATGCGCGCGCCGGGTGCGGGCGGATGCACCCAATGGGCGCCCGCGATGACGGCTTGCGCATCAAGCGTGCGGGTGGGTTGGGTGAGCGTGCGGGTGGAGAGGCGCAGCCAGACCGAACTGCCTTCAGGGCGCTGCATCCAATCGAAGGCGTGGCGGAGCAGGAGCGCCAATTCGTCGCAATAGGCGGGTTCGTAGGCGGCGATGCGGTCTTGCACCATGCCGAGCAGCGGGGTGTTGGTGGATTGGTGCTGGCCGCCTTCGGGGGCGAGGGTGATGCCGGAGGGCGTGGCGACCAGCAGGAAGCGGGCATCCTGATAGCAGCCATAGACCAGGGCATCATGGCCGCGATTGACGAACGGGTCGTAGACGGTGCCGATGGGCAGCAGGCGCGCGCCTTGCATGGGGGCGGCGAGGCCGGCGGCGGCGAGGAGCAAAAACAGGTTTTGTTCGGCGATGCCGAGTTCGATATGCTGGCCATCCGGGCTCATGCCCCAGCGCTGGGCGGAGGCGAGTTTGGAATCGCGGAACACATCGTTGCGGGTGTGCCGGTCGAACACGCCACGGCGATTGACCCAGGGGCCGAGATTGGTGGAGACCGTGACATCCGGGCTCATGGTGACGATGTGGCGGGCTAGCTCGGCGCAAGGGCCTTCGGCGCGGCCGATTTCGGCCAGGATTTCGCCAAAGCCGCCTTGGGTGGAGGTTTTGCGGCCAGCGAAGGGCGCGTGCGGCAATTGCGCCGGAACCGGCACGATGGGGCTTGGGTAATTACGGCCTTCGGCCAGGAGCTTGGTCGCGAAGGGCACCGATTGGATAAAATGATGCAGGCGATCGGGCTGGTCTAGGCCTTCGAACTTGTCCCATTCATGGCCATCGCGGATGGCCATGCTGGTGCGAAAGGCGGCCATTTGCTCGTCATTCATCAGGCCGGAGTGATTATCCTTGTGACCAGCGAAGGGCAGGCCGGCGCCTTTGGTGGTGTAGGCGAGGAAGCAGGTTGGTTGGTCGGAGGCGGCGGCGGCGGTGAAGGCTTCGATCAGGGTGGGCAGATCATGGCCGGCAAGATTGGTCATCAGGCGGGCGAGGTCTTGATCCGACAGCGGGTCGATGATCGCGCGGGTGGTGCGCGCCCGGCCGAGATCCGCGATCAGGGCTTGGCGCCAGGCAGCGCCGCCTTGGAAGGTGAGGGCGGAATAGAGGCTGTTGGGGCAATCATCGATCCAGGCGCGCAGGGCATTGCCGCCGGGTTTGCGGAAGGCGGATTCGAGGGATTTGCCGTATTTCAGGCTCATCACCTTCCAGCCCATATCGCGAAACAAGCCTTCGAAGCGGCCAAATAGGCGATCGGGCATGACCGAGTCGAGGCTTTGGCGGTTGTAATCGACCACCCACCAGACATCGCGCACATCATGCTTCCAGCCTTCGAGCAAGGCTTCGTAGATATTGCCTTCATCGAGTTCGGCGTCACCGGCGATAGCGACATGACGGGCGGTGGGGCGGGCGGGGTCGATCAAATCATGGGCGCGCAGATAATCCTGGATCAGGGCGGCGAAGGAGGTGATGGCGACGCCGAGGCCGACGGAGCCGGTGGAGAAATCGATCTCAGCCCCGTCTTTGGCGCGGGAGGGATAGGCTTGGGCGCCGCCCATTTGGCGGATGGCGGCCATTTTTCCGATGGTTTGGCGGCCGAGCAAATAATTGATCGCGTGCAGCACCGGGGCGGCGTGGGGTTTGACCGCGACGCGGTCTTGCGGGCGGAGCATGTGGAAATAGAGTGCCGTCATGATCGAGACCACCGAGGCGCAGGAGGCTTGGTGGCCGCCGACTTTCAGCCCATCGCGATTGGGGCGCAGGTGATTGGCATTATGGATCATCCAGGAGGACAGCCAGAGCAGTTTGCGCTCGATTTGGCGGAGCGCTGGGTAATCGGCGGTGGTGGGTGCGGTGAGGCTGTGGTCGGTGATGATGTCCATGGTCGGTCCCCCGTTCTTGGGGCGGTTATATCAGGGAAAGGGTGGCTTGCGCCATGGCGGCGGGCAGATGAGGGGCGATGTCTTCGGCGATCAGGCCCGCGCTGGTGCGGGTGGCGGCGGCGCCGTGCAGCCAGACGGCGGCGCAGGCGGCTTCGAACGGGGGCATTCCTTGGGCGAGCAGGGACGCGCAGATGCCCCCCAGCACATCACCCGCGCCGGCGGTGGCGAGGCTGGGGGGTGCGTTGTCGTTGATCGCGGCGCGGCCATCGGGGGCGGCGATGACGGTGTCAGCGCCTTTATAGATGACGACGGCGCCGGTTTGCGCGGCGGCGCTGCGTGCGGCGGTGAGTTTATCGGACTTGCAATCAGGGAACAGGCGGCGGAACTCGCCGTGATGCGGGGTGATGATGGTGGTGCCGCGCAGGCGGTCTGGCGCGCCCGCGCAGGCGGTGAGGGCATCGGCGTCGGCGACGATGCTGTGGTGGGCGGTGATGAGGGCGGCCAGGGCGGGGCCGGCGCGATCAATGCCGAGGCCAGGGCCGCAAAGCCAGGTTTGCCGACGGGGATCGGTCAGCAGGGTTGCCAGTGGATCGGTGGTGGTGATGATGCCGGGCGGGGCGGTGATGGGGGCGGGGGCCGCGATGGTGACGAGGCCCGCGCCGGTGCGGCGGGCGGCGGCGGCGGCGAGCAGGGCGGCGCCTGGCATGGTGCCGGAGAGGAGCGTCAAGCTGCCGCGCTCATATTTATGGCCATCGGGGTCGAGCGCGGGCAAGCGCCAGAGGCTGGGGGTATTGCGCCAGAGATTGGCGGTGATGGTGGCGCGGGCAGCGGCGGGCATGGCGATGTCCGCACAGAGGAGCGTGCCGCTATGGGCGCGGCCAGGATAGAGCAGATGACCGGGTTTGCGGACCACGAAGGTGATTGTGAGATCAGCGACGGCGGTGACGCCCCGGAGCGCACCGGTGGTGCCATCGATGCCGGAGAGAATATCGATGGCGATCAGCGGGCGGGCGGCGGCGAGCAGGGCGGCGAGGTTGGGCGCGAGATCACGCGAGAGGCCGGCGCCGAAAATTGCATCGATCACCAGATCAGCGCGATGGATATGGGGGTCGGCGGCGACCAGGGGACCGTGCCAGCGTGCGGCTGCGGCGGCGGCTTCGGGCGCGGTCGGTGGGCCGAGCACCGGCGCAACGGCGACGGGCCAGCCCCATTGGGCCAGCAGGCGGGCGGTGACATAGCCATCGCCGCCATTATTGCCGGGACCGGCGAGGACGAGCACGCGGCTGGGCGGGTAATGACGGCGGATGGCGTGGGCGACGGCGCGTCCGGCATGCTCCATCAGTTGAGCGAGGGGTGTGCCGTGGGCGGGGGCAGCTTGATCGATGGTTGCGAGTTGGCTGGGTGTGAGAAGCGGTTCCATTGCGATCATGTTGGCAGGTGCGGCGGCGGGGGCAATATGTAATCGGATGGGTGGCGACGATGATTGAGAAAATTACGGGACCCTATGGATGATTTGCGGTATGATTGTTACGGCTTGAGTGTGGATCAATGAAGGGTGGATGGTGATGGCGATTGTGATTGCGATTGCGCAGCAAAAAGGCGGGGCGGGGAAGACCATGCTGGCGGCCCAGCTTGCGGTGTGGTTCGGGATGGAGCGGCGGGTGGCGTGTATTGATATTGATCCACAAGGCTCGTTGACCGCGTGGGGATTGCTGCGGGCGGATCAGGCGCGGGCGCGGGCGGATGTGACGGTGCAGAGCGTGACCGGCTGGCGGCTGAGCCGGGCGCTGGATCAGGTTCGGGCGAGCCATGAGATTGTGCTGATTGATACGCCGCCGGTGCTGGACGGCGATCAGGCGCGGGCGATTCGCGAGGCGGATTTGGTGCTGGTGCCGCTTAATCCCTCGCCGCCGGATTTATTGGCGGCGGAGGCGACGCTGAAGCGGGCGGCAGAGGAACGGCGGCGGGTGGCGCTGGTGTTTAATCGGGCGCCGGCGGCTTCGCGGTTGCGGCGGCGGCTGGAAGTGGAAATTGGGGCGCGCGGATTGTTGTTGCTGCCCGCTTTGGGCAACCGGATGGCGTTTGCGATGAGTTTTGCTGAAGGTTTAGGCGTTGCCGAGGCGGCGAAACCGGGATTGGCGGGCGAGGAATGTGCGGCCCTCGGCGCGGCGTTGCGCGATCTGTGACATAAAAATAGTCTGGACGGCTTATTTGTAATACATTTTTTCTTTCAAAAAATAGGGTTTCAGGCGAAACCCTCTTGCGTTGTGATAATTTTTCGGTAATTAAACATTCGTGGCGCTTGAGAGGACTTTTGGTCACTGAGCGCCAGCCGCCAAGTTTAGGGAGCCTCTAAAGCATCGAAATGATGCTGGCCGATCCTTTGGGTCGGCCTTTTTTTTGGGCCATTGGCGATGAAGCCTCGAGCCTGATTTTTGAGATGAAATTTTTTGGGGTCAGGTGGTTTGCGGGTCGAGCGCGTAGCCGGCGGCGCGGACGGTGCGGATAAGATCCAGCTCATTGGGGCCGTTGATGGCTTTGCGCAGGCGGCGAATATGCACATCGACGGTGCGGGGTTCGACATGGATGTCCCGGCCCCAGACCGCGTTGAGCACGTCTTCGCGGGTGAACACGCGCTTGGGGTGGCGGAGAAAAAACTCCAGCAGGCGAAATTCGGTGGGGCCGAGATGCAGCAGGCGGCCGCCGCGCACCACGCGATGGGTTGCGGGGTCGAGATCGATATCGTGGAAGGTGAGTTTGGTTTTGGCTGGGGCAGTGCCCGCACGGCGCAGCAAGGCGCGGATGCGCGCGATCAGCGCATCGGGCGAGAAGGGTTTGGTTACGTAATCATCGGCGCCGGTTTCCAGGCCGCGCACCGCATCCTGATCCTCGGCGCGTGCGGTGAGCATGATCACCGGCAGGTTACGGGTGGCGGGGCGGCGACGGATTTGGCGGCATAATTCGATGCCGGACAAAGTGGGCAGCATCCAATCCAACAGCATCAGATCGGGCGGGCATTCGGTGATTTTGGCCAAGGCTTCGGTGCCATCGCCCGCTTCATCGACCTTAAAGCCTTGTTTTTCCAGATTATAGCGCAGCAAGGTGACCAAAGGCGCTTCATCCTCGACGACGAGAATGGTTGGGCGGGCGGTTTCGCTCATGATGGCTCCTGGGGCGACTGATTAGCTCTGGGGGGCGGCATAGTCGGTGGACAGATCGCCTTTGGGGCGGGTGTCCGGCAGGGTTTTACCGGTGGCGGCGTAAAAGGTGAGTTCGGCCATGTTGGTCGCGTGATCGCCGATGCGTTCGAGGTTTTTGGCGATGAACAGCAGATGCGTGCAGGGCGAAATGTTGCGCGCATCTTCCATCATATAGGTGATGAGCTCGCGGAAGATGGTGGTGTAGAGGTCATCGATCATTTGATCGGCGCGCCAGACGGTGACGGCTTTGGTGGCGTCCGCTTCGCTGAACGCATCGATGGTGAGTTTGAGGTTTTCCTGCACCAGCCGCGAGATTTGCGCGAGGCTGGCCAGCGGGTAGGCGGGGGTGACTTGGTTCAGCACGATGGTGCGCTTGGCGACATTGGCCGCGTAATCGCCGATGCGTTCCAGATCGGTCGTGGTTTTCAGGGCGGCGACGACGTGGCGCAGATCATCGGCGACGGGCTGGCGCAAGGCGAGGATGCGAATGGCGAATTGCTCGATGACCCGCTCTTCGGCATCGACTTTTTGATCCTGCTCCACCACGCGGGCGGCGAGTTCGGCATCGCGGTTGAGCAACGCGCGCACAGCATCCGATAGGGCGGATTCGACCATGCCGCCCATGGCCGCGATCATGTCGCGCAGGCGGGCGAGGTCGGTCTCGAAGCTGGTGAGGATGTGTTTACTATCTTCGGGCATGATGTTCCTTGGCGCGCGGTTAGCCGAAGCGGCCGGTGATATATTCCTGGGTCCGGCGTTCGCGCGGGGCGGTGAAGAGTTCGGTGGCGGGGGCGCATTCGACCAGTTCGCCGAGATAGAAAAAGGCGACGCGATCGGCGCAGCGGGCCGCTTGCTGCATATTATGGGTGACGATGGCGATGGTGAAATCGCGTTTCAGCTCGTCGATCAATTCTTCGATTTTCAAGGTCGAGATTGGGTCGAGTGCGCTGGTGGGTTCATCGAGCAGGAGCACTTGCGGGCGCACCGCGATGCTGCGGGCGATGCAGAGGCGCTGCTGCTGACCGCCAGAGAGCGCATTGGCGGATTGGTTCAGCTTGTCTTTGACCTCGCCCCACAAGGCGGCGCGGGTGAGCGACCATTCGACCCGCTCATCCATCGCGGCGCGCGAAAGGCGCTCATGCAGGCGCACACCGAAAGCGACATTTTCGTAAATCGATTTCGGGAACGGCGTGGGTTTTTGGAACACCATGCCGACGCGCCGACGCAGGCGGTTCAGATCGATCCCGGGGGCGAGAATATTTTCGCCATCGAGCAACACTTCGCCCTCGGCGCGTTGGCCGGGGTAAAGATCATACATGCGGTTGAGCACCCGCAGCAGGGTGGATTTGCCGCAGCCGGACGGGCCGATCATCGCGGTGGTTTGCCGATCGGGGAAATCGATCGACACGTCACGCAGGGCGGCGACCTCGCCATAGTAAAAACGCAGGGCGCGGACGGCGATGCGGGGAATGGCGGTATCGCTCATCGCGACGGGTTCGATACGAGCAACGGCGTCAGGCATGGGACCCTTCTCATTTCGGGCGCGCTGCCCGGCTGGAGGATGAATACAGGACACTCATGCCACGACAATGACAGTTCGGTGAAGCTTTTATGACAATCACCCGCCAATTTGGCTAAATCCGGGCAAATTGGCGGGTGATGCGGGGGGGCAAGCTCAGCCGTGGGGCAGTTTGGGTTGCTTGACCAGGCGCAGATAGGGTTTCAGGGTTTTGAAACCTTCGGGAAAGCGCTGCTTGGCTTCGTCATCGGACACCGAGGTGACGATGATGACGTCTTGCCCGTCTTGCCAGTCCGCCGGGGTGGCGACCTTGGCGGAATCGGTGAGTTGCAAACTATCGATGACCCGCAGGATTTCGTTGAAATTGCGACCGGTGGCCATCGGGTAGGTGAGGATCAGGCGGATTTTTTTGGCCGGATCGATGATGAAGACCGAGCGCACAGTGGCGGTGGTGCTCGCGTTCGGGTGGATCATGCCATAGAGATGACTGACTTTGCGGTCATGGTCGGCCAGGATCGGGAAATTGACCTGTTGGCCTTGGGTTTCTTCGATGTCTTTGGACCAGCCAACGTGATTTTCACCGGTATCGACCGACAGGCCCAGCGGCTTGACGTTGCGCTTGTCCCATTCCGGCTTGAGGCGGGCGACGGCGGCGAGTTCGGTGGTGCAGACCGGGGTGTAATCGGCCGGGTGGCTGAACAAGATGCCCCAGGAATTGCCGAGATAGCTGTAGAAATTGAGTTTGCCCGCCGAGCTATCTTGATCGAAATCGGGGGCTGTGTCGCCAAGTTGGAGTGACATCCGATAATCTCCGTGAAGGTTGAGTTGTTGGGGATATGGTTCGGTGCCGCAGCAATGTCCACCGCGCCGTGCTTAGGGTTGGCCGAATAAAGCCGGGGCAGCTTCCTTGGCGGTGAACACGCAGCGAACATTGTGGGCGCAGCCGGGGATGATGGTGAGGCGGTGGCGGCCATGGGCCAGATCGTGCTGATCGTAGGCGGCGTAGGCGATGCCGCGACCGAGGCGGTAGCGGCCTTGGGTTTCCGCAGCGCAGTTTTTTTCCAGCAGGCGATAGGCGGTGCCTTTGCCGGTGCCATGATCATGGGCGGCTTCGAGATAATGGATATTGGCGGCGGCGTAAGCCATGCGGGCGGCGGCGGCGCTGCGGCCGAGATAAGAAGGGAGGTTTGCGGTGCCGAATTTCCAATCATTATAGGTGGGGCAACTGCGCGGATGCGGGTGCGGGCGGGTGCGATTGAAATAGAGAAAGGCGCTGGGATCGGCGATCACGAAGCGTTCGCGCACCGGGCGGCTGGGGGCGGCGGCGAAGGCGGCGTAGCGCTGGGTGAATTGCGCGCCGGCGGAAAAGCCCGCGATGGTGATGGTGCGGACCGATGGGTAGCGGCGGAGCGTTTGATTGATCAGCGCGTTGAGCGCGCCGAAGGCGGTGACCGGGGTGTTGAGCGCGGGCGCACCGCTGAGCCAGGTGCCGCAATGCCAGAGCGCGTTGGTGGCTGTGGGGTTCGGCATGCCGGGGAAATGGCAAAAGCGGGCCGCTTCGGCGCGGGGGACTTGGAAGATGGGTGCGATGATCAACGGGCTGCTGGTTTTGCCATCGAGAGCCGCGCCGAGGGCGGCGGCGCTGAAGGTGCGGTTCGCGTCACGCGGATAGCCTGCGATGACGATCAGCGCGCTGACCGGCGTGGGGTTCGGCGGCTGGGAGGCAAAATAGGATAGGGTTTTGCCGCCGGCCAGCGCCACCTGCGCGATCGGCGGATTGGCCGCGCGGGCGTTTGGCGCGCATGCGGCGATCAGGGTGAGAGCGGTGAGGAGAGCGGTGATGAGAACGGGCCAACATTTCATTGGTTGGTTGGACCATGGGATTTCGCGGGCGCGCAAGCCCCCTCCCCCATTGCGACCGTCGACTGCCCCTTTGGTGCTCGCGCATTTGATTTGGATCAAGGATGGCGCGCATCCGACACGATAAAAGGAGCGCAGAGTTTTGGAGGGTATCATGCATATCAAGGACATCATGACGGTGAACCCGATCACGGTTGCGCCGGAGACCACGTTGAGTGATGCGGCGCGGATTATGCTGGATCAACACGTGTCCGCCTTGCCGGTGGTGATCGGCGGCGATGTGCTGCGCGGGATTATCACCGATGGTGATTTGCTACGGCGGCCTGAATTGGACACCGCCCCGGATATTGGCTGGTGGCGTGGATTTCTCGCGCCCGAGACCTCGGCGAGTGCGTTTGTGAAGACGCGCGGGCGGCATGTGGGCGAGGTGATGACTGCGCCGGTGCGCAGCATCGCGGCAGACGCGGCACTCGGCGATGCGGTGGCATTGATGGCGAAGCTGCACATCAAGCAAGTGCCGGTGGTGAATGGCGACCGGTTGGTTGGGTTACTGGCGCGGCGCAATATTCTGGCGGCCTTGGTTGATCGGCTGCTGGTTGTTGATGATGTGGTGCGCAGCGATGATGCGATTACGACGGCGATCAGGCATGCGATTGCGACATCGAAATGGGCACCCAAGGGCACGATCAATATTGCGGTGAAAGACGGGGTGGCGATGCTGTCCGGCTCGGTGTTTAGCGAGGCGGAGCGCCAAGCGCTGGTGGTGATTGCGGAGAATAGTGCAGGGGTGCGCAGCGTATCGGAGGATTTGGCGTTGATTGATCCGGTTAGTGGCTATGCCTATGGCTCGTTTTGAGCGTGGCGGCGATGGGCCTGGGCCGTCGAGGGTGAAGGCCTGATTGGACGATGGCGCGCACGATTGATCGGCGGCTGATCGCCGCGGGGCGCGGGGCGCGACGCGGCTTGATCGCGGCAGTGGCGCTCGGATTTGCTGCGGGCATTGCGGTGATTGTGCAGGCCGTTTTGCTGGCACGGATTGTCACGGCGTTGGTGTTTGACCATGCATCGCTGCTGACCGTGCGGGCTGACTTGCTTGGTCTGGTCGGGCTGTTTTTGATTCGCGCTGGGTTGAGCTTTGGCGCGGAGATCGCGGCACACCGGGCGGCGGTTTCGGTGAAGTTGTCGCTGCGCGCGCTGTTATTGGAGCATCTGTTTGCGCTGGGTCCGGCCTATGCGGCGGGTGAGCGCAGTGCCGATTTGGCGGCAACGATGCTCGATGGGGTAGAAGCGTTAGAGCCATATTTGGCGCGCTACCTGCCGCAAATGGCGCTGGTGGCGACGGTGCCGCTCGCGATTTTGGCCGTGGTGCTGCGGCTTGATTGGATCAGCGCGCTGATTTTGGTGGTGACGGGGCCGGTTATTCCGTTTTTTATGGTGTTGATTGGCTACCGGGCGGAGGCGATTAATCAGCGGCAGTGGCAATATTTGCTGACCATGAGCGCGCATTTTCTGGATGCGGTGCAGGGCATCACCACGCTCAAATTATTTGGCCGGGCGCGCGATGAGATTGCGCTGATTGGGCGCGTGGCGGATTCGTATCGACGGGTGACGATGGCGGGCTTGCGCGTTGCGTTTTTGACCTCGGCGGCGTTAGAGTTTTTTGCATCATTGGCAATTGCGCTGGTGGCGGTGCTGTTTGGCGCTCGGCTGCTGCATGGGCAGATTGGCTTTTTCCCGGCATTTTTGGTGTTGCTGCTGGTGCCTGAGTTTTTTCTGCCGCTGCGCGGCTTGGCGACGCATTACCATGCGCGCATGAGCGCGTTGGCGGCGGCGCGGCGGATTTTTGACGTGCTGGATACAGAACCGATGGTGCGCTGGGGTGATGCGGCGGTGCCGAGCGGGGCTTTGACCATCCGGTGTACGGGGCTGGCGCTGAGTTATGACCCGGGGGTGCCGGTGCTACGCGAGATTGAGTGTTGCTTTCCGGCGGGCACGATGACCGCAATTGTGGGCCGGTCCGGTGCCGGAAAATCGAGCCTGGTTGCGGCGATATTGGGGTTTGTTGCGCCAAGTGCGGGCGCGATTACCATTAATGGCGACACAGCGTTGAGCATGCTGGAACGCACCGGCTGGTGGGAGCGGTTGGCTTATGTGCCGCAAAATCCGCGATTATTTGCCGGCAGCATCGCAGAGAATGTCCGGTTGGCACGGCCGGATGCGGATGATGCGGCGGTGCGTGCGGCCTTGGCGCAGGCGCGGCTGCTTGATCAGGTGATGGCGTTGCCTGCCGGGTTGGCGACGCAGATTGGCGAGGCGGGTGAGGGTTTATCGGGCGGGGAAATCCAGCGTTTGGCGCTGGCGCGGGCGTTTTTGAAAGATGCTGATTTGCTGATTTTGGACGAGGCGACCGCGCATTTGGATGCGGAGACGGAGGCGGCGTTGAGCGCTGCGATTGCGGATTTGGCACGCGGGCGCACGGCGATTGTGATTGCCCATCGCTTAGCGACGGTGCGAAGGGCAGCGCAGATTTTGGTGATCGAGGACGGGCGGATTGCCGAGACGGGCACCCATGCGACGCTGCTCGCGCAAGGCGGGGCTTACGCCGCGCTGATGGGCGTGACCATGGCGGCGGAGGCGATGGCATGCGCGATTTGATCCGGCTGACGCGGCTTTACGCGCCCTATTGGCGCTGGATTGCCGGGGGAATTGCGTTAGGCGTTGTAACGGTGCTGGCAAATTTTGGGTTGTTGGCGCTCTCGGGTTGGTTTTTGACGCGGGCGGCCCTGGTTGGGCTGGCGGGATTTGCCGTGCAAAATGCTTTCAATTTTTTTACCCCTGCTGCCGGGGTGCGGTTTTTTGCGACCGTGCGGGTATTGGCACGCTATGCCGGGCGGCTGGTTGATCATGAGACGACGTTTCGGCTGTTAGCGCGTTTGCGGACCGATTTATATGCGCGGTTGGAGCCGTTAGCGCCGGTGGGGCTGGCGGGTGAGCGCGGGGGCGAGCTGTTGGCGCGGCTGGTTGCGGATATTGACCGGCTCGGTGATTTTTTTCTGCGGGTGGTGGCACCATCGGCCGTGGCCATGATCGGCGCGCTGCTGATGGCCTTGATGTTTACCGCGTTTTCGCCGCTGGCGGGGTTCGTGCTGCTGGCGGGACTTGCGCTTGCGGGCGTTGGCGTGCCGCTGATCAGCCAAAAATTGGGGCGCGGCCCGAGTGCGGATGCGGTGAGAGTGCAGGCGGCGATGCGGGCGGATTTGGTCGATTGCGTGCAGGGAATGGCGGAGTTGCTGACCTATAATGCAGCACCGGCGATGCAAGCGCGGGTTGGCCAATCGAGCGCCGCGTTAGCCGCACGGCAAGGGCGGCTGGCGGTGATTGCTGGCTTGGGCGCTGGCGGTCATATGCTGCTGGCACAGTTTACCATGGCGGCGACGCTGGTTATTGGGGGGTGGTTGGTGTTTCGCGGCGCGTTGCCAGGTGCTGATGTGGCGCTGCTCACGTTGGGCGCGATGGCCGCGTTTGAGGCGGTGGCGCCGTTAGCGGGAGCATTTCAGGCTTGGGGCGGGATGGCGGAATCGGCACGGCGGGTTTTTGCACTGGTGGATCGTGACACACCGGTGCGCGACCCGGCGGTGAGCCCGCCGCGACCCGGGCAGTTGGATGTGCAAATCCGGGGTGTTCGGCTGCGTTATCCGGGGCAGGCGGGCTGGGCGTTGGATGGGCTGGATTTGACCCTTGCGCCGGGAGAGCGGGTGGCGGTGATCGGGCGCAGCGGAGCAGGAAAAACCTCGTTGGTGAATTTACTGCTCCGGTTTGCCGAGTATCAAGAAGGCTCGGTGCAGATTGGTGGGGTGGAGTTACGCACCATTCGCGGCGATGATGTGCGGTCACTTTTTACCGTGGTATCGCAGCGGAGCCAGATTTTTGCGGGCACTGTGCGCGATAATTTGCTGTTGGCACGGCCCGATGCTGATGACGCCGCCTTGTGGCGGACACTCGAGATTGCGCAGCTTGCGGATTTTGTGCGCGCGGCGCCGGACGGGCTGGACATGCTGGTGGGCGAAGCGGGCGTGACATTATCAGGGGGGCAGGCGCGGCGGCTGACGCTGGCGCGCGCGGCGTTGCGCGATACGCCGTTTTTGATCCTTGATGAGCCGACCGAGGGGCTTGATCCGGTGACCGAGCAGGCGGTGGTGCAGGCGATTGCGGAGATCAGCGTGGGGCGCACGGTGATCACGATTGCGCACCGGTTGGAGACGATTGGTGCGGATCAACGGGTGATCACCCTCGCGCGCGGGTGCGCTGTCGCAAGTTGATTTAGAGTCTGATATTTTCTGATTGATTCATTTTCGGGATTCCGGCGCGGGCTGATTTCTGATTCAAGATGCTGGCTGGGTTGGAGGCCAGCATCTATG